>NZ_LPDI01000009.1:0-201496 GCF_001528895.1 Burkholderia sp. MSMB1078WGS | reverse complement strand
CGCGGCGTTCACGACATCCTGATTGCCGTCACTGACGGGCTCAAGGGCATGCCCGAAGCGCTGGCCGCCGTATTCCCCGCCACCACGCTGCAGACCTGCATCGTCCACCTCATCCGCAACAGCCTCGATTACGCCAGTTGGAAAGACCGCCGGGGACTGGCCGCGGCGATCAAACCGATCTACGCCGCGCCCAGCGCGGAAGCCGCTCAGGCCGAACTCGATGCGTTTGCGGATGGGCCGTGGGGCCAGAAATTCCCGACTGTCAGTAGCGCGTGGCGCAACGCCTGGGATCGCGTGATCCCGTTCTTTGCGTTCCCTCCGGGTGTGCGCAAGATCATCTACACGACGAACGCGATTGAAAATATCAACTCGCAGCTGCGCAAGATCATCAAGACCCGTGGCCACTTCCCGAGCGACGAGGCCGCGACCAAACTCATCTGGCTGGCCTTGCGCAACATCACCGCGAATTGGGGAAGTGCCGCGCATGACTGGAAGACGGCCATGAACCAGTTCGCTATCCTTTACGCAGATCGATTCGTTCGGCCTTCCGTGTAATTACTCAACCTGCCTTGAACACGGAAATCCTGACACCCCCGTGAAATAATGCGAACTCGCTTCCGCAATCCAGCCAGCCTTCGTGCAAGTCGCGCCCGCCGCACCTCGCAATCGCCTCAGGGCCGCGTCGACACCCGCTCGTCGCCCCGCCGCCAGCCAGTGATCTGCCGTTTTGTCCAATGCACATCACCTGCTTCGGATCGCCCATGAATTGCCCTTTCCGCCTGTGTTCCGCCGCCGCGATCGCGTGCGCGCTCTCTGTTTCGACTTCCCATGCTTCGGAACGCGATACGCTGACCGATCGATCGGCCGGTGCCAATGTGTTCCGCTCGGAGCGGCGTGCGGTTGCTCGGGATGACGGGCATGCTGCGCGGATGAGCCGTCGAAGCGTGCAGTTCGCCGCCCCCACCGAACGTAGCCCGTTCGATACGCCGGATACGCGGCCGTTGCAGGTGACAAGAGATGCGCTCGTGGCATCGCCGCCTTCTTTTAAACACGAACCCGATTTTCTCTCGGCTCCGAACCGCGTCGCGCTTGGCGCGGGCGGGAGCGACAGTTTGGGTCGCGCAGTGCCCGGGTATGAGCAGCGCGAGCAGCACTGGAACGAATACCTGCGCGCGACCGGCTCTCGGTCAGTTGGAAGTGGGGGGGTGTATGCGCCCCAGCGGCCGTACGATGCACCTCGCGGTCCGCACGGCGCGCCGAATCCGTTCGATCCGTCGGTGCGGCAACCGGAGACGCGGACGTTCTACGACAACGGATCGGGGACGAAATGCACGGCTACCGGCGGTGCGGGGACGTCGCGGTCGTCTTGCGATATTGTTTGGTGATGCGGGGTTTTGGGTGGCTGGAGTTACGGCTGCCCTACCCTGTCCGGCGCGCTGCCGACGTCGCGCAGCGCGGCCGCCCCGGGCGCCCCCCGGCCGCTCAAACCCTTATCAATTTGAGAGTCGCTAGTCTCGCACGTAGCGAGGCCGAGGGGATCGAACTCGACGAAAGGATCGGCGACGTAACCTTGCGTCCGCAGCCCGCCCTCCAGTCCGATCGGATCGGAGCTGAGATACTGCCCGGAATCGGGATCGTAGTAGCGATTCAGGTTGTAGCTGAGCCCGGTCTCATCGTCTGCCCATTGACCAGGGAAGCGTAGCGTCGTATCGATCGGCGTGTTCTGTATGTCATTAGCTGCTCGCCTAACCGGCAGCAATTTTCCCCACAATGAATACGCGGCCCTCCACACCGGCTGGCCTTGTTCGTCGAACACGGCTCTCGGCAGGCCGGTCTGGTCGGTCAGGATCGAATATAGACCATCCTCGGTCTCCAGATCCGCAACCGCCGTAAGTTGGTTACGATTCGCACCGTTCTGAAAATGACCTCAGGGCAATTTCCGCGCCGGTTTATTCGCAGGTGCTTTTTGCCAAGCGAGCAATATCCCTGCTTCTCCACAAGCGTTGTTTACTGCGGTCAAATCTGCCTCCTCGACGGCCCAGAGCCACATATTGTCTGGAATACTTCTCAAGGAACCTCGAGACGAATCAGACATAATCCATTCCCTCAATGAAATATCATCGATGCGAATCTCCAAGTGATTCTCGTTGAGTACGTTCAAAGGATAAATCATCCTGAGTTTTTCTCAAAAAATTCCGGGACATTGCAACCAAACGAAATAGCCGGAACGCCAACTTCATTAAATACCTGAAATGCGGAAACTTCCCCATTCGATATTGTTGACCTCAGATCAGGGAGAGATGTTTCTTGATCGTCAACAGTTCTCTCCCCACCTCGAACGACGAATTTAAAAAAATATCGCCCTGGTTGCCTCCGAGCCCAATTGACGAAATAGATCTTCAGCCGCCTCTAGAGTGGAGACGGCCTGAGTCGGATCCATCCCGTAAATTGCAATTCCAGTACTCATACCCTCTCGATTGGACAACCACGCACTTCACGCCAAACAATGCAATAGCAATTCGTTGCAGCAAGCAGTCGTAGCGGCAACGACGCCCAATTACTGTCTTGCATATCCAGCACCACAGGCACATGACTGCCCTTGGTCACCACGCCTTTTTTCCGACGGGTCATATGGAATTTAATTTAAATAACTCTATTCCATGATCCATTTTCCGCCCTCTCAGGTTCCACGAATACCCAAATCGAATGACACTGAGAGCAACGATAGTACATTGCAGAACCTGCCGAGCCTGGGCCCTCGGAATCAAAAAGCGGCGGAACGATTTCCGTAAGAATTCCGCTTGCAACAGCAGCATCACGGCGTTGTGAATATTGCTGATACTCCATGCGCGACACGAACTGCTTGGGCAACCCGATACCACGGCAGTGCGTGCACGCGGGCAGCAACTGAGCGATCGCTCCGTTGCTCTGGGCTTCGCTTCCCCGCCGAAGCTTCAGCAACTGACCTCGTGGAATTTGTGCTTCGACGCGTGCTCCTTGGTTATCTAACCATGCGCGTAGCTGTTGCAAATCAACACCTCGATCGCGGTAGCGCCGAAACATATCTTGAATATCTTGATCCATGACGTTCACATTGATTTGTCGACTGGAATAATCCAGTCGTCAGACCACGATTTCGTTGTTCCCATGAACTGATTCTGTCCACCAGATCCTGCTGCCGGATAGAACGACGTTTCTGGCTCCCATCCAACCGAAAGTTTTCCTCCGAGCGGTCTTGGTACGGTTGCCGAAGAGAGCTCCGATGTCGGGATTTTCAACAATACGTCGGGCGGCCCCCAGTGTTGGAAAACCTGACCGCGATCCATCAGCACGCCTTGATTTGTCCCGACGTAGTCTGTCGACATGTACGTTCCTGCACCCTTATAGCCACTGATGCTGCCTTGCTTGCGGTAATTTTCAATAGCTTTCCACGTAGTTGCGCGATAGACGTAGTCCTGAGACGCAATCTTCTGATCCAAAGCGGCCTGTAGTGCATCGCCCTGATTTCGATTACGCATCAATTCGCGATATTGCTCCCGCGTCAGCGAACGCTCACCTGGCCCCGGGCGAACCCCCCGGCCGCTCAAACCCTTATCAATTTGAGAGTCGCTAGTCTCGCACGTAGCGAGGCCGAGGGGATCGAACTCGACGAAAGGATCGGCGACGTAACCTTGCGTCCGCAGCCCGCCCTCCAGTCCGATCGGATCGGAGCTGAGATACTGCCCGGAATCGGGATCGTAGTAGCGATTCAGGTTGTAGCTGAGCCCGGTCTCATCGTCTGCCCATTGACCAGGGAAGCGTAGCGTCGTGTCGATCGGCGTGTTGTGTATGTCGTTAGCTGCTCGCCTAACCGGCAGCAGTTTTCCCCACAACGAATACGCGGCCCTCCACACCGGCTGGCCTTGTTCGTCGAACACGGCTCTCGGCAGGCCGATCTGGTCGGTCAGGATCGGATATAGACCATCCTCGGTCTCCTGCGCGAGCGGGGAGAAACTGCCCGGCTCGATATGCCAGGTCAC
The DNA here is from genome assembly GCF_001528895.1 of Burkholderia sp. MSMB1078WGS. Classification (NCBI taxonomy): domain Bacteria; kingdom Pseudomonadati; phylum Pseudomonadota; class Betaproteobacteria; order Burkholderiales; family Burkholderiaceae; genus Burkholderia; species Burkholderia sp. MSMB1078WGS. Next base: position 197,477 of record NZ_LPDI01000009.1, on the reverse strand, counting down.
GACCTGACCAGTCGTACCGTCTCGCTGCTCGATCCAGCGCTCGGCCAGCGTCGGACCGTCCCATAGGAACTTCACGGTTTCGCGGCTGCCGAGTCGCTGCTTCTCGACTCGGCGGTTGAAAGCATCGTAGCGGTACAGCCACACCCCGCGTTCGGGCGTCGCAACCTTCACTAGCCGATTGAGCCCATCCCACGTGTATTGCCACGTCTTTGGCCGGAACCCGGGCTGTTCGACGGTCTTCTCGATCGTGCGGCCACGTGAGTCGTACCGATAGCGCGCATGGCCGATCCGTTCCGGCAGGCCGCCTCGGTGGTAATGGTGAGTATCCACGGGAGCCTGGCGCCCGTGCGCGGCAATGTTCATTGCCGCGTCGTAACGAAAGTGCTCCGCCGGCTGCAGCAAACTTTCTGCAGAAACGATCTGGCCGCGCGCGTCACGCCGGTACGTAAGCGTGTCGGCGTCGCTGTCGACGCGCTCTAGTTGTCCAGCGGCGTCGTAATGATAGACCTGTCGTGTCAATTGCTCGAGCGCATGGGCCGGGTCGGCTTGCAAGGCCTCGAATGCTACGGCAGGGCCCGCGATCTGTCGGCGGAGGCGGCCGAGCGCGTCGTATTGATGCTGAGTAACGAACGTCCCCGCTTGCCGACCGATTTCACGCCCCAGGCCGTCGCGATGGATCGTGAGCCCTCCGACCTGCGTCAGCGCACCCAGTGCATCGTATGCATAGGCCGTCTCCCGCCGCGGCGTCATCCGCAGACGCCGCTGCCCCTCAGCGTCGTAGACGTGCCGCAGCAGTTCGCCGTGCTGATCCTCGCCGATCAGTCGTCCGTTCCTGTCGTAAGCAAAGCGCGTCACATGAGCGTGCTCGCCTTGCACTTCGGCTGACGCCAATCGTCCACTCAAGTCATAGCGATACGCAAGCTTCACATCCCCAGCATCGACCTCGACGAGACGGTCGAAACCATCGTACGTGTAACGCCACTGTCCACCATCAGGCAGTGTTTTCGTGAGGAGGCGCCCGGCAGCGTCCCGCTCGTATTGGGTCGTGCGGCCGCCCCAGTCGATTTCCGTTGCGAGCCGCCCAGCTGCATCGTAGCGGTAGGTGTAGGCTTCACCCAGTGCGTTGACGACCTTGGTCAATCGCGTCGCGTGGTCGTACTCGAAACGCGTGGCATGGCCGGCAGCATCAATCGATGCCGTGAGCAGATCGAACGGACCATAGGTTCGCTGAGTCGTGCGACCGAGCGGATCGATCCACTCAACCGGCAAGCCCTCGCTGTTGTATTGCGCTTTCGAAACCGTACCATCGGGGCGCGTAATCGCTCTCAGATGGCCACGAGGATTGTCCGGGCCGTCGGTGTAGTCGAAGCGAGTCACATGCCCATCGGGCGACGTTTCCTCCAGTATCCGACCCAACAAGTCGACCTTGCGCCGAAAACGAGCGCCCGTCGGCAATACGATGTCGGTCAGTCGAAACCGGTCGTCGTAGTCGAGGCGAGTTTCGCGATCGCCAGCGACGATGCGCAGCAGTTCGCCGTTCGGGCCGTAGCGATAGGTCGTCTTGGTGCCATCCGGCTCGGTGCGTGCAATCAATCGGCGCAGATGATCGTACTCGAGCTTGATCCGGCCGCCGTTCGGCAAACTCGCTCCAGTGAGCAGCTGCGCGTCATCGTATTCGAAGCCAAGCGTGCGCCCCGAGCTGTCCGTAACGGAAATCAGTTGACCTTGCTCATCGTATCGATAGTCCGTCCGTCGCCCAAGCTGATCGATCCGGGCCATCATGCGGCCGAATTCCCATTCCGAGCGGATGCTATGGCCTAGCGGATCGGTTTCGGCGGTGACGAAACCCTCGTCGTTATAGTCGAAAATTCGTTCACCGTCGGCGTCGAAAACGCGCGTGCGGCCAGCGTCGTAGACAAACCGCCCGGTGTGATAGCCCTGACGAGTGCCCGTCTCGATCACTCGACCAGCGGTGTCGTACCGATATCGAACATCGGTCTGATCTGTGTCCCGCCATTGGGTCATCCAGCCGTGTTCGTCGTAGGCATAGTGAAACTCCCCGAACTGGAGGCTCGCCACGCGGCTGAGCATGCCGCCCTGGAAGCCATAGTCGACAAGCGTTCGCACATACCCTTCGGCATCGTGCAAAACGATCCGCTCGGGTTCACGTTCACGTCCGTGATAGGCCACTTCCACTCGATAGCCATCGCTATGGGCCAGGTTGCTCAAGCGACCCGTGGAATCGTAGGAGAAGGCAACCGTATTGCCGTCGAGGTCCTCGATCCGTTCGAGGCGAGACGAGCGCCCGTCGACGAGCGGCGCGAAAATACGCAGTTGCCGAGTGTCACGATCGAAGATGCGCGGCTCAAGGCGACTTCCAACCAGCCGATAACGCGGCTCACGCAGGTTAATGCCGTTGAGCGCCATATCCGGCGCGTCAAAGCCGATCACCAGACCTGCGCCATCGTGGAATCGCACGAAGCGGCCACCATCGAACGCCAATCGCTGCGACCAGTTGTCCGACCAGCGGTGACCGAGCAATCCATGATCGTCCGATCGAGTCCGATAGCGTCGTTTGAACTCAAGAGGCAGGATTCCAGGAATGGCCAGATCCGTGCGGATCTCCAGCATTTCTCCGGATACCGGATCAACCGGGTCCTTGCACTTCGGTCGATTCTCGTCCTTGGTACCCCTCTGCTCTGCCGATCGGGTGGGCTCGGGCCGGAATTTTTCGCGCACCGCCCGCAGCCCCTTGCCGCCAACTTTTCCAACTCCGCCGCCTACAATCCCGCCGATCAAACCCGCCAGGAATTCCTGCGTCGCGGACAGCTCCGGGTTCTTCGGGCCATAATTTCCAGTCGTCTTGTCGATCCAGATACTGTTGCGCCCCGAATTGACTTTGCCGCTGCAGTGGGTCTCGTGGCCGATCCGCACCAGCGGCAGCCCGTTGACGAACACGGTTTTGCTGCCGTCGACGAGCGCCTGCGGTGCGCTCGAATGGTGATCACACTTCACCAGATCCGTGACACGCGCGACCTTTTTGCCCTCGAAGTACACATTGTCCGATCCAGTCTTGATCTCCCCACAGTTGCTGCCCATGCTCTGACTGGCCGACGCAAGCGCACCGCCGAGCGTCAGGCCGCCCGCCAGGCACGCCCCGACGATCAACCCGCCGACGAGCCCGCCAGTCGCCACAGTAGCCGCCACCGCGACACCGATCGCCACCCCGACGGCAATGCCGGTGAGGATCCCCATAAACCCCGACGAATGCGCGATGCGATCGCCTACGCAGGCGGGATGCGGATCGCCGTGGCCGATCGTCAGGCCCAGTGCATCGCCGACCCGCGTGAATTGCCCGGAGAGCCATCCAGTGAAACCAACCTTGTCGAGTGCCCAGGCGCCACCGACTGCAATCGCGAGCGGAAGCATGACCGTGCCCGCCGCGACCGCGCCCGCACCCAGTGCCGCCCCGCCGGTCGCGCCACCAGCCAGCGCTGTACCGGCCGCACTCAGCCCGGCGGCCGTCCCCTCAACGGCGGTCAGGCCCGCATCGGCGCCAAGCATCCCGTAGTTGAGGTGCTCGTAAAACGGCTGCTCGGCCGCTTTCGCGGCTTCACCGTCCTCCAGCCTGGCGATCTGATCGAGACGTTCCTGTGCGCTGCCGCTCGGCTCGTCGTAATTCGGCGTGTCCGACATTGCAGCCTCAGATCGGATCGCGCAACTGAAGGCTCTGAATCACCGCCCGGATTTGTTCACGCTGGGTGTCACTCAGCGTGCCGGGCGCAGTAAAGGTGAGCATCAGGACAACCTGCCCGTATTCCACCATCGTCAGCCGCTGGTGAATGGGCGCCTGGTTGTTCGTCCAAGTAAACTCGTGCACATGCGCGGCGCGCCCGGATACGGTGGCGTCTTCATTTGCCACCTCGGCATAATCTGGAACCTGCTTCGCCACCTTCCGGATTTCGCTTGACACATATTCGGCGAACTTCATGCCCCACGGCAGTCGCTCGCGCGTGATCACGAAACTCACGCCCTCCGTGCCAGTCGCTGCCGACACAAATACGTTCATCGTTTTGTCCTGCCACTCCACGGGCAGCGCCAATGTGCCTTCCTGCATCTGGTACATGCTTTGTTATCCTTATTGGTATTAGCCGTTCTTCGGATTGATGTCGGTTCTAGCAGCCTGGATATTGATGTTGCTGTCATCCAGGTGGATCACCGACTCGCCCTTATAGATGTCGATCGAGTCAGCAGTCATGTGGATACGCGTGCCGCCGTCGCCGCCGATCTTGATCCAGAGCTCCTTGGCTTCCAGTGTGTGCACACCCTGCGGAGTCTGATGCAGCGTATTGCCCTGCATGACAACGTCCGACAGGTTGCCAACCGTGACAGCCGTCGTATGGTTGCCCTTGCCGACCTCGACGGTCCGGTCGCCTTTGAGAACTTGAGTCCATTGCGCGTCCTCGACAACGGTATGCATGTCTTTCTGCGCATGCATGTAGAACATCTGTGCGCCATTGACGTCGCTCATCAGCAACTCGTTCGACCCCTGCCCCTTGTGCGTCTGGCTCTTGATCCCCATCGTCTGGCCGGCCGCGCCATGATACGGGTTGCCCTGCTCGCCGTTGAACACGCGGCCGACGATCACCGGGTTATCCGGATCGCCCTGATTGAACGCCACCAGCACTTCCTGCTTGATCCGCGGAATCGCGGCCGCGCCCCAGCCGTCGCCCGCCCACGGTTGCGACACGCGCACCCACATCGAATCGGAGCCGTCCTTCTTGCCGCGCCGGTCCCACGGGAAATGCACCTTCACCGCGCTGCCGTTCGTATAGATTTCCTCGCCCTTCGGCCCGACGACGATCGCCGACTGCGTGCCGTGAATCACCGGCTTCGGCGTCGCGCGCGGCGCGCGGTACGGGATCTTCTTCGGCAGCAGCGAGAAGCTGTTGCGGTACGGCAGCTTCGCACTGTGCTGCGTATAGTCGTTCACGGCCTCGTGACGCACGTGCAGGATCACGTACTCCTGGTTGTTTTCGAGGACGGGGTGGTTCGCGACGGTCACGGCGCCCGCCGTCGTCATGCGCCACGCATAGCCGGCGCCGGTATAACGATGGGCTTGCGCCTCCTCGGCCTCCATCGCGTAACGCGCGTAGCGGTTGCCGTCGTCGCCGTGGTCGTACAGCGACTGGTGCTCGAACCGCTCGGTCGCATCGAGCCGCGCATGCTTGAGGTTTTGCGGCCCGGCCTCCACCAGCATCAGCGGCGATGACGGATTCTGGTGATTGAAGTCGCGGAACGTGACCTTGCCGACGCCGAAGCGCCGGCCTTCGTGCAACTGGTCGATGCCGCCGCCCTCGCTGGCCTCGGTCGCGGCGAACGGCACGGTGGCGAGCCCTTCGATCGGGCGGAACAGCAGGTTCGTGTCGCCGATCACGAGAAAGTGCTTATCCTTCTCGTAGCGGTGCGTCCACACGAGCCCCTCCTGCTCCATCAGCCGCGCGCAGAAGTTGTAGTAGCTCTCCTGGTACATCACGACGTACTCGAGCGGCTTCTGACTCGTCCGGATGTCGAACGTGAAATCGGAAAAACCGTGTTCCTGGAAGATCTCGGTGAGGATGTCCTGCGCGGTCTTGTTCTGGAAGATCCGGCAGTCGGTCGAGCGTGTCAGGAACCAGAACCATGGCACGGCCGTCAGGTGGTATTGCGTGACGTTCCCGGGGTTGCCGGCGCGGTCGAACGACGCGACGTAGCCGTCGAAATAGCGGTCGTTGTCGCCGGTGCCCGACGCCACGACGCGTTCGAGCGTCGACAGGCGCGCCTGCTGGTCGAAGCGGATCTTGACCTGCTGGCCGATCAGGTCCTCGGGCCGCAGGTCGTGGCGATGCGACAGCAGGTCGAGGTGGATTTCCGGCAAGCGGTTCACGTGCTCGTCGACGACGGCCGCGCTGACCAGCAGCACATCCGGGCCGAGCGGCGTGTCGAGCGTCACATAGCGGTTGAGCTGGGTCAGGCGTGCCGGGTTGGCTGCGCCGTTGATCGCCTCTGCAATCGCGCCGGGCGTCTTGTCCATCAGCGAGAAGCCGGTCTGCGCGAGCTGCATCGCGCGCTGGACGGTGTCGACGTGCCCGGCCAGGCCGGCGAGCGGCCCCAGGCTGCCGGCCACACTCGACGCCACCGGGCCGGCGAGGCCCCCGAGCGCGCTCAACGAGCCGAGCGCACTACCGCCCAATCCACTGGGAATACCCCCGTTCGGAGCGAAACTCATTCTTGTTCCTTGCGTGTGATCTCAGGTTCCATGAGCCGGCTCGCCGGCCCGCAGCCCCGATAATGTAGGGTAAAACCCGACCGCTTGAAAGATGCCCCGCAAACGTTTTCGTTCGGGCCCTGAAAATCCGAAAAAGAGACCACCGGCCGGGTGCCCGGAGGCGGCACGCCGCGCCGAAGCACCGCGACGGCCTGCAATGAAAACCGTGACACTGCATCCTCAGGCGTCTGCGTGACAATGGCAGGAAACAGTTAAAACGAACTGACCGCACCAAGGCATTCCGGGCGCAGTGTTTGAGCAACCATACTAGACAGCCTACTGGTCGGCAGGCGTGCAATCGATATCGCGGCGCACCTCCCTCACCGCGGCGAAACCACAATCGCCGCCCGCCGATTCTGCGCCCGCCCTGCCGGCGTCTTGTTGTCTCCTACCGGATCGCGCTTCCCTTTCCCGACGATCGCGATCCGCTTCGCATCGAGTCCGACGTCGACCAGTTCGACAGCAACGACCTCGGCCCGCCGTCTCGACAACTCCAAATCGTAAGCAGCCTCCCCCTCGTCGTCCGAGTACCCATAAACCCGCACCCCGTTGATTCCCGCCGACTGCAACGTCCGCCCGATCCGCTCGACGATCCGCCTGACATCCGGCTTGAGGTTGTACCGATCGAAATCGAACAGAATCGGCCCGGTCGAACCGAACTCGAATCCCTGCCCGGTCTCCTGGAACCCGGCCGACTTCAGCGCCGTGACCTGCGTCTGCGTCAGCCCGCGATGAAGCGGCGGCGTCTTGCAGCCCCCCAGCAGCATGCCCAGCAGCAGCGCACTCCCGACGCACATCCGCCCCATGCTCACAGGAAACGAGTGGTTCATTTCGCATCCCCTTCTATCGCGCCCGCTCTGCAAGCGCTTCTTTTAACCGCCGCTGCGGCCTCGCCCGCAGCGCGAGTCGATCAACGTCACACCGGCCCTGCAACGCTCTCCGCCAACCTCCACGATCCCGGCCGCGCGCGCTTGGCGCGGTACATCGCGATATCCGCCGCGCGCAGCAAGCCGCTCGCGTCCGACGCGTGATCGGGATACAGCGCAATGCCGGCACTCATCATGGTGGCCACCACGCGGCCGTCGGACAGCTCGATCGACAGCGCCATGCCGGACAAAATCTCGTCGGCGATCCGGCACACGCTGCCCGCTTCGGGCACCGTCGCCAGCATCACCGCAAACTCGTCGCCGCCCAGGCGCGCGACGAGATCGGCCTCGCGCACCCGCGTGCGCAGCCGCGACGCGATGCCGATCAGCACCGCGTCCCCGGCGTCGTGGCCGAGACAATCGTTGATCTCCTTGAAGCGGTCGCAGTCGAGATAAAGAACGGCGACGCGCTGCCCCGTCAACGTCGCATCGCAAAGCGCAAGCGCGAGGCGCGACTCGAACTGCACGCGGTTGGGCAACCCGGTGAGCGCATCGTGCGTCGCCTTGTGTTCGAGCGACGCGTTCTCGTCGCGCAGCGTGTTCTGCCAGTCTTCGAATTCGTCGAGCAGCGCGTTGAAGTCGTCGCCGAGCTGGTTCAGTTCGTCGATCGCCGCGGGCTCGACGCGGCGCCCGAACGCACGCTCGCGCCGCACCGCGTGCGCGACGCCCGCCAGCGCGCGCAGCGGCGAAACGATGTCGTGCAGCAGACGCTTGGAGCTGACATACGCACCGAACACGCTGAAGGCGAGACAGCCGAGAATGCCGCCGACGCCCCCGAGCAGGAAGCCGAAGAACTGATGTCCTCGGCCGCGTACGACGACGTGGCCGACGATGATGCCGTCATGCATCACCGGGGCGGTAACCGGCCCGGGTAGCGCCACGGCGGCGACGGCGCGCTCGAGCCGCGCGATCCCGTTTCCGGCCGGCAACTGCCACGTCGCGAAGAGTTGTCCCTTGCTGTCGGTGACGACTACCTGCGTGACGTCCTCGTCGCCGGCGATCATCCCGATCGCCTCGTTCGCCGCGATGCGATCGCCGAACACGAGCGCCGCCTCGACGGTATAACCGAGCGAGCGCGCCAGCAGGTTCAGGTTGTTGCCGGCATACGCTCGCAACGCGATCACGGCGACGACGATCAACGACACCGCGGCCATCGCGACGGCGACGAACGCGAGGCGCAGGTGCGCACGACGCAACACGCTTTGCAGCGTCGGGCGCGGCAGGCGCGAAGCGGAAACGGGGGGCGCGGACCGTGTCATGGCATCACCGGCCGTCGTGCGAGATTGAGCACGTTCGGGTGCACGCGCACGCCGCTGCGCGCCACGGCGTCGAGATTGATGTCGAACGACACGCGTTCGCCGTCGACGTTGAGACAGAACATGCCGCCTGCGGTGCAGGACGGATCGTGCTCCGAGATCGTCAGGACCGGATGGCCCGCCACTGCCGACCTCACCCGCGTTCTCTCGCCTTCGCTCAGGGTGCCGAGATAGACGACGTCGCAGACCATGCCGAGCGCGGGATCGTCGAAGCGCACGCGCTGCACGTCGAGCAGCGTCGAGCCTGCCTGCAGCGTGTCGGTCAGGCCGCGTGCATAGTCGGGCCGGCCCGTCACGCACAGATGCAGGCGAACCGGCGTCGTCGGCCAGCGCGTGAAGCTGATGATGCCGAGCACGACCTGACGCACGGCCGTGTCGTGTGAAGAAATGGCGAGATCGCGGGAATCGGCGGGGCTCGTGGCGGCGGCGATGCGTACGGTGTCGGGCGTATCGTCGGCATCGGCGGGAACCCCGGCGAGCACGGCGGGTGCCGCACTCAAAACGCAAACGATTGCGAGAAACGCGTGGCGCAGCGAAGCGGTTCGGCCAAGGCGGCCGGACGCCGTCCGCGCGGCCATTGCCGCCGCGCCCGTTGGCGCCGCTGCAGTCGCAAAACTGGCAGCGGACGCGCTCACTTTCGCATCCATGACGGGAACATCCGCTGGCGTCGGTCCCGACGCTGCCTACTGCCTCCCTCCATGCGCGTGCAGGTACCGAATTAACGCGCATGATTCCTTCATCTTAGGTAGAAAGTCGCGTGGACAACCAGTGGGATACACCCGGGAGAAATCGTGGGAAGTATGGGGAATTGGGGCTGTTTCGATGATTTGGGCGAGTGTGGCATCCATCGTTGGTTCAGTGCCAACGCCTGCGAATTGATCGCCGGATTGGATGCGCGGCTGTCTCAAACTTCATATGGTCTTACGTGGGGATATCAACCACAACGATCCTCGGCTCGGTGTGGGCTATCGACTACCTCGATTGATCTTGCTCGTCGTCCGCTCGACTGCCGATAACCGTCGTCACAGGACCAGCGTATGCACCGGACGCGAATGCTTGCCCATGCCCTGTCGGACGGGCGAACGCGATATCACCCACCCCACCGCCGACAAATCAAACGGCGTTCCTCAACCGCTTTCCCGTCTACCTGAACACCTCATGCGCGATCGTCGGCGTCACGACCGGGCTCGCTCTCCGATTTCGACGACAATGGCCGCTTGATCGCGGCGCGTCGTTCCGTGCCGCTGGATCGGACACGGAGCGCCCAGCGTCATGAAAGTCGAAAACTCGGAACTCGAAGCATTCGTCGCCGTCGCAAAGCTCGGCACGTTCCATCGCGCGGCGGAAAAGCTGAACCTGACCCAGCCCGGGCTGTCGCGCCGCATCCAGAAGCTCGAACAAACGCTCGGCGTCGAGTTGTTTCAGCGCACCACGCGCAGCGTGACGTTGACGGGCGTCGGCCGCCAGTTCCTGCCGATGGCGCGCGAGCAGATCGCGCAGCTCGGGATGATGCTGTCGTCGATCCAGGACATTGCGCAAAAGCGTTACGGCAAGGTGCGGCTTGCGTCGATCCCGACCGTCGTCGCGCAGGCGCTGCCCGACGTGCTGCGTCGCTACGCCGCGAAGTATCCGCACGTCGCCGTGCAGATTCTCGACGGCAATCATGACTTCGTGCTGTCGCAGGTGCGCGCGGGCATCGCCGAATTCGGCGTGAGCCTGCATCCCGGCGACGACGCCGATCTCCTGTTCGAACCGCTCTTCACCGACCGTTACGTGCTCGCAGCCCACGACGACGATCCGCTGGCGCGTGCGGACGCCGTCACGCTCGGGGAGTTGCGCCATGCGAAGCTGATCATCGGCGGTCGGGACAGCGGTAATCGCCTGCTGCTCGAAATGCTGATGGGTCAGGAAGCGGTACGAACACGCTGGTTCTACGAGGTCGAGCACATCTCGTGCGTTGCCGCATTGGTAGCGGCCGGGGTCGGTTGCGCGATCCTGCCCGAGAGCGCGCTGCAGGCGTACGGCTCGCCAGCGGTGCGCGCGGTACCGATCGCGAGCCCGACCATCGAGCGCACGGTCGGCATCGTGCGGCACCGCGCCATCTCGATGTCCAGCTTCGCGAGCGACCTCCATGCGCTGGTAAAGGCGTCGTTCGCGTAACGCTGCGCGGCGGCGCAGCGGCACAGCAACGCGCATTGATGCCGGTTTCGCATGAATCGCGAGCCGATCGGCATTGGACACCCGAAAAATGGCTGGGGACGATGGCGGCGAACATGAACGACGGAAACGGCTAGCGCGCCGGCTCCGGACGACTTCTGGAGGAGCCACCATGCATTTCGACGTGATCCTGCGTCGCGGCGAATTGATCGACGGCACCGGAGCCGCACGCTTCGAGGCCGATCTCGGCGTGACCGGCGAGCGCATCGCCGCCATCGGCGATCTGGGCGAGGCGACGGCCACGCACACGCTCGATGCGAGCGGCCTCGTCGTCGCGCCGGGCTTCATCGACAGCCACACGCACGACGACGCATTCGTGCTGACCGATCCCGACGTCGAGCCGAAGGTCGCCCAGGGCGTCACGACGGTGATCGCCGGCAATTGCGGCATCAGTCTCGCGCCGTTGCTCGCCGAACGCGACGTGCCGCAACCGCTCGACCTGCTGGGCGCCTGGCAGTCGTTCCGCTTCCCGTCCTTTCGCGCGTATCTCGACGCGCTCGACGCAACGCCCGCCGCCGTCAATACCGCGGCGCTGATCGGCCACTCGACGCTGCGCGTGCGGCACGTGGCCGATCTCGACCGCGCCGCCCATGCGGCCGAAATCGCGGCGATGGCGGCCGACGTGCGCGAAGCGATGGCGGCCGGTGCGTTCGGCGTCTCGTCGGGCACCTTCTACCCACCCGCCGCCGCCGCGACGACGGACGAACTGATCGACGTGTGCGCGCCGCTGCGCGAGACGGGCGGCGTGTTCGCGACGCACCTGCGCGACGAAACCGACGCGATCATCGCGTCGCTCGACGAAGCGTTCTCGATCGGGCGCGCGCTCGACGTGCGCGTCGTGCTCTCGCATCACAAGGTGGCCGGCAAGGCCAATCATGGCCGCTCGGTCGAAACGCTCGCGCATGTCGACGCGCAGCGCACGCGACAACCGCTGTGTCTGGACTGCCATCCGTATCCGGCCACGTCGACGATGCTGCGCGCGGATCGCATTCGCCAGTCGTCGCGCGTGATCCTCGCGTGGTCGAAGCCGCATCCCGAACTCGCGGGCCGCGACTTCCATGAACTGCTGCCGCTGTTCGGCGATTCCGTCGACGCCGCGATCGACGCGCTGCGCCCCGCCGGCGCGATCTACTTCGTGATGGACGAGGCGGATGTCGAGCGCATCATCCGTCACGAACTGACGATGGTCGGCTCCGATGGCCTGCCCAACGACATGCGCCCGCACCCGCGCTTGTGGGGCACGTTCCCGCGCGTGCTCGGCGAATTCTCCCGCGAGCGCGGCCTGTTCCCGCTCGAAACCGCCGTGCGCAAGATGACGGGCCTCACCGCCGAGCAGTTCGGCATCGCGGGGCGCGGACGGCTCGCGGTCGGCCATTACGCCGATCTCGTCGTGTTCGACCCCGCCCGCGTGATCGATCGCGCGACGTTCGCGAGCCGAAACTACGCCCCGAAGGCATCGAGCACGTGTTCGTCAACGGGCGGCCCGTGCTCGAACATGGCCGGCACACCGGCACGCGTCCCGGCCGGGCGCTGCGCCGCGGCATCTAGAACCGGCCGATCGACGGCGCGCGGTCGCGGTGTCGCGGCAGCCGCCGCGGAGTTCAACTGCACGGAGTCACCATGACGAATCCCAACGGTGCCGCCACGCCGCGCGGCATGCAAGCCGGCCCGCCCGCGCTCGCGGAAGCCGCCGCTCCCAGCCTCGACGCGCTGTATGCGCGCTTGAGCCGACGCATCATTCCGCTGATCCTGGTCTGCTATTTCTTCGGCTATCTCGACCGCGTCAACGTCGGCTTCGCGAAGCTGCAGATGGTGACGGACCTGCATCTCACGGACGCGGCCTACGGCGTCGGCGCGGGCCTGTTCTTCGTCGGCTACCTGCTGCTGCAGGTGCCGGCCGGCTGGCTCGTGCGGCGGATCGGCGTGAAGCGCTGTCTCGCCGGCTCGATGCTGACGTGGGGCGCCGTGTCGGTCGCCACGCTCGCGACCCGCGACACCGTGAGCTTCTACGCGCTGCGCTTCCTGCTCGGCGTGACCGAAGCGAGCTTCTTTCCGGCCGTGATCGCATACTTCAGCGTGTGGTTTCCGTCGCACCGGCTCGCGAAGGTCATGGCCTTCCTGTTTCTCGCGATGCCGCTCGGCGTGATCGTCGGCGGGCCGCTGTCGGGCTGGATCATGGACGCCACGCACGGCGGCTTCGGGCTGCGCGGCTGGCAGTGGATGTTCGTGATCGAAGGCCTGCCGGCCATCGTGCTCGGCCTGTACCTGCTCGTGCGTGTGACGGACCGGATCGACGATGCAACCTGGCTGACCGATACGGAAAAGCGGATGATTCACGCGGAGATGGCGCGGGAAGCAGCCGGCAAGCGCACCCACCTCCGCGCCGCGCTGCGCGAGCCGACCCTGTGGCTGCTGTTCGCGACGTCGTTCCTCTACAACGTCGGCAACTATGGGCTCGTGTTCTGGATGCCGACGATGATCAAGGCGCTCGGGTCGTCGAGCAACCTCGAAACCGGCTTGATCGGCGCCATCCCCTACCTGGTCGCGTCGGTCGCGATGGTCGCGAACGCGCAGCATTCGGTGCGGACCGGCGAGCGACGCTGGCATACGGCGCTGCCGGTCGCGATCGGCGGCGTCGCGCTGCTCGCGAGCCTCGGCATGCGCGCGCATCCCGTGCTCGCGGTCGCGTGCCTGACCGTCGGCGTGGCCGGCATCATGAGCACGCTCGCGATGTTCTGGAGCCTGCCGTCGCGAATTCTCGCGGGAGAAGCGGCTGCGGGCGGCGCCGGGCTCGTCAACATCGGCGCGGCCGTCGCCGGGTTCGTCGGCCCGACGCTGATGGGCTATGCCACCGGATTGACGGGCAGCACCGAGCCAGGCGTCGCGCTGCTCGCCTTCACGCTGTTCGCCGCGGCCGCGCTGATCCTGTCGATTCCGCGCCGGCTCATGGTGCGCACGTGAGCGCGGCGCCGTCGATGCGCAGCGCGCTGGCGTTGGCGGCCGGGGTGCGCACCGGGCGGGTGAGTGCGGAGTCGCTCGTACAGCGCGTGCTCGCCGACATCGCCGCGAGTGACAGCGCGATCAACGCGTGCGCACTCACCTTCGACGCGCGGGCACGGCGCGATGCGCGGCGCATCGACCGCCTCGTGCGGGACGGGCGCGACCCGGGCCCGCTGGCAGGCGTGCCGTTCCTCGTGAAATGGAATATCGACGTGGCGGGTCATACGACGGTTGCCGGATCGCCGGCGCGCGCCGCGTTGCCGGCCGCCGTCGCCGATGCGCCGATCGTTGCGCGACTGTGCGCGGCCGGCGCGGTTCCCATCGGCGCGACGCAGATGGACGAACTCGCGTGCGGCGCCACCGGCGTGAATCCGCACTATGGCGCGGTGCATCTGCCGGCCGACCCGACGCGCATGACGGGCGGCTCGTCGAGCGGCTCGGCCGCCTCGGTCGCCGCCGGATACGTGCCGCTTGCGCTCGGCAGCGACACCAACGGCTCGATCCGCGCGCCGGCGGCGCTGTGCGGCGTGTGGGGGTTTCGCCCCGGCGACGGACGGCTGTCGCGGGCCGGCTGCCTGCCGTATGCCGACTCGCTCGATACCGTCGGCTGGTTCGCGAACGACATCGACGATCTTGCGGTGCCGTATGACACGCTGTGCGAAGCACATGTACCGTGCGCACAACCGGCTCGCGATCCGGCCGCCGCGCTTCGCGTCGCCGTGCTGACCGGCGATTTCGAAATGCATGCCGATGCGAATGCGCGCCGCGCGGTCCGGCGCGCAGCGGCGTGCCTGCGGGCGAGCGATGCCGTGCCCGTCGCCAGCGACGAGGTCGCGCTCGTGCGCGAAGCGGCGCTCGTGATCTCGAACGTGGAGCTCGCGCGCGCCCATCGCGGGTTGCTCGACGCCTCGACGGCGCTCGTCTCCGAACGCCTGCGCGCGCGCCTCGCGGCCGGCCTCGCGACGTCCGACGCCACGTATCGTCACGCGCTCGCCCGCCGTGCCGCCTGGCGCGCGCGCATCGAAGCACTGTTCGCGCACTACGACGTGCTGCTCGCGGCCGCGACGCCCTGTGCGGCACCGCGCTTCACCGACGCGACCGTCGACGTCAACGGCGTCGCGCTCGAACCCGCGAAGATGCTCGGCCTGCTGACCCAGCCGATCTCATTCGCGGGGCTGCCGGTCGTCAGCGCGCCGTGCTTCGCATCGGGCGAACTGCCGGTCGGCGTGCAGTTGATCGGTGCGCCCGGCGGCGACGCGGTGTGCTTTGATGCCGCGCGTCAGCTTTCTGCCGCGTGGCGCGACCTGCTCCGTTAGCGACGCGCCCCTTGGTGCCGCGCGCCGCCGCGAGTATGCTTGCAGCTCGAACACTGTCCAACCCGGGCGCGCGCACCGTACCGCGGGCAGGCGCCCCGCCAACCGTCATTCACCATCGATGGATTTCGACGTCATCGTTCTCGGCGCCGGCATCGTCGGCGTCTCCGCCGCGCTGCACCTGCAGGATCGCGGCCGCAAGGTTGCCCTCGTCGATCGCGGCGCGCCCGGCGAAGGCACGAGCTTCGGCAATGCGGGGCTGATCGAGCGCTCGTCGGTCGAACCGTATCCGTTCCCGCGCAGCCCGTTCACGCTGATGCGCTATGCGCTGAACCGCTCGACCGATCTCTACTGGCACAGCGCGTCGCTGCCCGCGTTCGCGCCGTGGCTCGCACGGTTCTGGTGGGAATCGGCGCCGCTGCGCCACGCGGCGGCTTCGCGCGACATGCTGCCGCTGATCGAACGCTGCATCGTCGAACACGACGCACTGATCGCGCGGGCCGGCGCCGGCGAACTGATCCGCGCGAGCGGCTGGCTGGAGGCGTTCCGCACGCCGGCTGCGTTCGAACGCGGCGTGGCCGAGGCCGGCCTCACCGCGCGCCGCCACGGGCTCGGCATCACGCCGCTCGACGCGGCCGCGCTGCTCGCGCACGAACCGAGCCTCGCACCGGGCTTTTGCGGCGCGCTGCACTGGCTCGATCCGAAAAGCGTCATCGATCCGGCCGCGCTCGTCAAAGCGTATGCGCAACTGTTCGTGCAAGGCGGCGGCACGCTGCTGACGGGCGACGCCGCGAGCCTCGACGCGTTGTCGCCCGGCTGGCAGGTCCGGACCGACGACGGCCCGGCGGCCGCGCCGGCCGTCGTCGTCGCGCTCGGCCCGTGGTCCGATACCGTGTTCGGCAAGTTCGGCTACAAGATCCCGCTGCGCGAGAAGCGCGGCTACCACATGCACTACGCGCCGTCCGCGCGCGGCGTGCCGTCGGCGCCGATCGTCGATCGCGAATACGGTTACGTGATCGCGCCGATGCGGCGCGGGCTGCGGCTGACGACGGGCGTCGAGATCGCGCGGCGCGGGCTTCCGCCGACGGGCGTGCAGCTCGAGCGCGCGGAACGCGTCGCGCGGCCGGTGTTCGGGTTCGGCGAGCGGCTCGACCCGCAGCCGTGGCTCGGCTTCCGGCCGTGCACGCCAGACATGCGCCCGGTGATCGGCCCCGCGCCCGCGCATCGCGGGCTGTGGTTCGCGTTCGGGCACAACCATCACGGGTTGACGCTCGGCCCCGTCACCGGCCGGCTGCTGGCCGAGATGATGACCGGCGAGGCGCCGTTCACCGATCCGGCGCCGTATCGCGCGGATCGCTTCTGAGCGCGATACCGGCCGGCGCGCGCGCCCGAACGGCGTCGCACCCGCCGTCAGCGAAAGCGAAGCTGATCCCGCCCGAGCTGCGAAACGGCGGCGCAGCCCATCAGCCGCATATCCCGTTCGATCTCCGCCCGCATCAGCTGCAACGCGCGCTCGACGCCGGGCTGCCCTGCGGCGGCGAGCGGGAACAGGTAGTAACGCCCCAGGCCGACCGCCTTCGCACCCAGCGCCAGCGCTTTCAGTACGTGCGAACCCCGCTGCACGCCGCCGTCCATCATCACGTCGATCCGGTCGCCCACCGCGTCGACGATCTCGGCAAGCTGATCGAACGCGGCGCGCGAACCGTCCAGTTGCCGGCCGCCGTGGTTCGACAACACGATGCCGGTGCAGCCGATGTCCACCGCCCTGCGGGCGTCGTCGACCGACATCACGCCTTTCAGGCAAAACTGCCCGTTCCACTCCCGCACCATCGCGGCGACGTCGTCCCATGACATCGACGGATCGAGCATGTCCGTGAAGTAGCGGCTGATCGACATCGCGCCGCCGCCCATATCGACGTGCCGGTCGAGTTGCGGCAAACGGAACCGCTCGTGGGTCAGATAGTTGAACGCCCAGGCCGGCTTCAACGCGAACTCGGTCAGCCCCGCGAGCGTCAGCCGGAACGGAATCGAGAAGCCGGTGCGCTTGTCGCGCTCGCGATTGCCGCCGGTGATGCTGTCCACCGTCAGCATCATCACGTTCACGCCGGCCTGCCTCGAGCGGTTCATCATCTCGCGGTTGAGGCCGCGATCCTTGTGAAAGTAGAACTGGTACACCTGCGGGCCCTGGCTGATCGCACGGGCTTCCTCCAGGCTCACGGTGCCGAGCGACGACACTCCGAACATCGTGTCGAACTTCGCGGCCGCGGCGGCGACCGCGCGCTCGCCGTCATGATGAAACAGGCGTTGCAGCGCCGTCGGCGAACAATAAACCGGCATGCCGAGCTTCTGCCCCATGACCGTCACCGACAGGTCGACATCGCGCACGCCGCGCAATACGTTCGGCACCAGATCGCAGTGCTCGAACGCGCTCGTGTTGCGTCGATACGTGGCTTCATCGTCGGCCGCGCCGTCGATGTAATTGAAGATCGGTCCCGGCAACCGCCGTCTGGCCAGCTCACGGAAGTCGTGGAAATTGTGGCAATCGTTCACGCGCATTCGTCACACTCCATTCGGCGCGCGAGCGGCGTGCCGGTGGGCCGGCGCGCGGCGCTCGCATCGCAGCGTTCGTTCGGTCCCGGCGGCCGGCGTCCTCGTGCGGGACGGAGGCCGCGTCGCCAGCCGGAAGGGGGCGCATCGCGCCCGCCGCTTCCGAATCTGCAGGGAATCGACGCGCGCGCTCAGTCGAGCGCGCGGCCGAAGATGCGGATCACTTCGTCGAGATGCTCGGCCATCGCGCGGCGCGCGGCGTCGGGGTCGCGCGCGCGGATCGCGTCGAGGATCGCGCGATGCTCGCGCTCCGACCGGTGCGACATGTCGTTCGGCATGTACAGCGACTGCAGCCGCTGGAACATCGGGTCGTACTTGTGCGCGAGCAACTGCTTGATCATCAGCGCATATGCCGGATTGTCGCTCGCTTCCGCGATGCGGATATGGAACAGCCGGTCGCCCGGGTGCGTGAGCGAGCCGCTGCGGTTGTCGTCCTGATTGCGCAGGAACGCTTCGTGAATGCCTTCGATCTGCGCGTCCGAGCCGTGCTGCGCGGCCAGCGACGCGGCTTCCGGCTCGATCAGCCGGCGTGCCTGCAGCAGCGCGAACGGCGGGATTTCCGTGTCGAGATCGAGCGCGATGCCGAGCTCCGGATCGATCTCGACGATCGAGAACGGCGCAACCGTTACCGTCGCATCGGGCGCCGGCGCGGGTTCGGGCGCGGCGGCCGTTTCGGGATGGCGCACCTTCACGCCGTCGCCGACGCGCACGCTGACGAGCCCGTTCACTTCGAGCGCGATCAGCGCCTCGCGCACCGACGTGCGCGACACGCCGAACCGTTCGGCGAGTTCGCGCTCGGGCGGCAGATAGCTGCCCGGCGGGAAATCGCCGGACTCGATCATCGCACTGAGCTTGTCGGCGATCTGCTGGTAGAGGCGGCGGTTCTGAATCGGCTGGATGGACATACGTTGACGCTGGTAATCGGTTTCGTTCCGGACGGCCCGACGAATCGGCAGACCGTTCGCGCCTATTTTATATGCCGCGCTTCACGTCGCCCGGCACCGCGTAGCAACGCGCGGCCGTGCCGCCCCACAGCGCGCCGCGTTCGGCCGCCGACAGCCGCGATTCGGCCCAGCGCTCGACCAACGACGCCACTTCGTCGTACGACGCCGCGAGCAGGCACACGGGCCAGTCCGATCCGAACATCAGCCGCTGCGGGCCGAACGCGTCGAGCGCCGCGTCGAGGCACTGCTCGATGTGCCGGATGTCCTGCGCGCGCAGGCCGCACCGCCAGTCGGCTTCGGTCACGAGCCCCGACAGCTTGCACGCGACGTGCGGCAGCGCGCCGAGTTCGCGCAGCGACGCGCGCCAGCGTGCGAGCGCCGTGTCGTCGCGTTCGAACTCGGCAAGCGCCGGCTTGCCGACGTGGTCGAGCACGAGCCAGTGCGCGTCGTGCCGCGCGCAAAACACACGCACGTCAGGCAACTGGCGCTCGAATACGAGCACGTCGTACACGTAGCCGTTCGCCTGCAGCCACGCGACGCCGCGATTGAAGCCGGGATCGGCGACGAACGCGCCGACGTCGGCTTCGTCCTGCACCTGATGACGAAAACCGCGCAGCTTCGGGCTGCGCCACTCGGCGACACGGTCGGCCAGCGCCGGCGCACCGAGATCCTCCCAGCCGACCACCGCCGCGATGCGCGCATCGTCGCGCGCCAGATCGAGCAGGAACGCCGTCTCGTCGCGGCCGGCGCGCGCCTGCACCGCGATCGATGCGCCGAGCGCCTGCGCATGCATCTGCGGCCACAGCGCGTCGGGCAGGTAGTCGCGTGCGAGCACGCCCATGTCCGGTCCGATCCATGGATAGTCGGCCGCGCGATAACGCCAGAAGTGCTGATGCGAATCGATGCGCACTGCGCCCATGATGCCCTCGTGTTCGATCGTCGCGGCGGCGGCCCGCATCGCCGCCCCGCCATTCCGCCACGTTCAGTCGTACAACACCGCCGCGATCTTCGGATCGTCGATATTGGTCTTGTCGTACCAGTAGAAGCCGGTATCGATGACCTTCGGCAGCTTCTCGCCCTTGATCGCCTTCACGGCCGCCTCGACCGTCTTGTAGCCGATCCCGATCGGGTTCTGCGTGATCGCGCCGGCCATCAGCCCGCTGCGGATCGCGTCCTTCTGCTGCTTGCCGGAATCGTAGCCGACGATCACGACCTTGCGCTTCATCTCACGCACGCCGTTGACCACGCCGATCGCCGAGCCTTCGTTGGTGCCGAACAGCCCCTTGAGCTTGGGATACGCCTGCAGGATCGACTTCGTCACTTCGGTCGATTTCAGTTGATCGCCTTCGCCGTACTGCACGGTCACGACCTGCACCTTCGGGTGCGCCGACTTCATTCGTTCGAGGAAGCCGTCGCGGCGGTCGATGCCGGTGCGGCTCGTCTGGTCGTGCGCGACCACGGCCACCTGCCCTTCGTCGCCGATCAGCGCGGCAAGCTTGTCGGCGGCGAGCGCAGCGGCCGCCTTGTTGTTGGTCGCGGCCGTCGTCACCGGAATGTCGCTGTCCACCCCCGAGTCGAACGCGATCACCGGAATCTTCTCGGCCTGCGCCTTCTTCAGCAGCGGCAGCGCGGCCTTGCTGTCGAGCGCCGCGAAGCCGAGCGCGGCCGGCTTCTTCGCGATCGCGGCGGACAGCATGTCGATCTGCTTGTCGACCATCGCCTCGGTTTCGGGCCCTTCGAACGTCACCTTCACCTTGTAGTCCTTCGCGGCCTGCGTCGCGCCCGATTTCACGGCCTGCCAGAACTGATGCTGGAAGCCCTTCGAGATCAGCGGGATATAGGTTTCCTGCGCCTGCGCGCCGGCCGTGACGCCGACGGCGAACGTCAGCCCGACGATCGCGTTCAACACCTTGCTCCTGATCACTTCGCGTCTCCTTGGTTGGTATCGACTGAAATGCCGGCCCGGCCGGCGGTGAAGCCCATGCGTGTCGGCGCGTCAGCGGCGGCGCCGGCGCAGGATGTCCACATAGACGGCGAGGATGATGATCACGCCCGTCACGACCGTCTGCCATTCCTGCGCGACCGACATGATGCGCAGGCCGTTGGTCAGCACGCTCATGATGAACGCGCCGATGATGGTGCCGACGATGCTGCCCGCGCCGCCGGACAGCGACGTGCCGCCGATCACGACGGCCGCGATCGCATCGAGCTCGTAGCCCTGCCCGAGCGCCGGCTGCGCGGAGTTCAGCCGCGACGCGATCAGCAGGCCGGCGATCCCGCACACCGCGCCGCTGAACGTGTAGACGGCGATCTTCCATGCGTCGACGTTCACGCCGGATAGCCGCAGCGCCTCCTCGTTGCTGCCGAGCGCGAACGTGTAGCGGCCGAAGATGGTGCGGTTCAGCACGATCGACGCGCCGATCGCGACGAGGAACAGGATCAGCACCGCGTTCGGGATCGGCAGCGCGGGGATCAGGTTGCCGATCAGCGAATCCTGCGCGATCGACGTGAAGCCCGGCGTGTCGTTGAAGTAGATCGGCCGCGTGCCCGAGATCACGAGCGACAGCCCCTTGAGCAGCATCATCATGCCGAGCGTCGCGATGAACGGCGGCACCTTCATCTTCGCGATCACGAAGCCCGATACGCAGCCCGACAGCGCGCCGAAGCACAATGCGGCCAGGATCCCGAGCGGCAGCGGCATCCCCCATTTCGTCAGCACGACGCCGGCCATCACCGCGCAGAACGTCATCAGCGTGCCGACCGACAGGTCGATGCCGGACGTGATGATCACGTACGTACAGGCGACGGCCAGCACGCCGTTTACGGCGGTCGCCTGCAGGATCGACACGAGATTGTCGACTTCGAGGAAGTTCGACGACGCGAAGCTGAAGAACACGATCAGCAGCACGAGGCTCGCGAACGCGAGCAGCTTCTGCCGCGCGGCCGGATTGAAGAAGCGCGATTTCAGGCGCGATGCGGCGGCCGGCGTGTCGCCGGTGGCAAGGGGCGGAACGGGGTGCGTATCGTTGGACATGATCGGGTAGGCGTCTGAATCGGGACAATCGAGGCAATCAGGGCAACACGGTCGACTCGCGCTGCGTCGCGAGCTGCATGATCCTTTCCTGCGTGGCGTCGGCCGCGCGCAATTCGCCGGTCACGCGGCCTTCGCACATCACGAGAATCCGGTGGCTCATGCGCAGCACCTCGGGCAGCTCCGACGAGATCATCACGATCGCCTTGCCGTCGGCGGCGAGCGCATCGAGCAGCTTGTAGATCTCGCTTTTCGCGCCGACGTCGATGCCGCGCGTCGGCTCGTCGAAGAACAGGATGTCGCAGTCGCGCAGCAGCCACTTCGCGATCACGATCTTCTGCTGGTTGCCGCCCGACAGCAGCCGCGCGGGCTGCGCGACCGACGGCGTGCGGATCGCGAGCTGCCGCACGTAAGACTGCGCGGCCTCGCGCATCCCGCGCGCATCGAGGAACATGCCGCGGCGCACGAAGCGGCGCATGCTCGACAGCGCGATGTTGTTCTGCACGTCCATCCCGACCGCGAGCCCGAAGTGCTTGCGATCCTCGGACAGATAGCCGATGCCGGCCTTCACCGCGTCGGCGGGCGTGCGGATCGTCACGGTCCTGCCCTGCACGCGGATCTCGCCGGCATCGACCGGGTCCGCGCCGAACACCGCGCGCGCGACCTCGGTGCGGCCCGCGCCCATCAGCCCGGCGAAGCCGAGGATCTCGCCGCGCCGCAGCGTGAAGCCGACGTCGCGGATCGCGCGGCCGCGCGACAGCCCGCGCACTTCGAGCGCGATATCGTTCGCGGACGTATCGGGCGGCGTGCGGGTGTCCGTATCGAGCTGGCGGCCGACCATCATCGAAATGATCGACTCCATCGACGTCTGCGCCATCGGCACGGTCGCGACGTACTTGCCGTCGCGCATCACGGTCACGCGATCGGCGATCTGGCGCAGCTCGTCCATCTTGTGCGAGATGTAGACGATGCCAACCCCGTTCGCGCGCAGGTCGCGAATGATGCGGAACAGTTCGGCGATCTCCGCGTTGTTCAGCGCGGCGGTCGGCTCGTCCATGATCAGCGCGCGCGAGTCGAACGACAGCGCCTTCGCGATCTCGACCATCTGCTGCTTCGCGACCGTCAGCCTGCCCACAGGCGTGCGTGGATCGAGATCGAGCCGCATCCGCTGGAAAATCGCGGCCGCGTCGCGGTTCAGCCGGTCTTCGTCGACGAACACGCCGAAGCGCCCGCGCGGCTCGCGGCCGATGAAGATGTTCTGCGCGACGCTCAGGTGGTTCATCAGGTTCAGTTCCTGATGGATGATGCCGATGCCGAGCGCCTGCGCGGCACGCGGATCGGCGATCTCCACCGGGCGGCCGTCCATTCGGATTTCGCCGGCATCGCGCTGATAGACGCCCGCGAGAATCTTCATCAGCGTCGACTTGCCGGCGCCGTTCTCGCCCATCAGCGCATGCACTTCGCCCGCGCGCAGGTCGAAACGGCAATCGTCGAGCGCCTGCACGCCCGGAAAGCGCTTGCCGATGCCGGTCAGCGCGATCAGCGGCGGCGCGGCGTTCGGGTTCGGGTCGGGTTGCATGAATCGCGGCCCTCAGCTGATCGCGCGATCGAGATGCGTATAGCCGCCGTCGACGAACAGCCACTGGCCCGTCGTGTGCGACGCGCGATCCGACAGCAGGAACACGACCGTGTCGGCGATCTCGTCGGCCGTCGTGAAGCGCCGGCCGAGCGGCACCTTGCCCGCGATGCCGGCGAGCTTCGCGTCCGGATCGTCGAAGCCTGCCAACCAGTTCCGGTACAGCGGCGTCATCACTTCGGCGGGGATCACCGCGTTCACGCGCACGCCGTCGTCGCGCAACGCGACGGCCCATTCGCGCGTCAGCGCGAGCTGCCCACCTTTCGACGCGCAATAGCCGCTCGTGTTGCCCTGCCCGGTCACGGCCGTCTTCGACGAGATGTTGACGATCGCGCCGCGCGCCGCCCTCAGGTGCGGCACGCAGTAGTGCGCCATCACGTAGTAGTGGATCAGGTTGCGCTCGAGCGACGCGACGAACGCATCGCGCCCGGCGTCGAGCCCGATGCTGTCGTTGATGCCCGCGTTGTTGACGAGGCCGTCGATGCGGCCGAAACGCGCGATGGTCTGCGCAACGGCGTCGCGGCACTGCGCGTCGTCCTGCAGCTCGACGCTCACGCACGCGGCGCGCGGCTGTTTCTGCTCGAGTGCGCGCCAGAACGCATCGTCGGGCGCGTGCCGCGCGAATACCACCGGGATCGCACCTTCGTCGGCCAGCCGCATCGAGATCGCGGCGCCGATGCCCGACGCGCCGCCGGTCACGATCACGACCTTGTCTTGCAGATTCAAATCCACTTCGCGTCTCCGTCGTTCATGTTGTCGCCGCGCACGACGCGCGCGGTGCGCCGTCGTGCGTTGCCATGCGTCAGCCGCGGAACCGGTACTGCTCCAGCGATTCGGGCTTCATCTCGATCGAGAAGCCGGGCGCCGTCGGCGGCATGTACGCCGCGCCGCGCACCACGCACGGTTCGACGAAATGCTCGTGCAGGTGATCGACGTACTCGGTCACGCGCCCTTCCTTCGTACCGGAAATACACACATAGTCGATCATCGACAGGTGCTGCACGTATTCGCACAGCCCGACGCCGCCCGCGTGCGGGCACACCGGCAGCCCGTACTTCGCGGCCATCAGCATCACCGCGAGAATCTCGTTCACGCCGCCGAGCCGGCACGCGTCGATCTGCACGACGTCGATCGCGCCGCGCGCGATGAACTGCTTGAACAGCACGCGGTTCTGGCACATCTCGCCGGTCGCGACCTGCACCGGCGCAATCGCCTTGCGGATCTTGCGATGCCCTTCGACGTCGTCGGGGCTCGTCGGCTCCTCGATGAACCACGGCCGCGCGAATGCGAGCTCGCGCACCCAGTCGATCGCCTCGTCGACTTCCCACACCTGGTTCGCGTCGATCATCAGCTTGCGGTCGGGGCCGATCACCTCGCGCGCGATCGTCACGCGGCGGATGTCGTCCTCGAGGTTCGCGCCGACTTTCAGTTTCACGTACTCGAACCCTTCTTCCACCGCCTCGCGGCACAGCCGGCGCAGCTTGTCGTCGCTGTAGCCGAGCCAGCCCGCCGACGTCGTGTAGCACGGGTAGCCGTCGCGCTCCAGCGCGGCGATCCGCGCGGGCTTGCCGGGCGCCTGCCGGCGCAGCAGGTCGAGCGCTTCGTCCGGGCTCAGGCAGTCGGTCAGGTAGCGGAAGTCGATCGCCCGCACCAGTTCCTCCGGGCTCATGTCGGCGACAAGCCGCCATAGCGGCTTGCCGACGGCCTTCGCCCACAAATCCCACACCGCATTGACGACGGCGCCCGTCGCTAGGTGGATCGCCCCCTTGTCGGGGCCGATCCAGCGCAACTGGCTGTCCGACGTGACGTGCCGCCAGAACCGGCCCATGTCCTCGCGGATCCAGTCGAGGTCGAGGCCGACGACGAGGTGGCGCATCGCATCGATCGCCGCGCAGCAGATTTCGTTGCCGCGCCCGATGGTGAACGTGAGCCCGTGACCTTCGAGGCCGTCGCGGTCGGTTTCGAGCACGACGTAGGCCGCCGAATAATCGGGGTCCGGATTCATCGCGTCGGAGCCGTCGAGCTGGCGCGAGGTCGGAAAGCGCACGTCGAGGACGCGCATCGATCGAATGATAGGCATGACGAACCGTCCGTTGAAGGAAATCAGGCCTGCACGGTGCGCTGGCGTTGCTCGCCGAGGCCGTCGATGCCGAGCGTGATCACCTGTCCGGCGCGCAGATAGACGGGCGGCTTCTGCCCGAGGCCGACGCCCGGCGGCGTGCCGGTCGAGATCACGTCGCCCGGCTGCAGGCTCATGAAGCGGCTCAGGTAGCTGATCAGGTGCGGCACGCGGAACACCATCGTCGCGGTCGTGCCGTTCTGGTAGCGGTGGCCGTCCACCTCCAGCCACAGCCGCAGCGCGTGCGGATCGGGCACTTCGTCGGCCGTCACGAGCCACGGGCCCAGCGGGCCGAACGTGTCGTTGCCCTTGCCCTTGTCCCACGTGCCACCGCGCTCGAGCTGGTATTCGCGCTCCGACACGTCGTTCACGACGCAATAACCCGCGACGTGCGACAGCGCATCGGCTTCGTCGATATAGCGGCCGCCCTGGCCGATCACCACGCCGAGCTCGACTTCCCAGTCGGTCTTCTCCGAGCCGCGCGGGATCTCGACGTCGTCGTTCGGGCCCGAGATCGCGCTCGTCCACTTGCCGAACACGACGGGCTCCTTCGGTACCTCCATCCCCGATTCGGCCGCGTGATCCGAGTAGTTGAGCCCGATGCAGATGAACTTGCCGACGCGGCCGACGCACGCGCCGAGCCGCGGCGTGCCCTCGACGAGCGGCAGCGACGACGGCGGGATGTCGCGCAGCCGTGCGAGCGACGCAGGGGTCAGCACGTCGCCGGCGATGTCGTCGATCACGCCGGACAGGTCGCGAATGTGGCCCTGCGCATCCAGCAGGCCCGGCTTTTCATGGTGTTTGTCGCCAAATCTCAGCAGTTTCATAGCGTCGTATGAACAGAAACGGAAAGTGAATGGAAGGTGCGGCCGGTTCGATACGGTCGGTCAGACACGGTCAGTTCGACACGGTCAGTTCGACCAGCCGCCGTCGATCAGGTGAATCGTGCCGGTGGTGAACGACGCTTCGTCGGACGCCAAGTACAGCGCGAGCGCGGCGACCTCGTCCGCGGTGCCGATGCGGCCGATCGGCTGGCGCGCGACGAACGCCTGGCGCACCTCGTCGGCGGACACGTGGCGCGTGCGCGCCTGGTCCTCGATCCGCTGCGCCAGCGACGGCGATTCGATCGTGCCCGGGCAGATCGCGTTGCAGCGGATGCCCCGCTCGACGAAATCGGCCGCCACCGCCTTGGTCAGCCCGATCACGGCCGCCTTGGTGGTGCCGTACACGAAGCGGTTCGGCACGCCCTTCACGCTCGACGCCGCCGACGCCATGTTGACGATCGACGCGCCGCCCGCTTCGAGCATCGCGGGCAACAGCGCGCGGATCAGCCGGTACATCGACGTGACGTTCAGGTTCAGCGAAAACGCCCACGCGTCTTCGTCGCACTCGAGGATCGAGCCGTGGTGCACGTAGCCCGCGCAGTTGAACAGCACGTCGAACGCGCGCTCGCCCGCGGCGAGCGCGGCGATGTCGTTCGCGTCGGTGACGTCGAGCCGCCGCGTGGCCACCCGGCCGCCCGCGCGCTCGGCGTCGGCTTCGAGCCGCACCAGCGCGGCTTCGTTGATGTCGGTCGCCAGCACGTCGGCGCCCTCGCTCGCGAAGCGCAGCGCGGTCGCGCGGCCGATGCCCTGCCCGGCCGCCGTCACCAGCGCGCGTTTGCCCTGCAATCTCATGAGCATCTCTCCGAAAAAGCCGGCCGCCCATCGGCCGATTGGCACAAAGGACTAAAGGTCCAACCAATCATAGGAACGGATCGCGCGTTTGTCACGAAATTGGGATTCAGTATTTACCCGGGGCCGAAGAATCCGTCCGGCGCACGAAATTCAGCGCGAAAGTAGCGTCGAGGCGTCGCCCGGCGATCCGCTCGCACCCAATACCGACGGGGGTTCCAGCCACTTCTTCCGCAACGTTCGGCACGGCGGACAGGCAAACTGACAAAAAAGTCATGTTCGCGTCAGGGTGTCAACGGGTTGTGCGCGCCATCATGGCGTTGCCGGACCGCGCTTCCGGTACATCGCCTCCCCGCCCGCGCCGGATCTCTGCGGGCACCTCCGTCCCCGGCGATGTACCCCGTGACTGGGCGAGCAGACACGGCGCGCGGGCCGATTTTCGCCCCGGACTTCCCGTCCGGGGCCTTTTGTCGTCAGTTTTTCAAGAAAATAAGCGTGGATTGTTTCTAAATCGGCAAAAGGTAATTTGAGCCAGACAGGATGTTTTTTCCGGTCACAGACGCTTACATTTAGCGCACCACTCATGGAAACCGCTACGGATCGCCATCGGGTAGTGACATCCACTGCCACGGCCGAACCCGCACGAGCTTTAGGAAACGGCAAAATGAAGGCCTCCAAATCCCTGCCTGCGCTCGATCCCGCCGACGTCCACGTCGAAATCCTCGAACGTTCCGATACGCTGCTCGTCGTCCGCTGGGTCGAACCCGGCCGCTGCCACTACGGTGAACAGCGCTGGCGACGCCGCTTCGCGCAGCGCACCGGTACCTGCGCGCTGTCGCGCCAGGTCATCCACCGCGGCGACGAAGTATTCCGCCCGGCCGAACGCCCCGCCCCCGCGAACGCCGCCGCCATGATCTCCGCCGCCGAAGTGCTCGCGCTGGCCGGCAGCAGGTAAAACCCGCCGGCCGTGCGCCGGGCCGGCGGCGCCACGCCGTACGCCAGCCCTAGAAGCGCCGGTCTAATTCCTCCGCTTGTCTGCTACGTCCGCCCGCACTATCGTTACACCACTCAATGTAACGATTACGCGCCGCGGCCGATCGGCCGCGCCGATGGAGGCAGACATGCATGCATGGAGTGCGCGCCACGTCCCGGCGCAAGGCGGGAAGGTTGCGGTCGTGACCGGCGCCAACAGCGGTCTCGGCTGGCAGTTCGCGGAAACGCTGGCCGCGAAAGGCGCGACGGTCGTGATGGGCTGCCGCGACGCCGCCCGCGGCGCGCAGGCCGCCGACGCGATCCGCCGGCTTCATCCTCATGCACGCGTCGAAGTCGATCCGCTCGACCTCGCCGATCTCGCGTCGATCGCGCGCTTCGCGGCCGACGTCGGCGAACACCACGGCCGCGTCGACATCCTCTGCAACAACGCCGGCGTGATGTTCCTGCCGCTGCGACACACGCGCGACGGCTTCGAGATGCAGTTCGGCACCAACCATCTCGGCCATTTCGCGCTGACGGGCCATCTGCTGCCGGCGCTGCGCGCCGCACGCCGGGCGCGCGTCGTCACGATGTCGAGCGGCTTCAACCGCGGCGGCCGGATTCGTGTCGACGACCTGCGCGCCGCGCATCGCTACAACCGTTATCTCGCCTATTGCGAGAGCAAGCTCGCGAACCTCGTGTTCGCACTCGAGTTGCAGCGCCGCTTCGAGCGCGCGGCGTTCGCCGGCATCAGCGTCGCCGCGCACCCCGGCTACGCGGCGACCAACCTGCAGTTCGCCGGCCCCGCAATGGACCGCTCGCCGGCCCGCGCCGCGCTGATGCGTGCCGCGAACCGTTATCTCGCGCAGCCAGCCGACCAGGGCGCACTGCCTGCGATTCATGCGGCGACGTCGCCCGATCTGGCCGGCGGCGCGTACATCGGTCCGTCCGGCTGGTTCGAATCGCGCGGGCTGCCGGCACCGGCAAGCGTGCCGCGCGCGGCGCGCAGCGTGGCGTCGGCGGCATTGCTGTGGGAAGCATCGGAAGCCGCCACGGGCGTGCGCTTCCTCAGCTCCGGCGCGCCCGTCGGACGCGCGCCGGGCCGGCCGTTCGACACGACAGCCGAAGCGCGCTGAACCGCGTGCCGGCGTGCGCGATATTCTTCATACTTATTACGTCAACCGAAAAGAAAGCCCGTTGAAAGACTGAAACGGCGCCGCACTGTTACCAGTCAGGAAACAATTTATCGTCAAAATCAGCGTTTACCCTGAACACGCCGGTGACTAAGATTTGATCAATCGCTCAAGACATGGTGTCGAGAGCGAACTCAATAAAACACCGGAGGTCACCATGAAATCGCTCGTTTCCGCAGTCGTTGCCGCTGCCGCCCTGTCCGCTTCGTTCGGCGCATTCGCGCAAAGCACCGTGACGCGCGCTCAAGTGCGCAACGAACTGGTCCAGCTCGAACAAGCCGGCTACAAGCCGGGCGTGTCGAGCCCGTACTACCCGAACGACATCCAGAGCGCCGAAGCGCGTGTTCATGGTGCCGACACCAGCGGCTACGGCGCGCAACCGGCTCCGCTCGTCCACTCGGGCGCGCCGGCCGCATCGTCGAACGCACGCGATTCGATCTTCTTCGGCCAGTAAGCCGACGCGCCCTCGGCGGGCGCCGCGCATCGCGCGATGAAGTGACGCAGTCCGGACGAGCCCCCTTCGCGGGGCTCGTCTTTTTTGTGAAACGCATACCTCCGCCGCCCGGCAGCGGGTGGCTTTGCCCGGACGCGTGGCGTCCGGGTGCTTTTTCCCGGCGAGGTGTGCGTGAATGCGTCGTGTGCGCCGGTCAGCGCGCCACGGCCCCTGCCGGCGCCGACCGCGACAGCACGCGCCACCGCGACAGCAGTTCGTCGCGATCGACGTAGCAGCCCTGCAAGTGCCGGCGGCCCGTCGACGGGTCGAACTCGGTGCGCGCATGCAGCACGCGCCGGTTGTCGAACGCCCACATGTCGCCCGCCCGCAGCCGGCGCTGCACGCGAAAACGCGGCTCGCGCGCAAGCGCGAGGAATCGCCGGTACGCGCGATAGACCGCTGCAACCGAGCCGGCCGGCGCATCGAGCGGCCCGCGCAGGAAGTTCGCGACGCGCACTTCCGTGACGTTGCCGCGCGCATCGAGCCCGATCACCGGCGCCGAACAGCGGTAGTCGCTATTCGCGCTCTTGTTCCAGAACTCGAACGGCGTCGACGCGAGTCGTTCGAAATCGTCCGGATGTTCGCGCCGCAGTGCGTCCGCTAGCGCGAAGCCGTCGAGGAAGATGCTGTCGCCGCCCGTCGCGTCGTTCGCGAGGCAGTGCAGGAACTGCACGCCGGGCTGCAATTCGCGTGTCGGCAGGTCGGTGTGCGGCGGAAGATTCAGCGACGTATACGCATTGCTGTCCGGGCGCGGCTTCGATTCGACGTCGAACAGCACACCGAAATTGCTTTCGCGGATCAGGCCGATGCGGCGCGCGATCCCGTCGACGCGGCCGCGCTCGGCCGGCACGCCCTCGACGAGCGTCAGCCCCGTGCGCTGCAAAGCGCCGAGCCATGCCAGCAGTGCGCGGTCGTCCTCCATCACGTCGCGCCACGCGAACACGCCGATCGCCGTCGCATCGTCGCCGGTCCATACGTGGCGCCCGTGCGCGGCCAGGCGCTCCGCGCGCGACGCATCGTCGTATGCATGCGCACGCAACCAGCCGGGCGACCACGCACTGCGATGCCCGTCGTTCCATTCCACATGCAGCGCACCGTCGGTTTCGACATGCACGGTGAGCGCAGACAAATCCTCGCTCGCATCGGCGATCTCGAACACCTGTTCGCGCGTGATCGCATGCACGCACGCGGCACACGCGCAGTTGTCGCGCAGCCAGTCGAAATGGAACGGCGATCGTCGTGCGTCGCTCCACTCGATATCCACCGCGTCATCGCCGATCGTCGCCGCCGCGATGGCCGCGTCGGCCGAAAACGTCCGCCAGTCCTCGATACGGTGTTGCGCCGCTGCCTGCATCGTTGCCTCCCGGAAAACGCCCGCTACGCGTGTGGTGCGAGCAAGAACCCGCCGACCATCCGGTGCATCCATGCGGCCTGCGGGCTCGTCCCGAGCGCGCGCCAGCAGCCGTGCACCAGCCCCTCTCCCATCCAGTGGCGCGCCACCCCGCCGGCCGCACGAATCCGTTCGACGTACACGCGCGCATCGTCGCGTAGCGGATCGTGCTCCGCGCCGATCGCGAGCACCGGCGGCAGGCCGTCGAAACGCGCTGCCTCGAGCGGCACCGACGCGCGCAGCAGCGGGTTGCCGCTCCGCAGCGCGCCGGACAAGTCACTGCCCCAGTACAGCGCGCGATAACGATGCACGTCGTCGAGCGTCAGCATCGGCGCGTGCGCTTCCGTTTCGCGCGCGGGCGATTGCGGCTCGAAACCGAGCATCGGATAAACGAGCGCGATGCCGTCCACGTTACGTTCGCCCGCATCGCGCAGCGCGGTCGCCACCGCCGCCGCGAGCATCCCGCCCGCGCTGTCGCCCGCGAGGGTCAACGGGTGCGCGCACGGCCCGAACGGCCAGCGTGCATCGCGCGCGGCGCGCGTCACCGCCACGCAATCTTCGAGTGCGGCCGGCGCGCGGTGTTCGGGCGCCAGCCGGTAGTCGACGGCGATCACGTCGAGGCCCGTATCGGCGGCCAGTTGCGCAGTGATCAGCGCATGACTGTCGAGCGAGCCGACGACGAAACCGCCGCCGTGAAAAAACAGCACCGTGCCGCGCGGCGCGCCGTGCGCCGACGTATAGCGCCGCAGCGCGATCGTGCGGCCGTCCGGCGCACGCCACGCGGCGTCGTGCTGCACGATGCCGGCCGGCAGCGCGGCCGGCGTCCATTCGGCCGCGAAGCGGTCGTAGAGGCGGCGCTGTTCGTCGGGCGGGCGCGCCGCCGCATCGGCCGGATACCACGCGTCGACGGCCGCGACGAACGCCGCGATTTCCGGTTCGAGCATCGTGTGCGCTCCGCGGTCGAGAGTGAAGATCGGAAGGCGAAGCGCGCCGCTAGCGGCGCGGCGGCAGCCCGATCACGCGGCCCGCATACGCAGGCGCCGCGCAATCGCGCTGCAATGCGTGCAGTTCGGCCACGCGCGCGGCCACGTCGTCGTCGAACGGCGCCGATTTCGCGCCGTCGCGCGTATCGACGTGCAGCAGCATCTGCTCGCTCGCCGATACCGCGTCGTCATGCCCGTCGGCGAACAGTTCGAGATACAGGTGCAGCCGCTTCGCGTCGTGCGCGAGCACGCGCGCATCGACGCGCACGGCCGTGCCTTCCTTGATCTCGTGCAGGTAGTTCACGTGCGCTTCGAGCGTGTAGACCGAGCGCCCCCGCTCGCGACGCGCGGCGTCGTCGAGGCCGATGCGATCCAGCAACGCATCGGTCGCGAAGCTGAAGATCAGCAGGTAGAACGCATCGCGCAGGTGGCCGTTGTAGTCGACCCATTCGGGCCGCACCACGTCGCGGTGAATCGTCAGCGGAGTATCGCCCGTCATCGCCTGTCCTTTATTCCTCGAATCGCATCCCGTGCCGCGCCTTCACCGCGGCGATCGATTTCAGCACCTCGGTGATGCACTCGTCGCGATAGCGCTCGAGTTCCTTGATGCTGCGCGTGCCTTGCTGTTCGGCCGTGCCTTCGACGACGTTGTCGATCAGCGCATCGGTCAACGTCGGCGCGACCAGTTTCGTCCACGGCAGTTCGAGCGCGGGGCCGAATTGCTGCATGAAGTGTCGCATGCCCGCATCGCCGCCGGCCAACGTGTAGGTCAGGAACGTGCCCATGAACGACCAGCGGATACCCGCGCCGAAGCGGATCGCGTCGTCGATCTCGCCGGTCGTCGCGACGCCTTCGTTGACGAGATGCAGCGCCTCCCGCCACAACGCTTCCAGCAGACGATCCGCGATGAAGCCCGGCACTTCCTTGCGCACGTGCAGCGGCCGCATGCCGAGCTTGCGATAGACCTCCATCGCGCCTTCGACCGCTTCCGGCGACGTGCGCGCACCGCCGAGCACCTCGACGAGCGGCAGCAGGTAGACGGGGTTGAACGGATGGCCGACCACGCAGCGCTCCGGATGCGTCGCCCGCGCGTAGAAATCGGTCGGCAGCAGCCCCGACGTCGACGACGCGATGATCGCATCGGCCTTCGCCGCACGGCTGATCTGTTCGTGCAGCTCGAGCTTCAGCGCCTCGCGCTCGGGCGCGCTTTCCTGGATGAAATCGGCATCGGCGACGCATTCCTCGATCGTCGACACGAACCGCAACCGCGCGGGATCGGCGCCCGGTGCGAGGCCGACGCGTTCGAGCGCGGGCCACGCATTCGCGACGTTCGCGCGCAGCCGCGCTTCGGCGCCCGGCGCCGGGTCCCACACGACCACGTCGAGACCGTGCGCGAGCGCGCGGGAAATCCATCCGCTGCCGATCACGCCGGTGCCGATGGCGGCAAACGTCTTGATGTCGGTCTTCACTGCCATGTCGATACATCCTTCAATTCAGGGGAAATCGGTGGGCGGCCGCGCGTCGACGCATACCGCCATGCAATGTCAGTCAGTGAAAAAGCTCACGCGAATTCGGCGATCGCGCGACGCTCCAGCGCACGTTCGCCGCGCGCCGGCAGGCCGAGCTTGCGGCGGCCTTCGGCCGGCGTCAGCACGCGGCCGCCGAGGCGCTCGACGATCTCGCGAGCGCGCTCGACGAGCGTGCCGTTGGTCGCATGCACACCGCGATCGAGCCAGATGTTGTCTTCGAGGCCCACGCGTACGTGACCGCCGAGCAGCATCGCCTGCGCGACCATCGGCATCTGCATGCGGCCGATCCCGAAGCCGGCCCAGTGCGCGCCCGGCGGCAGGTTGTCGACCATTGCCTTCATCGTGCCCGTATCGGCCGGTGCGCCCCACGGAATGCCCAGGCACAGCTGGAACAGCGGCGGATCGTCGAGCAGCCCTTCCTTCAGCAGCTGCTTCGCGAACCACAGATGGCCCGTATCGAAGATCTCCAGCTCCGGCTTCACGCCGAGTTCCTGGATGCGCTTCGCGCCGGCGCGCAACTGCGCGGGTGTCGACACGTAGATGTAATCGCCGTCGCCGAAATTCAGCGTGCCGCAGTCGAGCGTGCAGATTTCCGGCAGCAGTTCCTCGACGTGTACGAGGCGCGTGAGACCGCCGACCAGGTCGGTCCCCTTGCCGAAGCGCATCGGGTCCTCGCCGGGGCCGATCTCGAGATCGCCGCCCATGCCGGCCGTCAGGTTGATGATCACGTCGACGTCGGCCGAGCGGATGCGGTCGACCACTTCGCGATACAGGTTCGGGTCGCGGCTGCCGCGCCCCGTCTGCGGATCGCGCACGTGGCAGTGGGCGACCGTCGCGCCGGCCTTCGCGGCTTCGATCGCGGCGGCCGCGATCTCCTTCGGCGTGACCGGAATCGCCGGATGCTTGCCGACCGTATCGCCCGCGCCCGTGACGGCGCAGGTGATGATGACTTCGTGGTTCATGCTGGATGCCTCGCTTGATTCGGGTTGTGTCGCATTGCGGGGAGCGCGTGGGCGCAGGCCGTTACAGGCCGAGATACGCCTTCACGGCAGGCAGGCCGTCCTTGCCGTCGAACGTCTTGACGCCTGCGAGCCAGGGATCGAGCACCTGCGGGTTCTTCTTCAGGTACGCCTTCGCGGCCTCGGCCGGCTTGGTCTTGTTCATTACCGACTGCATCAGCTGGTTCTCGAGCTGGGTCGAGAAGCGCAGGTTCGTCACGAGCTTGCCCGCGTTCGGGCAGCGCGCGATGAAGTCGGGCGCGGTCAGCGTGTACACGCGCGCTTCGCCGTAGTTCGGCCCGAACGCCGCGTCGCCGCCGGACAGGTAGTTCATGCTGAGCTGGATGTTCATCGGATGCGGCTCCCAGCCGAGGAACACGACCCACTTCTTCTCGCGGATCGCGCGCTCGACCGTCACCAGCATCCCGGCCTCACTCGATTCGACGAGCTTGAAGCCACCGAGCCCGTACTGGTTCGTGTCGATCATCTTCTGGATCGTCGCGTTCGCGCTGCTGCCCGGCTCGATCCCGTAGATCTTGCCGTCGAGTTCCGCGCGGTGTTTCGCGATGTCGTCGAAGGTCTTCAGGCCGGCCTGGTATTCGTAGCTCGGCACCGCGAGCGTCGCCTTCGCGCCGGACAGGTTCGGCGGCTCGACGACGTTGATCGACTTGCTGTCGAGGAACGGCTGCAACTGCTTCTGCTGCACGGGCCACCAGTAGCCGAGCGACACGTCGAGCTGCTTGCTCTTGAGACCGGCGAACGAGATCGGCACCGACGCGATCGTCGTGGTCGGCTTGTAGCCGAGCGCCTCGAACACGGTCGACGCGAGCGCCGTGGTCGACGTGATGTCGGTCCAGCCGATATCCGCGAAACGCACGGTGCGGCAGGTCGCGGCCTCCGTCTCGGCAAGCGCCGCGTGCGTGAACGCGCCGGTCGCCAGCACGGCCGCGGCTAGCGCGGCGATCTTCGTCGACTTCATGGTTCGATTCCTCCCGGTTGATCTCGCGGCAGCCGGTGCGCGGAGTGTGCGCCGGCCTGCATCGTGGGAGTAAAAGTAACGAGCCATATTCGCACCGAGAAGACCGGCGGCGACCTGTTCTTGACTGTTTGCGACTATGAGTGGAAACCACTAGGTTCGGCGAGAGGCTTGCCGGATGGGGGTTTGGGGTTTTTCTGGCGCGCGACGGGATTGCCCGGATGCGGCGCGCGCCTTTCGATTCCGCCACGGCCTTGCTGACGGATTTCCGACACGTCGCCGAATACCGCGGGGCGGCCCTATGCTGGGAATCGCCGGGCGATCGCGCGCCGCCGCCGGATACCGTGCCGCTCCGGGCCTGGATGTTGCGCGTCATTGGAACGGATGCCGACGGACGCGGCCGGCCGTCGCGGTGTCTGCCTCCGATCTATTCAGCCAGGAGCCATACGATGCTCGTCGCTTGCTTCGTCGTCGCCCTTTTCGTCGTCCTTTTCGCCGTCATCGCGGCCATGCACCGCGCCGTGACGCGCGACGCAGACGCGAACCTTCGCGCGCGATTCGATGCGGAAGGCCCGCGCGGCGACGCGGCGCGCC
Source organism: Burkholderia sp. MSMB1078WGS (assembly GCF_001528895.1). Classification (NCBI taxonomy): domain Bacteria; kingdom Pseudomonadati; phylum Pseudomonadota; class Betaproteobacteria; order Burkholderiales; family Burkholderiaceae; genus Burkholderia; species Burkholderia sp. MSMB1078WGS. Next base: position 161,260 of record NZ_LPDI01000009.1, on the reverse strand, counting down.
GGTTGATGCGCGACGCGGGATACGGCGTCTGAGTCTCGACGTCGGTCCGGCCGAACACGCTGGCCGTCAGGGTGGCGACGCGGCGCGTTCAGCCCGCCGTCACCGCCCGCACGAACGCCTGCGCCAGCACCGTCGGCTCCACCGGCAGCACCAGCGCGCACACCGATCGCGCGTCCTCGTCGGAAATCGGCACGAACGCGACGCCGTCGATCCCGACGCTCGCCATCCGCGCCGGCACGATCGCCACCCCCCACCCGGCCGCGACGAGATTCAGCATCGACGTCTTCGGCGACACGATCCGCGCGGCCGCCGGCACGAAGCCTCGCTTCAGGCACAGATCGATCACGACGCGCGCGAGGCCGCCCCGCTCCCGAGACACGGCCGATACGAACGGCTCATGCCGCAGCCGCGCTATCGCGATGCGTTTGCGGCCCGCGAGCGGATGATCGGCCGGCACCGCCGCGCACAAGCGCTCGGCGGCCAGTTCAACGAAACGCACGCGTGCATCGCGCCGCAGCACCGGCAGCCGAACGATCCCGATATCGGCATGGCCGTTCGCAATTTCGGTCACCTGATCCTCGGACGACGCGCGGTCGAGATCGACCCGCGCGCCCGGACAATCGCGCATGAAGCGGTCCAGATCCGGCATCAGGCTGCCGACGGGAACGGTACTGGAATGCAGAAGCCGCAGCACGCCGGCTTCCCCGCGCGACAACCGTGCACCTTCGTCGGCAGCCGCCGTCAGCGCGGCCGGGACCGACGCCACGCGTTCGCGGTAGATCGCGCCGGCCGGCGTGAGCCGCACGCCCCTCGGCTCGCGGTCGAACAGCGGGAACCCGAGTTCGTCCTCGAGCTGACCGATCTGCCGGCTGAGCGCCGACTGCGCGACATGGAGCGCACCCGCGGCCGGCGTGAAGCCGCCGAGGTCCGCCACGGTCAGGAAGTACTGGATTTGCCGGAGTGATGGCATGCCGAAACGAGATGGATGAGCGCCGGATTCGATATTTGCGTTATACCGGCGCGCTCCGCAGAATGAAAGCCTTCCGTGCCGGCATCGCCGGCGCGGCCATCCTTTCGGAGCGTTCGTCCTCGTGGCTACCTTCCTGTCGTATCTGCTGGTCGTGGCGGCCGGCATCAGCGTTGCATTGCAGCAGGTGCTCAACGCGAACCTGCGCGCGCAGCTCGGTTCGCCGTGGTGGGCCGGGTCGGTCAGCTACGTCGTCGGCCTGGCCGCGATGCTGGCGGTCGCGCTCTTGTCGCCTCACCCGCGCGTGAGCGGCACGTTCTCCGGCGCGGGGTCGTGGTTCAGCTGGACGGGCGGATTCTTCGGCGCGGTATTCGTCGGCATCGCGATCCTGATGGTGCCGCGCTTGGGCGCGGCGACGACGCTCGCGCTGATCGTCGTCGGGCAGATGACCGGCGCGCTCGTATTCGACCACTTCGGCGTGCTCGGCATCCAGCAGCATTCGGCGAGCGCGATCCGCATTGCCGGCGCGGCGTGCCTCATCGTCGGGGTGGTGCTGATCCGCGCGTGACGGCAAGCGCGTGCGTTCCCGGTACGCCGGCAACGCACGCACTCGCCGCGACGCTCACGCGTAGTTCATCATCACCGACTTGCTCTCCATGTACTGGTCGATCACCGCGCGGCCGAGTTCGCGGCCGAAGCCCGACTGCTTCATTCCGCCGAACGGCAATGCGTTGTCGAGCAGCGAGTGGCAGTTGACCCACACGGTGCCCGCCGCAATCCGCGGCACCAGCTTGTGAATCGCCGCAAGATCGTTCGACCAGATGCTCGCGCCGAGGCCATACGGCGTATCGTTCGCGAGCCGCACGGCCGTATCGAGATCGTCGAACGGCATCGCGACGAGCACCGGCCCGAAGATCTCCTCGCGCACCACGCGCATCGCCTGCGTCGTATCGACCAGCACCGTCGGTTCGACGAAGAAGCCGGGGCCGTCGATCGCGCGGCCGCCGGCGGCGGCGCGCGCGCCCTCGCCGAACCCCGAGTCGATGTACCCGCACACGCGCTCGCGCTGCTTCGCCGACACGAGCGGCCCGATCTGCGTCGACGGATCCATCCCCGGGCCGATCTTCAGGCTCGCCGCGATCTTCGCGACGCGCTCGATCACGCCGTCGAACACTTTCGAATGGATGTACGCGCGCGAACCGGCCGTGCACACCTGCCCCTGGTTGAAGAAGATCGCGTTCGCGACGCCCAGCGCGGCCTTGTCGAGATCGACGTCGGGCAGCACGATCACCGGCGACTTGCCGCCGAGTTCCAGCGACATCCGCGTCATGTTGTCGAGCGCCGCGTGGCCGATCGTCTTGCCCGTTAGCGTCGACCCGGTAAATGCGATCTTGTCGATGCGCGGATCGCGCGACAACGCCGCGCCGGCCGTATGACCGTAGCCGGTGACGATATTGACGACGCCGTCCGGAAACCCGGCCGCCTGGATCAGCTCGCCGAGCCGCAACGCGCTCAGCGGCGTGTCTTCGGCAGGCTTCAGCACGACGGTGCAGCCGGTCGCGAGCGCCGGTGCGATTTTCCATGCGGCCATCAGCAGCGGGAAATTCCACGGAATGATCGCGCCGACCACGCCGACGGGTTCCTTGCGCGTATAGGCGAAGATCTCGCTGTCCGGCAGGTACGGCACGCCGGCGTCGATCACGCTGCCTTCGATCTTCGTCGCCCAGCCGGCCATGTAGCGAAAGCACTGCGCGGCCATCGCGACGTCGAGCCCTTGCGCGACCGTCACCGGCTTGCCGTTGTCGAGCGATTCGATTTCGGCGAGCTCGCGCGCGTTGGCTTCGATCAGCTCGGCGAGCACCAGCATCAGGCGCTCGCGATCGGTGGTCTTCGCGCTGCGCCACGGGCCCGCATCGAATGCATGGCGCGCGGCGGCGACGGCCTGCTGCACGTCGCGTTCGTCCGCTTCGGGCACGCGAGCGAGCACGGTGCCGTCGGCCGGGTTCACGACCTCGATCCGGCGGCCCGACGCGGCGTCGCTCCACTCGGCGCCGATCAGCATCTTCTTCGGCTTCGCGAGAAACGCGCGGGTTGCGTCGAGCAGCGGAAAGGTTTGGTTCGTCTCCATGTTCACGTTTTCCTGATTCGTTGAGTCAGTCGGTCAGTAGCGATCCGCAACGCCGTCGATCCCGCGCGCCTGCAACGCGCGGACGAGGCCGGCGCGCACGGTCGCGACGTCCGACAGCGCGGGACGGCGGTGCGCGGCAACTTCGGCGGCCGTATACGGTTTGAAGTCGCGTGGCAGCGCATCGCGGTTCGTCGTCGTGAGCAGCCAGTTCAGCACGTCGGCCAGCTCCCGATCCGACAGCGCCGAGTTCGACGCGCCGGGCACGCGCATCACGTACTCGCGCCCGGCCGGCAGATGCGTGAAATAGCCGAGCGAGTTCGCGAGCGGCGGCACCTTGCCGGGAATGCCGCCGCCCGTCGCCGTGTGGCAGCCCATGCAGTTGAGCATCCAATGCTGTCGTGCCAGCGCCGCATCGGCTGTGCCGTCCGCATGCGCGGGCCCGGCAAACGCGCAAGCCGCGGCACCCGCCAGGAGCAACCGGGACGACAGGCGATGCGACAGGCCGCCGAACCGCGACGACGGCGCGCAAGCGCCGTTCACAGGCCGAGCCCCTTGATCACCGCCGCACGCTGCGCATGCACGGCCGCGCCGTCCATCGGCTTCGCGCGCGCCGCACGGATATCGGCCGCCGTGAACGGCTTCGCGTCGCCATGCTGCGCGTTGAGGTCGAACACGACGTAGTTGAGCACGTGCGCGATGTCGTCGTCGCTCGCGCTCGCGAACGACGGCATCTTGAAGTTGTAGCGCTTGTCGTGCACTTCGATCTCGCCGAACATCCCGTGCAGCAGCGTCGCGATCAACTGCGCACGCCCGGCTTCCGCCGCCGCGTACTTGCCCGGATACTCGGTCAGCGGCGGCGCAAGGCCGTCCTGCCCTTTCCCGCCCGCCTGGTGACACACCGCGCACTGCGTGTCGAACAAGCCTTTCCCGGCCGGGTAACGCACGGTGTCCTGTGCACCGGCCGCGCCGGGCAACGCGATGGCCGCCATGGCCGTCATGCACGCAACGACGATTTTTCCCGCCTGCTTCACGCTCATTGTTTTGCCGCTCCCAGCAGAACCGAAACCGAACAGTGGTAATTCGAATTACCGTTCGCCATGCACCAGTTGATGTCGTTGTTCAGCGACAGCTTGTACAGCGGCTTCTCGCGCTCGTTGCGATTGCAGAAGCACTTGCCGCACGACGTTTTTCCGCAGCAATCGTTGTACGAAACGATGTAGTCCGAACCGTCGTGCGGATTGCGGCAGGTGCCGATCCACGTGATCGGCGAAGGCGTCGTACCCGGCGGGCAACTGCTCGACGTGCCGCCGCAGCAACTGCAAAGCCAGCCGTCGATCGCGCAGTATTTCCAGTAGTCGCAGCTCGTCGGGTCGTCGCTTGCCCCCGATGCCGCAGCACCGGATGCGCCCGACGCGCCGGATGCCGCGTCGGCCGCATACGCGGTGCGGTCCACAGGCAGCAGCGGCAGCAGCGCCGACCCCACCAGCACCTTGCCGAGTTTCGCCATCGCGCTGCGCCGCGAACTGTGCTGCGCGACGCCGCGCGCCGACCGCTCGAACCATGAATCAAACACGCCCATGTCGTCGTTCTCCAATGACGTTGAAAAAGGTTCGGCCGGTCATGCGTGCTGCGCGTGCCCGTCGTGGGCATCGCGGCCGGGGTCGCCGTGCACGTACTGCTGCAGCGACGCGACGCCGCGCTCCTTCGCCTCGAACAGGCTCTCGAGATGCTCGCGCGTGTTGACGAGCCCCTTCGCGCGCACCGTGCCCGTTTCGTCGAGCAGCACCGCATACGGCAGCTTGCCGATCTGATACGCGAGGCCGAGCTCCTGCGACAGCACGTACGGGAAGCGCCCGAGGTCGTGCTTTCGCGCGAAGCGCGCGTGTTCGTCGGCATCGCCGTCGCTCGCGAGCACGATGTTCACCGGCGTCGCCTCGCTGGCCTGCAGCGACGGGAGCAGCGGCAACAGCTTCTTGCAGACCGGGCACGTCGGCGACAGGAAGAACAGCAGCGTCGCCTTGCCCGATGCGTCGATGCCGCCGACCTTCACGTGCGAGCCGCGAATGTCGGTCAGTTCGAACGTCGGCGCGATCGCGCCGACCGCCGGCCCCTTGTCGATCATCAGCGCGCCGGCCGGCATGATGCGTTCGTACAGGATGCCGATCTGGCGCACCAGTGCGAGGCAGATCGCGCCGAGCGCGAGGACGGCCACCCACAACAGGGCGGTGGAAACGGTGAGAGCGGTTTGCATCATGAATTCCTCAGGTGGGCAAGGCGCGGGACGTTGGCGAGCAGCACGTCGACGGTGAGCAGCGCGCAGACGATCAGCAGCACGGAAAAGAACAGCGTCAGGTAGTCGAGCCACACCACGGCGCGCGTGCCCGGCTCGACGAACGCGGTCGCGGCCAGCGCGACGAGCAGCAGCACGCGGCCGACATGCAGCCAGCCGATGCCGCGCGGTGCGTCCGCACGGGCGGCGGTGAAGCCGGAACAGCCGCAATCGATGTCGGTATGGCCGCGCAGCAGGTTGATCGCGAGGCCGGCCGCGAACGCCAGGAAGAGCGCGATCAGCGCGATCGCGCCGGCCGTGCGCGTATCGGGAAACAGCAGCGCCGCGGCGCCGATCGCTTCGGCCAACGGAATCGCGAACGCGACGGGCGCGCTCAGCGCATCGGGCAGTAGCCGGTAGCCGGCGAGCGCCTGGCGGAACGCGGCGGGCCGGCGCATCTTCGCGAAGGCGCCGAGCAGCACGACGGCGGCCGCGCCGGCCTGCGCGCTGGTGGCGAGTACGGGATCGAGGGTCATCGCGGCCTCACGGGTTGACGAGCAGCGACGACGTATTGCCGATCTGCTTCTCGACGTGCCGCAGCGCGCCGGTGCGCGCATCCATCACGACGAGGTCGGAGGTTGCCGTCAGCCCGTAGAACAGCGGCTTGTCGTCCTCGCTGACCTGGATCGACACGAGCGGATCGACCTTCTGCTGCGCGAGATCCCAGCGCGCGACGCGCTGCTTCGACTTCAGGTCGTACACCCACACCTGCGTGCCGGGATCCTTGTGCGAGCCGTCGGTGCCCTTGTGCATCAGCACGTAGTACCGGTTCTGCTTCGCGTGCACGGCCGTCTGCTGCATGCCGCCCGGGCGCCAGCCTTCCGCGCGCTCGGCGTCCGTCAGCAGCGGCCACGGTTTGCCGAATGCCGGCTTGTCGCCGCTGAAATCGGCGCTGCGCACGTATCCGCCGTAGGTGGTGAACAGATAGTCGCCCCCGTACCGCGACGCGTTCACGAACGCCGGATCCTTGTCGACGTCGATGAACGCGTCCGACATCGTGCGCTTCGTTTCCTTGCCGTTCGCATCGAGCGTGACGGTCAGCGCCTTGCCGCTTTCGCACAGCGCGGTGAAACGGTCGTTGCCCGACGGATACGCGAGCACGCACGCGGCCATGTCGATCTCCGACAGCACCCGCTTCGAGACGGCGTCGATCACCGTCACCGATGCGGCCGGCGTGATGTTCGCGACGTACAGCCGCTTGCCGTCGGCGCTGAACGCTGTGTTGTACGGTGACGGCACGTGCTGCGCGTGCTTCGCCGGGATCACGATTTCGCCCGCGTGATCGAGCGTCGCGTTGTCGATCATCTCGACGACGTCGGTGCGCGCGCCGTGCGAGCCGCGCGAGAAGTAGGTCGTCGCGACGAAGCTGGTCTTGCGGTCGGGCGAGATCGCGAAGCCGGGAGCGAAACCGCCGTCGATCTGGCCGAGCAGCTTCTTCGCATCGGCGTCGTATACATAGATGCGCCCGTCGGTCATCGACGGCATCGAGATGTCGACGATGTAAAGCGCGTGCGGATGCCACGGCGGCATCTTCTGCACGACCAGTTCTTCGGGTTTTTCCGCCGCGTTCGCGCCGCCGGCCCATGCCGCCGCCAACGCCAGCGTCGCCGCGAGCGCCGCGGTTCGTCGCCTTGTCCTCATGCCGCCTCCAGTGGGGGTTCACGTGATGTGGAGCGACTGTAGTTCGACAATAAACCCGCCCAGCACCCGGACCGGCAACGCGTGCGTGCCGATTCGGGATATCGGAAATGCGCGTGAAAGCCGCGCGGCAGTGCGCCTTCCGCCCCTCGGAAGCACGCGCGCGGAATAGCGCTCCCCCGTATTGCGCCGACCGCCCGGTCGGTTTAGTCTTGCGCGGTCCGAACGATCGCCGGAGGCGCCATGCGTGTGTTACATCAGAGGTTCGACGACGCAGACCGGCATGCCGAGGCGCTGCGCGGCTGGGATCAGCGTTACGACCAGATCGGGGCCGGCTCGTATCGCAGCGTGGTCAAACACGCGGTGCTCGACGGCGTGCAACTGTTCCAGGAAACGGCGAACGTGCGCATCATCCAGCGCGGATGCTTGCCGCCCGGCCATACGGTATTCGGGATGCCGCTCGCCGGCTCGGGCGCCTTCGCCTTCGGCAATGCGCGCGTCGAGCCCGGTACGATCGTGGTGGCGCGCGGCGGCGTACCGTTCGAACTCCATTCGCCCGACGACATGTCGCTGATCGGCGTGGTCGTCGAACCCGAGTTGATGCAGCAGATCGAAGATGCCGCCGGCGTCCGGCTGGACGCACGCGCGCTGCGACGCGGCGTGGTCGAGGTGCCGGTCGCCGCGCGCGAGCGCGCGAGCGTGCACCTCGCCACGCTGCTCGAACGCGTGCTGGCGGCGCCCGATACGTTCGACGCTGCACGCGTGCAGCGCGCGATGCGCGCCGACGTCGGCAACGTGCTGGTCGATCTCATGACCTACCGGATACCCGAGCTGCAGCACCGGCTCACGCACGCGTGCCACGCCGACATCGTGCGCCGCGTGCACGACTACGTGATCGAGCACCCGGAAGCACCCGTCGACATCCTGAGCCTGTGCACGCAACTGCGCGTCAGCCGGCGCACGATGCAGAACAGCTTTCAGTCGGTCGTACAGACGACGCCGCTCAACTACACGCGCTCGCTGCGCCTCGCGCAGGTGCGACGCCTGCTGCTCGACACGCGGCACGCCGACCTGCCGATCAGCGAAGCGGCTGCACGCTGGGGCTTCATTCATCTCGGGCATTTCGCGAACGCGTACAAGGCCCAGTTCGGCGAATTGCCGTCGACGACGGCGCGCCGGACGGTGCATCGTGCAAAAACGCGCTGAGCGCCGGCAAAACCCGCGATAATCCCGGCTTGAACGTTCGGCGCCCGCGAATCGGGCGCGGCCCGCGCCGGCCCGCTCGTCGCGACGCACGGCTCGTACCGACTACCTGCTTGCACCCCACACCCCGATGCCCGAGGATTTCCACTTCCTGTTGCTACCCGGCTTCTCCGCGCTCGGCTTCATGTCCGCGGTCGAGCCGCTGCGCGTCGCGAACCGCTTTCGCACCGAGCTGTATCGCTGGCACGTGATCAGCACGGACGGCGCACCCGTGGCCGCGAGCAACGGCATTCCGGTCGCCGCCGAAGCCGCGTGCGCGGACGTCCCGCAGGTCGATACGGTGTTCGTCGTCGCGGGCTTCGATCCGCTCGTGTGCTACACGCGCACGCTCGGCGACTGGCTGCGCCGCCAGCACCGGCATGGCGCCACGCTCGGCGGCATCGATACGGGCAGCTTCGTGCTCGCGGAAGCCGGGCTGTTCTACGCGTCGCAGCCGCTCACGCTGCATTGGGAAGCGCTGGCGGCGTTCCGCGAGCGCTATCCCGGCCTGAACGCGACGCAGGAGCTGTTCGAGATCGACGAGCGGCGCATCACGTGCGCGGGCGGCACCGCGTCGATCGACATGATGCTCGACCTGATCGGCCGCCGGCACGGCGCCGACCTCGCGGCCGCGATCTCCGAGCAGTTCGTCGTCAGCCGCATCCGGCAGCGCTCGGACAGCCAGCGGCTCGAGATCGCCGCGCGCTACGGCGTGCACAACCGCAAGCTGATCCAGGTGATCGGCACGATGCAGCGGCACATGGACAACCCGCTCGGCTCCGACGCGCTCGCGCAGGAAGTGTCGATCACGCGGCGCCAGCTCGAACGGCTGTTCAGCGCGATGCTGAACGACACGCCGACGCGCTTCTACCTGAACCTGCGCCTCGATCGCGCACGCGAACTGCTGCAACAGACCGACATGAGCATCACGTCGGTGTGCGTCGCGTGCGGCTTCGAATCGCCGTCGCATTTTTCGCGCACCTATCGCGCGCGATTCGGGATGAGCCCGCGCAGCGACCGGCGGCCGACGCGCTGATCGCCTCGGCTTTTGATCACAATCCGGCGCGGTATTACGCGTTCCGGCAGCGTTTCCCGCCGTTCGTTGAACAATGCCGGCGACTGGTCGACGAACCGAAGCGGTCGTCGAAAATAATCTGGAATGTCGTTGAAAATATTCTGTAACATACCAAACAAAGTTAGATAGATAGCCTAACGACCCGATCGTCGATCTCGACGGACGTCGGGTCACGCAGGCTGCCAACCGATATCCAATATCGATCCGAGGGGTATGACATGACGATGCTCGATTCGCCGTCGCCGCACCTGCCTGCCGTTCGCTTCTCGTCCGCCTCTCCTGCCCGCTTCTTTTCGACCTGACAGTTAGGGATCCTTAGTCAGTCGATACCCCCAACACCGCTTTGCCGCACCGGTTCCATCGAACAGGCGCGCGGGCCGTGTCGTGCCTGCTCGCCACGAGCGCGCGGGCGTGTCCAACCGTTGAGATGAGGATCACGTATGCAGACATCACGCAAAGCATTGCCGCTCGCCCTGAGTCTCGCGCTCGGTTTCGGCATCGTCGGCGGCACCCTGGCCGATACGAAAGCGCCGAATCCGCAGGCCGCGAGCCTGCGCGAAAGCCTGACGCGCGGCGTCGCGCCGCCGGCCGCGAAGGCCGACACGGCTGCCGGGCAATTCCGCGCGGACGGCGTCGCCGTCACGCTGTACAACCCGGCCTATCGCGTCAAGAAAGCCGCCGCGACACCCGCCGCCACCGCGCGCGACTTCGTCGCGTCGCAAGCGGCGCAGCTCGGGCTCGACGCCGCCGCGCTCGCGAGCCTCGTCGTCACATCGGAACGCGACGACGCCGACTTCACCGTCGTGCGCCTGCAGCAGCAGGCGGCCGGCTTGCCCGTGTACGGCAGCGACATCGCGGTGACCGTCGCGAAGGACGGCCGCATCCTGTACGTCGCGAGCAACACGATCAACGGCGTGGTCGCGACGACGCGCAAGTCGCAGGCCGTCGACCAGCAGCAGGCATTCGACCGCGCCCGCGCGTATCTCGGCGCGAGCGGCTTCACGCATCTCGATGCGCAACTCGTCGCGTTCGTCGACAAGGCCGGCACGCACACCGCGTGGAAGGTGCGCGGCCGCCCGCAGGATGGCCCGAAAGGCGACTGGGAACTGCTGATCGATTCGGGCAGCGGCGAAGTGCTACGCGCCGAGGACAAGGCGTTCTACGCGACCGACGGCACCGGCTTCGTGTTCCGCCCCGATCCGCTGTCGCCGACGAAGAGCAGCTACGGCAGCACGGGCTACAAGGACGGCAACGACGCGGATTCGACGCAGCTCACGGCCGCGCGCGTACGCGTGACGCTGAAGGATCTCGCGCAGTCGGGCACGCGCTACACGCTGACGGGCCCGTACGCGGCGTGCGTCGATTTCGATGCGCCGCTCGACAAGGCCTGCCCGTCGCAATCCACGCCCGCGTTCGAATTCACGCGCGGCAACCTGTATTTCGAGGCCGTGAACGCGTACTACCACATCGACACGTTCCTGCGTTACGTGAACCAGACGCTCGGCATCAAGGCGCTGCCGTACCAGTACACGGGCGGCGTGCAGTACGACCCGCACGGCGAATCGGGCGACGACAACTCGTCGTACTCGTCGAGCAGCGGCCGGCTGACCTTCGGGCAAGGCGGCGTCGACGACGCGGAAGACGCGGACGTCGTGATCCACGAGCTCGGCCACGGCATCCACGACTGGGTCACCAACGGCGGCCTGTCGCAACAGGAAGGCTTGTCGGAAGGCACCGGCGACTATCTCGCCGCCGCGTACAGCCGCGACTTCAACCAATGGAGCCCGTCGGATGCGCAGTATCACTGGGTCTACAACTGGGACGGCCACAACGAGTTCTGGGGCGGCCGCGTGACCAACTGGAACGTCGGGCGCACCTATGCGCAGGCGCGCGGCGCGGAGATCCACACGGCCGGCCAGTACTGGGCATCGTGCAACCTCGTGGCACGCGATGCGATCGGCGCGCAGGCGATGGACAAGGCGTTCCTGAAGGGGCTGTCGATGACCAACAGCTCGACCAACCAGAAGGCCGCCGCGCAAGCCGTGCTGACGGCCGCATCCGCGCTCGGCTACAGCAGCGCGCAGCTCGCCGCGATCGGCAACGCGTACAACAAGAGCTGCACGTACGGCGTGACCGTCCCGCAGAAGTCGTAACGCCCGCAGCAGGCGGGAGCGCATCGCACGATCTGCGGCGCGCTCCCTTCATCGACATCGCCATCCTCACGAGATCGAACATGCCTACTCTGAAATCGACCCGCCTGAGTGCCGCGCTGGGCGGCATGCTGTTGACCGCCGCCGCGCATGCGGCGCCCGTCTGGATCACGCTCGGCGACACCGCGTTCCGCCAGCTTCAACGTATCGACGCGACCGCAACCGCGCAATACAGCACGACCGTCGAAGCCGGCAAGGCGGCCGACGGCGCCGCGCGTCGCGAAACCGTTCACGTCGTCGAGATCGACGATTCCCGTCTCGGCGAGCTGGCCCACGCAGTTCACCGCACGCGCGGCCACGGGCCCGGCTACGTCGTGCACGACTCGTTCGACGACGCACGGCAGGCGCTCCAGCCGTTGCCTGCGACGCTCGCGAAACAGGCCGCTGCCCCCGCGTACACGGTGTCGAACGTGCCGCAGATCGGCACATGGGTCCAGCAACTGCAGGCCAGCAACATCGTCGGCACGATCACGTCGCTGTCGGGTTTCACGAACCGCTACTACACGACGTCGCACGGCGTCGCCGCATCCGACTGGCTCGCGTTGCAGTGGAAGCAGCTGGCGGCGTCGCGCGCCGACATCGCCGTCGAACAATTCGCGCACACGGGCTTTCCGCAGAAATCCGTGATCCTGACGATCCGCGGCAGCGATCCGGCCGCAGGCACCGTCGTGCTCGGCGGCCACCTCGATTCGACCGCGGGCCGCACGACGGAAAACACGCGCTCGCCCGGCGCCGACGACGATGCGTCGGGCATCGCCAGCCTGACCGAGGCGCTACGCGTGCTGCTCGCGAACGGCTACCGGCCGAAACGGACGATCAAGTTCGTCGGATATGCGGCCGAGGAAGCCGGGTTGCTCGGCTCGAAGGCGATCGCGAAGCAGTTCCGCACGCAGAATGCGAACGTGGTCGGCGTGCTGCAGCTCGACATGACGAACTACAAGGGCGATCCGAAGGACATCTACCTGATCACCGACTACACGAACGCGGCGCAGAACACCTACTTGACGAACCTGGCTAAGACCTACCTGCCCGAGCTTGCGATCGGCACATCGCAGTGCGGGTACGCATGCTCGGATCACGCGTCGTGGAATGCGCAGGGGTATCCGGCATCGTTCCCGTTCGAGGCCGACCAGAACGACAGCCCGTACATCCACACGGCGAACGACACGCTGGAAAACTCGGATCGACAAGCGAACCATGCGCTGAAGTTCGGCAAGCTCGCGCTGGCCTATGCGGTCGACCTCGGCGGCATTGCCGGCGCGACGGTCAAGCGCTGAACGTTCCGTGTCGAGCGGCTCGCACGTTCGCGGCGAAACGGGCGTTCACCTGCATGGGTACACCCGTTCGAATACCTTTTCTCCGTCCGGCTAGAATCGTCGTTCGACCATTCGCTACGCGCTTTCATACCATGACCGAACCCACCCGCTCCATCGACGACCTGTCGCCTGCCCGCGTCACGACCGCCTTCGACCTCCCCGGCCATACGACCGTTCGCTCGCTCGGCGTCGCACAGGGCATCGTCGTGCGCTCGCGCTCGATCGTCGGCTCGTTCGGCGCGTCGCTGCAGACGATCTTCGGCGGCAACATCACGCTCTACACGTCGCTGTGCGAAAAAGCACGCCAGCACGCGTTCGACAAGATGCTCGACGATGCGCGCAAGCTCGGCGCGAACGCGGTCGTCGCAATGCGCTACGACTCGACCGAGATCGGGTCGGGTGTAACCGAAGTCATCTGCTACGGTACGGCCGTGCGCGTCACGCAGGATGCTTGACGTGTGATGCGCGTCACGCGTCGCGTTCGAGCGACTTCATGTTCGTGAGCTGCGGAAACAGCCGCATCCACGCGAGCGCGACGGCGATCGTCGCCGCGCCGCCGACGACGATCGCGGCCGGCGCGCCCCACCACGCGGCCGTCACGCCGGATTCGAATTCGCCGAGCTGGTTCGACGTGCCGATGAACAACGCGTTGACCGCGCTCACACGGCCGAGCATGTCGTCGGGCGTGCGCAGTTGCACGAGCGACAGGCGCACGACGACGCTGATCACGTCCGACGCGCCGAGCGCGGCCAGCGCCACGAGCGACAACGCGAAGTGCCGCGACAACCCGAACACGATCGTCGCGATGCCGAACGCGATCACGCCGCCGAACATCGCGCGGCCCGGCCGGCCCTTCAACGGGAAACGCGTGAGCCACAGCGTGCCCGCGAGCGCGCCGACGGCCGGCGCCGCGCGCAATGCACCGAGCCCCCACGGGCCGACCTGCAGGATGTCGCGCGCGTAGATTGGCAGCAGTGCGGTCGCGCCGCCGAACAGCACGGCGAACAGATCCAGCGACAGCGCACCGAGGATCGCCGGCTCGCGCCGGATGAACGCGATGCCCGAAAACACCGAGCGCAGCGTGACCGGCTCGCGGGCGGGTGGCGCGCTGCGCAGTGGAATCGTGCCGCTCAGCATCGCCGCGATCGCGAAGGCCGCCACGCTCGTGCCGAACGCGACGGGCGCACCCACACCATAGAGCAATCCGCCGAACGCGGGACCGAAAATCTGCGCGGCCTGGTTGGCGGACGTCGACAGCGCGGTCGCCCGCGGCAAATCGGTGCGCGGCACGACGGCCGGCAACAGCGACGACACCGACGGCGACTCGAACGCGCGGGCCGTGCCGACGATCGCCGCGAGCGCATACACGGCCGGCGCGGCCAGCCACCCTTGCGCCGCGCCGAGCAGGAACACGCCGGCGGCCAGTGCCTCGACGCTCTGACAGATCGTCGCGATGCGCCGGCGGTCGTAGCGGTCGGCCACCTGCCCGACGACCAGCGTCAGCGCGAACATCGGCACGAACTGCGCGAGGCCGACCAGGCCGAGCGCGAACGCGCTGTGCGTGAGCGCATACACATACCAGCCGATCGCGACCGACAGGATCTGGAAGGCCAGCGACGACATCACGCGCGTGCCCCAGAAACGCCGGAACGGCGCGTGGCGGAACAGGTTGACGGGTAACGGGGATAACGGACTGGAATCGGGCACGGAGGTGGTCATCGGGGTCTCGGCGGCTGGCGGTGCGCACCGCAACCATTCGGGAAACGACGACGCACGCGGGTGCGCGCGGCAACGGTGCGGACGCGGCCAAACCGCGATGATATGCCAATCGTCGAAAACCGGCCCGACGCCGGCCACGAGCCGTCGAGCCGGCGCATCGCACAAAAAAAAGCGCGAACCGCGGTTCGCGCCAAAGAGAGACCTCGCTGAAGACGTCACACCAACCCGCCACTCCGCTCAGAACGAATGCCGCATCCCGATCCGCACGTCGGCCTGCGTCTGCGTCGTCGACGGCGTGAAGCTGTAGCCGATCACCGCATCGACGCCCTGCGACGCGCGCAGGTAGTCGCCGGAGATGTACACGTCCGTGCGCTTCGACAACAGGTAATGCAGGCCCGCCGTGCACTGGTTCCAGTGATGGCCCTCGAAGCGCGTGTGCTGGTAGCCCGCGATGAAGCTCAGCGCCGGCGTGAACTGGTACAGGCCGCCGCCTTCGTACACCTGCATGTGCGACGACTGGCCGAAGCCCTTGATCGTCGTGTACGAGTAGTTGGCGTCGAGCGTCAGCTTGCCGATCGTGTAGCTCGTGCCGATGCCGAACGTGCCCTGGCTGTCGACGTTCATCGGCGTGTTCGCGAACAGGTCGGTGCGCGCGCCGGTCGCCGGATCGACCGTGACGGTCTGCTGGCCGAGGAACGTATGCGTGCCGATCATCGCGTACGGGTCGAACGCATAGATGCCGTTCGGATTGTTCAGGCGCGTGTACGCGGCGCCGATCGAGAAGTCGCCCTTCGTGAAGCTCGCGCCCGCGCTCCATGCGCTGTTGTGATGGAAGTTGCCCGCGACGTTGCCGAACGAATACATCGCGCCGAACTTGAAGCCGCTCATGTCGCTCGACAGAAACTTCACCGAATTCGGCAGGCGGTCGCCGTTGAAGCGGTCGAAGTCGCCCTGGTGGATCGCATAGCCGCTGCCCCACGCCGAAATGTTGTAGATCGACACGAGTTCGTTCGTGATGTCGAGCTGATTGCCGAACGACAGCGTGCCCCAGTCGTTCTGCAGGCCCACATACGCCTGCCGGCCGAATTCGGCGCCGCCGAAGCCGAGTTGCCCGTTGCCGAGGTGGAAGCCGCTCTCGAGCGCGAACACGGCCTTCAGGCCGCCGCCCAGGTCTTCGGTGCCCTTGAGGCCGAAGCGGTTTCCGTAGGCGACGCCGTCGTCGAACTTGACCACGTGCGAACCGCCCGTGTTGTTCACGTACGTGATGCCGGCGTCGAGAATCCCGTACAGCGTCACGCTGCTCTGCGCGTGTCCGATGGCGGGAATACAGGCCGCGCATGCGAGCGCGGCGGCTACGGCGACTTTCTTTTGCTTCATTGTCGACCACCCTCCCTGAACCGTTCGATGGAAAGAACCGTGGCCTGGCGCGTGCCGCGATACGCCGGCTGATTCGAATTCGGTACGTCTGCTGGCTCCGGTATTTCGTTTTCCGCAATAACGCAGCCATTGGCGAAAAATACAAACCCATATTTCGCGTCACCCGTCTGTAGGCGACACTAAATGGTCACGATGCGACGGGTCGGGAAAACACGTAGACGAGCGGCACGGGAAAAACCGGCCGCCCGGAGAGGGAAAATCAATGACCGTCGAGGGCCGCGCGCACGGCCGGCAGGCCCGGCGCGCCTGCCGCCGTCGTCACGCCGTCGAGCCACGCGGCGACCAGCGCGGGCTCGGCCTTCAGCGCATGCTGCGCCGCGAGCGCGGGCGACGTCTTGCGGTCGAGCATGTCGGCGATCATCCGGTTCTCGACGTCGACCGAGAACGTCATCTGCCGGAACAGCCGCGCGAGGTTCGTGCACTGGCCGGCGAACCCGGCACGCGTGACCGTGTTGACCGTCGCGCCGCCGTAGTTCGGGCCGAAATACGCATCGCCGCCCGACAGATACGTCAGATGAAACTTCGTGTTCATCAGATGCGGCTCCCACGCGAGAAACACGATCCAGCGCTTGTCGCGCACCGCCCGCTCGACCTGTGTGAGCATGCCCGTCTCGCTCGATTCGACGAGCGACCAGTTCGCGGACCCGAGCGCGTGGTCGGACAGCATCCGCTTGATGTTCTGATTCGCGGGCGCGCCGGGCTCGATCCCGTAGATCTTGCCGCCGAAGCGGTCCGCGTAGCGCGCGAGATCGGCGAACGTATGCACGCCGGCGGCGGCCACGTAGTCGGGCACCGCGAGCGTGAATTTCGCGCCGCTCAGGTTCGCGTGCAGCACGTCGATCGATTTCTCGTCGACGAACGGCTTCACGAGCGGCGCCTGCGCGGGCATCCAGTTGCCGAGGAACACGTCGACCTGCCCTTTCTTCAACCCCTGGTACGTGATCGGCACCGACAGGTTCGCCACGTCCTGCCGGTAGCCGAGCGCCTTCAGCACGACCCCCGCCATCGCATTCGTCGCGTCGATGTCGGTCCAGCCGGGCGCCGCCATCTTGACTTCGCTGCACGTCTGCGGATCGGCGGCATACGCAGGCTGCGTCGCCACCCCGCACGCGGCGGCGGCGGCAGCGAGCGCCGCGCCGATTCTTCGGATTGCTGCATTGCATTGCCGTTTCATGGTTCGCTTCCTCCGTCGTTCTTCAGTGATCGCGATGCGGTGCGTTCAGCGCCCGACGCGCGGAAAACGCGCCATCGCCTCGAGCGTGTCGAGTTCGATGTGATTGCGCATGTAGCGCTGGCTCGCGTCGGTGAACGGCTGCCAGTCCCACGCCTGAATGCGGCCCTGCGTCGTCGCCGCGTAATGGAAGCGCCGGCGCCGCTGGCTCGCGCGCACCTGCCGGTCCAGTTCGGGCAGGTTCCAGCGCTGCGCGGCCTCCGCGCGGAACGCGGCGAGCACGTCGGCGGCTTCCGGCCGCCCGGCGAGGTTCGTCAGTTCGTGCGGGTCGTCCGACAGGTTGTAAAGCTGATCGGGGTCGGCCGGGCAATGCACGTATTTCCAGTCGCCGCGGCGGATCATCACGATCGGTGCGAGCGCGCCTTCCGCGAGGTATTCGCCGAGCGCGACATCGTGCGCGGGCGTGCCGTTCAGGTGCGCCACGAGGCTCGCGCCGTCGACCGGGTCCGGCCAGCCGCTGGCGGGCGCGGCGCCGGCCAGCTCGACGAGCGTCGGCAGCAGGTCGACGTGCGACACGGGCCCGCGCACGCGCGCGGCGTCGAAGCGGCCCGGCGCGTGGACGATCAGCGGCACGCGGCAGCCGCCTTCGAAGAACGTCATCTTGTACCAGAGCCCGCGCTCGCCGAGCATGTCGCCGTGGTCGGACGTGACGATCACGATCGTGTCGTCGGCGAACCCGCATTGCTCGAGCGCGGCCAGCACGCTGCCGAACTGCGTGTCCACGTAGGACGTCGCGCCATAATACGCGCGGCGTGCGGCGCGGATCTGCGCGTCGGTCGGTGGTGTGCGATCGTTCTCGCAGACGAAACGCAGCCGCTGCGAATGCGGATCGCTTTCGGCCGCATCGAGCCGCACGGCCGGCATGTCGATCTCGTCGTCGTCGTAGCGATCCCAGTATTCGCGCGTGATCGCATACGGATCGTGCGGATGGGTCAGCGACACGACCATGCAGAACGGCCGCGCATCGCGGCCGGCCGCGCGCTCGCGCGCGACGTCGTACAGCTTCTGCTTCGCCGCGAACGTCACTTCGTCGTCGAAGTCGAGTTGATTCGTACGCACGCACGGGCCGGCGTCGAGCACCGAGCTCATGTTGTGATACCAGCTCGGCCGCTCGGCCGGTTGGTCCCAGTCCGGCACCCAGCCGAAATCGGCCGGATAGATGTCGGTCGTGAGGCGTTCCTCGAAGCCGTGCAACTGGTCGGGGCCGCAGAAATGCATCTTGCCGGACAGCATCGTCCGATAGCCGCCCGCGCGCAGGTAGTGCGCGAACGTCAGCGTTTGCGCGGGCAATTCGGCGGCGTTATCGTAGGCGCCGATTCCCGACGGCAGCTTGCCGGTCAGCAGCGAGAAGCGCGACGGCGCGCACAGCGGGCTCGCGCAGTACGCGGCGTCGAACACCACGCCTTCGGCGGCGAGCCGGTCGAGCGTCGGCGTGCGGGCCACGCGGTTGCCGTACGCCGGCAGCGCGAACGGCGTGAGCTGGTCGGCCATCAGGATCAGGATGTTGGGTGTCGGGTTCGTCATCGGCGGTCGTGGGGAAAGCGGTGTTCGAATGGAACGGCTCGTCGCCCGGGCAGCGAGACGTCCGGCATGACGGAGGCGGTCCGCAGAAACTGCCGCGCACGGCGGCCGTGCTGGCTAGAATCGGGGAGTGCGTTGCGCGGCTGTGCGCGAAGTGCATGTGCCGTACCGTCCGCTGCACTATCGCCCGCCCGAATTCGCGCGGGTAGGCGTCCGGCCCTTATGGGGCCATTAGAGGGACTTATGTCGAAATCCGAACCGTTACCGTCGATGCAGGCGCTGCGCGCGTTCGAATCGGCCGCCCGGCTCGCGAGCTTCACGGCCGCCGCGCGCGAGCTCGGCTCGACGCAGCCGGCCGTGAGCCAGCAGGTGTATCAGCTCGAAGCCGAACTCGGCGTACCGCTGTTCGAACGCAGCCCGCGCGGCGTCACGCTGACGACCGACGGCCAGTGCCTGTACGAGGCCGTGCGGCTCAGCCTCGACACGCTGCGCGGCGCGACCGCGACGCTGCGCGCGCGCCGCGAGCACGGCGCGCTCACGATCGTCACCGATTTCGGTTTCGCGACCTACTGGCTGATGCCGCGCCTGGCCGGGCTCAAGCGCGTGATGCCGGACGTCGACGTACGCGTCGTCACGTCACAGGACTACGACGCGCAGCGCGACCACGGCGACATCGCGATCCTGTTCGGCGACGGCCACTGGCCGTCATGTACGGCCGCGCGGCTGTTTCCGGAATCCGTCACGCCCGTCTGCTCGCCCGCGTTCCGCGACGCGCACCCGGACGTCGCACGGCCCGAGCACCTGCTCGCGCTGCCGCTGCTGCACGTGCAGCCGACGCGCCCCGAGCGCTGGCTGTCGTGGTCGGGCTGGTTCGACGCGCACGGGCTCGAGCCGCCGCCCGCCGCCCGCGGCGTGACCTTCAACAGCTATGCGCTCGTGATCCATGCGGCGCTGCTCGGTGAAGGCGTCGCGCTCGGCTGGTCGCCGCTCGTCGACGAACTCGTCGGGACCGGCCAGCTCGTGAAGCTGGTCGACGCGCCCGTCGTCACGCCGCGCGGCTACTTCCTGGTGCGCCCGCCGCAGCGGCCGGAGCCGGATGCGACCCACGT
This sequence comes from Burkholderia sp. MSMB1078WGS, assembly GCF_001528895.1. NCBI lineage: Bacteria > Pseudomonadati > Pseudomonadota > Betaproteobacteria > Burkholderiales > Burkholderiaceae > Burkholderia > Burkholderia sp. MSMB1078WGS. The sequence goes on along the minus strand of NZ_LPDI01000009.1, from coordinate 141,338 downwards.
GTTCCGGCGCTGGCTGCTCGACGCGTGCGCGGCGGCCTGAGGCAGCGCGCCCGCCGCGGCCCCGCCCCCGGCCCGCTGGCGCACCGATACCAGCCACACGGCGCGTTGGTTCTATCCGCGCCGATATCGTCCTGATTTACTTGAGCCTCCCGCTACCCGCGCGGCGCGGCGCCTTCGTGCGCCGCCGCGCGGCCGTGCGCCCCTGCCATCCGAGGAGTCTCATGACCGCCGAGCACCGCCCCGATCAATTCGTCCTGACACTGTCGTGCCCGAGCGCGGCAGGCCAGGTCGCCGCCGTCGTCGGCTTTCTCGACCGCCATCGCTGCTACGTCGATGCGCTGAACGTGTTCGACGACGATCTCAGCAACCGCTTCTTCGTACGCTGCGTCTTTCATCCGACGGATGAGACGCTGCAGATCGACGCGCTGCGTCAGGAATTCGCGCCGATCGCGGCCGGACTCGGCGGCCACGATGGCGACATCCAATGGGCGATCCATGACGTCGACGCGCGGCCGAAGGTGCTGATCATGGTGTCGAAGCTCGAGCACTGCCTCGCGGATCTGCTGTTCCGCTGGCGGATGGGAGAGCTGAAGATGGACATCGTGGGCATCGTGTCGAACCACCCCGACTTCGAGTCGCTCGCCGCGCAGCACGGGCTGCCGTTCCGGCACTTCCCGATCACGGCCGATACCAAGGCGCAGCAGGAAGCGCAATGGCTCGACTTCTTCGAATCGAGCGGCGCCGAGCTCGTGATCCTCGCGCGCTACATGCAGGTGCTGTCGCAGGAGACGAGCGCGAAGCTCGCGAACCGCGCGATCAACATCCATCACTCGTTCCTGCCCGGCTTCAAGGGCGCGAAGCCGTATCACCAGGCACATGCGCGCGGCGTGAAGCTGATCGGCGCGACCGCGCACTTCGTGACCGACGATCTCGACGAAGGCCCGATCATCGAGCAGGTCGTGGAGCGTGTCGATCACGCGCTGCGGCCCGAGCAATTGCTCGCGGTGGGACGTGACGTCGAAAGCCTCACGCTCGCGCGTGCGGTGAAGGCGTTCATCGAGCGGCGGGTGTTTTTGAACGGCGATCGGACGGTGGTGTTCCCGTAGGCCGATCGGAGCCGCGCCGGAACGCGGCGGAAACGAACGAGGCCCGACCGGAAAACCGGTCGGGCCTCTTTTGTCGTCGTGTTGTGCCGGCGCTTCGCGCGACGGCCCCGCGCATGCTCTACGAAGCCATCGCGTGCCGCGACACGCACGCATTACCGCGTCACTTCACCCACGCGAAGTAATACGACGACCAGATCGTCAGCCCCGCCCCGATCAACGCCGCATACGGCATCAGGTTCAGCCACATCGCGCGCTTCGGCACTTCGAGTTCCATGTCGCGCTGCATCTGCGCGGGAAAGCGGCCGCGATCCTGCCAGTAGTGGCGATACAGGAACACCGGCACGATCAGCAGCATGGCGATCAGCCCGTTGCGCAGCGTGCCTTCGCCCTGCAGGTTCGCGCCCGCGCCGACGTAGACGAGGTTCGCATAGCCGCAGATCGCGCCGCCGACGAGCAGCCACGTCGGGCAGCGGAACGGCCGATCCCAGTTGCCGCGATCCATCCGGTGGATCCAGCCCGACTGAAGATTCAGGAATACGAACAGCATGTAGCAGACGTTCGAGATCGACAGCACCGTCATGTAGTCCGACATCATGAGCAACACGAGGTTGAAGCCGAGGTCGGTCCACATCGCGCGGGTGGGCGAGCCGTGCTCGTTCACGTGCGACAGATACTTCGGCAGCCAGCCGTCGACCGACGCCTGGTACAGCGTGCGCGACGAGCCCATCATCGACGTCATCACGATCAGCAGGATCGACAGCATCAACATCACGACGACCGCATTCGCGACCCATGCGCCGCCGCCGACGATCTTCGCCATCGCCGCCGCGACGCCGGTGCCGTCGCCGATCGACGGATCGAGCATCGCCTGCGTGCCGAGCGCGCCCTGGAACGCCATCGGCACGAGCGTCATCACGACCAGACACAGCGCACCCGACCAGAAGATCGCCTTGGCGGTATCGCGCCGCGGATCGCGGAATTCGCGCGTATAGCAGACGGCCGTCTCGAAGCCGTACGACGCCCAGCCGGCCATGAACATCGCACCGAGCGCCATCGTCACGCCCTGCCCGTTCCACGAACCGAAGGTCGCGGCCGTGAGGTTGCCGTGCGCGTCGTGGCCGAGCGGCAACAGCGGCAGCAGGTTCGACATCGGCACGTCGCCGGTGACGAACGGCACGATGCCGACGATCAAGAGCGGTGTGAGCGATGCAATGCCGAGAATGCGCTGCGTGCGCGCCGCCTTCGACGCGCCGCTGTGCTGAAGCTTGAACGTGATCAGAAGCAGGATCGTCGCGATGATGAACGTCGCGTTGATCCGCAATGACAGACCGGGCTTGATGAAACCGAGATCCGCAACCTTGAGCTGCCAGTGCAGCACCGCCGCATCGGCGGGAAAGAGACTCGTGAGCGCATAGCTCGCCGCGAGGCCGCAGCCGAGCGCGAGCATCGGCGACCACGCGAGCCAGTTGCACCACACGGAAACCGGGGCAATCAGTTTGCTGTAACGAACCCAACCGATCGCGCCATACACGGACGCGCCGCCCGATTTATGAGGAAATAGCCCCGATATTTCCGCATAAGTCGCGCTTTGAATCAGCCCCATCGTGATCGCGGCGATCCAGATCGCCCACGCGGGCTGGCCGATCGTCGCACATACGCCGCCGATCGTGAACAGCACGCCTGCCGGCACGCCGCTCGTCACCCAAAAAGCGTCTTTCCAGGTCAGGCCACGATGCAGCGTGTGGCCCGTCGAATCATGTGAGATGGTTGCCTCGACATCACTGGTGCGATTCGCACGCAGTCCTGCTTGACTCATCCAATTCCTCCTGAGATGACTCCGCATAAGAGCGCTAGTGTAACAACTTACGCGCTTTTTTGCAGAATCCGCAAAAGAATTCCGGGATATGGCCGCATTACATCCTTATTATTTCGGATTCCTGCATGCCATTCCCGGCGTGTTTTTTATGACGATTCTTGGATATATATCGGAATGCTTACTGCGCGCCTTCCGTCCAAGAATTCACGCGGTCGGCATGCGCCGCAATCCACGCATCCGCTGCCGCTTCCGGTTTCGAGCCGTTCTGGATCGCGAGCATCACGCTGTCGATTTCACCCGGCTTCCACTGGAATTTCTTCAGGAACGCGACGACCGGCTTCGCCTTGGTTTCGAGCCCCGGATTCACGACGCTGTCGACGTGCTCGGCGCCGCCGAACACCTTCTTCGGATCCTCGAGGAAGCGCAGCTTCCACTTCGCGAACATCCAGTGCGGCGCCCAGCCCGTCACGATGACCGGCTTGTTCGCATTGACCGAACGCGACAACTCGGCCGTCATCGCGCTGCCCGAGCTCGGCATCAGCGTGTAGTTCAGCCCGTAGCTCTTGATCGCGTCGTCGGTCTTGCGCATCACGCCGGCGCCCGCATCGATGCCGACGATCCGGCCGCCGAAGCTGCCCTTCTCCGCATTGAGGTCGTCGATGCTCTTCGCCTTCACGTACGCGGGCACGATCAGGCCGATCTTCGCATCGGGAAAATTCGCGCCGAGGTCGACGACCTTGGCCTTGTACTCGTCCCAGTACGAGCCGTGCGTGACCGGCAGCCACGCGGACAGCGTCGCATCGAGATCGCCGCGCGCGACGCCTTGCCACATGATCCCGGCCGCCACCGGCACGAGCTTCACCTCGTAGCCGAGCTTCTTCTCGATGACGCGGGCCGCGACGTTCGACGTCGCGACGCTGTCGTCCCAGCCTTCGACGTAGCCGATTTTCAGCGTCGGCTTCGTATCGGCGAGCGCCGATGCGCTCAATGCCGCCATCGCCGACAGGGTGCCGGCCCACAACAGTTTTCCGAACAGCTTCATGGTCGATCTCCTTGGTCTGCGCACCGTGCGCGTTGTCTCTCTAGGTTCTTCAACCACAAATCCGCGGTATCGTTGTTTTCCGACGGATGCTTGTCCGGATGCGACGCACCCGGACAGCCGATGGCGAGTTTCGACTACTTGTCGATCACGAGATCCGACAGCGGCTTGCTGCAGCACAGCAGCACCATCCCCTGATCGATCTCGCGCTGGCGGATGCCGCCGTTGTGTTTCATGTCGACCTGCCCCGACACGAGCTTCACCTTGCAGGTGCCGCACATGCCCTGCGTGCACGATGCCGGCAACCGCACGCCCGACTGGCGCGCCGCGTCGAGCACGTGCTGCTCCGATCCGCACGATATCTCGCGGTTGCTCTTCGCGAAGCTGACCGTGTACTGCTTCGTGCCGGCGTCGCCGCCTTCGGCAGGCGGCGCGAGATCGGCGAGCAGCTCGTCGCTCGCGGTCTGCGCGAGCGTCTCGAACGAGAAGCTTTCCTCGTGATACTGCTTGCGATCGAAGCCGGCTTCGTCGAGCAGGTCGCGCACGGCCTTCATGTACGGCGCGGGACCGCACGTAAAGATTTCGCGTTCCATGAAATCCGGCGCGATCAGCTTCAGCAGCGGCAGCGTCAGGAAGCCCGTGACGCCCGGCCAGTTGGTGCGCGTGCCGACGCGCTCGACGACGAACGACGTGCGGAAATTCGTGTGGTTCGACGCGATCAGGTCGAGCTCGCGCGCGAAGATGATGTCGTCCGGCGTGCGTGCGCTGTGCACGAACAGGATGTCGCGATCCTCGGCGAGATCATGATGCGCACGGCTCATCGACATCAGCGGCGTGACGCCCGAGCCGGCCGACAGGAACAGGTACTTGCGCGCCGGATGCCGTGCGCACGTGAATTCCCCGGCCGGGCCGAGCACGCGCACGGGCGCGCCCGGCTGCAGGTTGTCGTGCAGCCAGTTCGACACCTTGCCGCCCGGCACGCGCTTCACCGTGATCGAGATCGTGTGCGGCCGCGCCGGCGACGACGAAATCGTGTAGCACCGGTTGATCGTCTCGCCGTCGATGTCGAGCTCGAGCGTGATGAATTGCCCGGGCTCGAACGAGAACGTGCGGCCTTGCGGGGAACGGAAGAAGAAGCTCTTCACGTCGTGGGTTTCCTGCCGCACGTGGCAGCACACCAGCGTTTCCTCGACGTCGCTCGTCCAGCGCTCGGGCAGCGCGTTCCAGAAGGCCGGGTGCGTCACCCGGCTATCCGCCGGCTCGAAATTGGCCGCATCTCGCATCATGTCTTGCTCCGCTTATACGCTGGGTACTATTCGCCGGTTTTTTCGGCGAGCCGGCCGATGTACCAGGCCGAGAATTTTTCGACGAGACCTTCCGTGTACGGCGAATACGGGCCCGGCTCGTACGCGCTGCTGTTCGCGCCGCGCTGCGAGAATTCGACAAGCGCGCGATCCTGGTCGTTGGTCGCGTTCCACACGGCCGTGAGGTTCTTCACGTCGTAGTCGATGCCTTCCTTCGCGTCCTTGTGCACGAGCCACTTCGTGCGCACCAGCGTCTTGCCGGCCGACAGCGGAATCACCGAGAACGTCACGATGTGATCGCTCATGAAGTGGTGCCACGAGTTCGGCTGCGTCCAGAACGACAGCCCGCCGAGATCGGCCCTGTCGAAGCCGCCGAGCAGCTTCTTCGATGCGACCTTCGCGTCGAGCGTCTGCGATTCGCCGTCGCGATCCAGCGGCAGGCGCTGCGTGCGGAAACCCGTCACGTCGAGCAGCTTTTCGATTTCTGCGGACGGCAGGCCCATCTCGGCCCATTCCTTGCCGCGGCGCACGCAGGTTTCGGCGAATGCGTCCATGCCTTCGGCATTCGCGTCGGAACGCTGGTAGCCGAAGCCGTATTCGTACAGCGAGATTGTCAGCTCCGGATGGTTCGCGACGCAGTGATAGCACTCGCGGTTGTTCTCCATCGTGAGCTTCCAGTTGCCTTCCTCGATGATGTCGATCTGCGCGGCGATCTTCGTGTTCGGCAGGTCGTGCGGCAGCAGGTACGGCTCCATCTCGGCCCGCATCTGCGCGAAATCGGCCGGCGGCTCGTCGGCGAGGCAGATGAAGATCAGGCCCGCGAGGTTCTCGACGTGCACCGACTTCAGGCTGTGCTTGCAACGGTCGAACTTCTCGCCCATGTGCTCGGCGAACATCAACTGGCCCGTCAGGTTGTAGGTCCAGCTGTGGTACGGGCACACGATGTTGCCGACCGAGCCCTTGTCTTCGTTGCACAGGCGCGCGCCGCGGTGACGGCACACGTTGTGGAACGCGCGGATCGCCATGTCGTCGTCGCGCACGATCAGGATCGAATCGCTGCCCAACTGCACGGTCACGTAGTCGCCCGGCTCGGGAATGTCCGGTTCGATCGCCACCTGGATCCAGTGCTGGCGGAAAATCGCCTCCATGTCGAGCGCGAAGATGTCCTCGCTCGTGTAGAACGGTGCGTCGAGGCTGTGCCCTTCCTTGCGCCGCTCGATCAATGCACGAATGTCTGCCGATACTTTCATCGTTTGCTCCGGATTCCTTGCATCCCTGGGTGTCTTGCCGACAGGCATCAAAATCAGTAGTCGATGAGCTGATGCTCGCGCAAATACGCGAGGATCACTTGTGCTTTTTCGACCGAACTCCCTTCATTTACGACGTTGCCGCCGCGGCTTTCGGTCGTCGTCGCGGACAGCATCCGGGCATGCCCGGAGCGCTTCTCGGCGGCAACCAGCTTTACGGGTTTACGCTCGACCGGGCCGACCGTCCACGCGGCCGCGTCGGCGTCCGCACCGGGCTCCGCAAGCGCCGGCCGGATCGCGCCGGCGCGCAGCCGCGCATACGCATAGCGCGGCTCGACACCGGCGAGCGGATGCACGGCGACGACGGCCGGCAGCGCCACGTCGACACGCCGCCGCAGCCCTTTCGGCAAAAATTGCCGGACCGCCGCGCGGCCGCCTTCGACCGTCACGTCGACGGCCGAGCCGACGAGCGGATAGCCGAGCGCCGCGGCGACGCGGTACGGCAGCATCCCGGTGTCGTACGCGCCCTCGGCGCGCGTGCCGGTCAGCACGAGGTCGTAGCCGTCGAGACGCGCGGCGAGTGCGTGCACGGCGTCGTCGCCGTCGCGGCAGGCCAGCACTTCGACCTCCCGCGCGCCGAGCGCCAGATAGTCGGCAAGCGCCGCATTCGCGGGGTCGCCTGCATGGATCACGTCGAGCGTCGCGCGATGCTTGTCCGCGAGCTGGCGGCCGGTTTCGAGCGCGGCCGCATCGTTGCGGCTGTAGCGCGCGACGCCGCTGACCGGATGCCGGCCGACGGACACGAGCACCGCGATGCGTTGCAAGGGGCGAGGGGCGTTCATGCGGCGACTCCTTCCGGTTCACGGGTGCCGACCGCGGCCGGCGATTCGCCGCGCGCGGCCCGCGCGGCCTGGACCTGCTCGATCAGCGCGGCGATCGTCGCCTGCGCGTCGCCGACCACCGTCAGGTTCGCGCGCTTCGCGATCGGCGCGCTGCCGTCGAGGTTCACCGCGATCACGTGGCGGCAGTCCTTGATCCCCTGCAGGTGCTGCACCGCGCCGGAGATGCCGAATGCGATGTACACGCTCGCCTCGACCGTCTTGCCGGTCGCGCCGACCTGCTTGTCGCGCGTGAAGTGGCCGTTGTCGACCGCGACGCGACTCGCGCCGATCGCCGCGCCGAACACGCCGGCCAGCCGCTCGAACGCACCGATGTCGGACACGCCGTTGCCGGCCGACACGATGAAATCGGCTTCCTCGAGCGCGACCTGCGCCGCGTCGATTTCGTCGAGACCGAGATCGCGGTACGGCTGCGCGGCGTCGCGTGCCGGGTTGATGAAATCGGCGGCGACGCGTTCGCCTGCGCCGACGAACGGCAGCTTCGCTTCAACCGCGTTCTGCGCGAGCAGGATCACGTCGGGCAGCGCACGGGTGGCGAACGCACGTCCCGCCTGGGCATACGCGCCGACATGCTTCGCGTCGATTTCGACGACGTGAGTCGCGACGCTCGCGCCGGCGGCCGCCACGTAACGCCGGCCGAGATCGCCGTCGCCCGTCGCGTTGTCGGGCACGAACACGTGTTTCGGCGCGAGCGCGGCCACGCAGGCCTGCAATGCTTGCAATTCGCTTTCGGGATCGAACGCACGGCGTTCGAAGCCGGCCAGCTCGAGCAGCTTGTCGACGCCGAGTTCGGCCACGTCGTCCTTCAGTTCGCCGAACGCGAGCAGCGCGACTTCGGTTTGCGCATCGGCGAGCACGGCCGCGGCGGCGATCGCCTGCCGCGAATGATCGTCGAGCGCGCCGCGTTCGCTATGCGCGACCACCAGCATCACGCGCTTCGGATCCTGCAGCGCGCGGCGCGGCTTCGCGGCCGCGGCGCCATGACCGTGCGCGGACCACTGCGCGGCGTTCGCATCGGCGCTGCCTTCCTCGCCAAGCGTGATGCGCTTCAGGCCGGCGGCCGTGATGACGAACGGCCGGCGCGGATCGATTCGTTTGATCGTATTCATCGATTCACTCCAGCGAGGCGGCGACGAGTTCGGCGACGTCGAGCACGTCGGGGCGCCGGCCCACGACGCCTTCGAGCATGGCCGTGCAGTTCGGGCACGCAACCGCGACCACGTCCGCGCCGATCGTACGCGCGTCGGCGATGCGGATGTCCGGGATGCGCTGCTTGCCCGGGATGTCAGTCAGCGGCGCACCGCCGCCACCGCCGCAGCAGCGGCCGCGCATGCCGTTGCGCTCCATCTCGACGACCTGGATGCCGATCGTCGTCAGCAGCTTGCGCGGCGCTTCCGTCTCGCCGTTGTAGCGGCCGAGGTAGCACGGATCGTGATAGGTCGTGCGTTTCTCCTGCAGCGCCTCGACGGCCTTCGGCGCGATCTTGCCGCTGTCGGCCAGTTCGGCCAGATAGGTGGTGTGATGCTTGACCGTCACGCGCAGCCCGAGCGCACGGTATTCGTTGCGCAGGCTGTGCATCACGTGCGGGTCGGCCGTCACGATCTGCTTGTACGACAGCGTGCCGAGCGTGCCGATCAGGCGCTTTGCCATCTGCTGGAACGTCGCTTCGTCGCCGAGCCGGCGGGCGACGTCGCCCGTGTCGGTCTCGGCCGGGCCGAGCACGGCGTAGTCGACGCCCGCCTTGTTCAGCACCTTCACGAACGCACGCAGCGTACGCTGATAGCGCATGTCGAACGCGCCTTCGCCCGCGACGAACAGCACGTCGACCGGCTTGCCGGGTTGCGCGACGGGTGCGCTCAGGTCCACCGACCAGTCGTAACGTGCGGCCGTGTCGTAGCCGCCCATCGTGCCCGTCTCGCGCAGGTTCGCGAGCACTTCCTGGCCCTTGCCCGGTACCGTGCCGTGCACGAGCGTGCGGTTGCGGCGCATGTCGACGATCGCGTCGACGTGCTCGATCAGCATCGGGCACTCCTGCACGCAAGCGCGGCAGGTCGTGCACGACCACAGCGTCTGCTCCTCGATCAGGCCCGACACGATCGGGCCGTTCGGCTCGCCGCGATGCTGGCCGACCGGGATGCCCGGCGACGGGCTGCCCGCGTACGCCGCATCGGTGCCGCCGGCCATCCCGACCACGAGATCCTGGATCAGCTTCTTCGGATTCAGCGGCTGGCCCGACGCGAACGCGGGGCACGCGGCTTCGCATTTGCCGCACTGCACGCAGGCGTCGAAGCTCAGCAACTGGTTCCAGCGGAACTCGACCGGCTTCGCGACGCCGTACTCCTGATGCTCGATGTCCGGCAGCTTCAGCGCGGTCGGCGGCGTGGCCGTGCCGTTGCCGGTGAACGATTCGCGCGTCGCGGCGAAACGCTCCTGGCGCGGGTGGAACGCGAGGTGCAGCAGGCCGGCGATCGCATGCTTCATCGGGCCGCCCTTCGCGGCGCCGATCGTCATCGTGAACGCGCCGATGCCGATCAGCAGCGCGCAGAGCACCGCGAACGCCCCCGACATCGCACCGGTCGGCACCAGCATGAACAGCACGAGCCCGAGCGCGAACGAACCGAGCAGCCAGGGCAGCGTATTCCACGGGCCGCGCGACAGGCGCGCCGGCACGTCCTTCGCCGCGCGTCGACGCCACACGAACACCGCGCCGACCAGCATCGCGAGCGCCGCGAGGAAGATCAGCTTGTCGAGCCACGGCGAGTAGATCGCAAGGCCGTAGTTGACGAACACCAGCGCGAGCGCGCCGATCGCGCCGCCGGCGGTCGCGACGTGGGTCTTCGCGATGTACGGATCGCGGGCGACCACGTGGTGCAGGTCGACGAAATAACGCTTCGGAATCGCGAACAGGTTCGCGACGCCGAACGAGCCCGGCGCCGTGGCGCGGCCCAGACGCCAGTAAGACGAGCGCTTCGCGACCGCGAACGCGAGCCCCGCCACCGACAGCCACAACAGGGCGGTAATGAGGAAGGACGGGTTCATCTTTTAGAAATCCTTCACGAGACGCAGCGAGTCGTAGATGGCCCCGTGGACGTTGTGCATCGAAATGCAGTCGCCGACACGGAACAGCAGGAAACGGCCGTTGCCGAGTTCTTCCGACAGGCACGGCTGCGGCTCGGCCGCGAACAGCGTGTGCGGATCGATCTGGCCGCGGTTCACCGATTCCGGCTTGAGCTTCCAGTACAGTTCGTCGTTCGGCGACGAACCGTTTTCGATCACCACCTGATCGACCGCGCGCTCTTCCAGCTCTTCCGTGTATTCGTTGCGCAGCACGGCGATCATCTTGCCGTTCTCTTCATAGACGCGATCGAGCATCGTATTCGGCGTCGGGATCACGCCGAATGCGTACAGCCGGCGATAGAAGATCGGGAACGTCGTGCCGCCGCAGTCGTCGGCCACCTTCACGTCCGGCGTGACGACCTCGACCTTCGAGCCGCGGCTCGCCATGAAGTCGGCCACGCCCGCACCCGCATGCGTGCTCACGCCGTCGAACAGCAGCACGTTCTGCTTCGGCTCGACCTTGCCGGTCAGGATGTCCCACGAGCTGACGGCGAGGCCTTCGGCCACGCCCCACGCCGGCACCTGCCACGTGAAGCTCGAGCCGCCCGTCGCGAGCACGACGATGTCCGGCTTCTCGGCCATAATCATCTTCTCGTCGGCGGCCACGCCGAGACGCCGGTCGACGCCCAGACGCTTCGTTTCCATGTCGAACCAGCGGATGATCCCCGACATCTGCTCGCGCTGCGGCGCCTTCGCGGCGATCATCACCTGGCCGCCCACTTCCGCGTTCTTCTCGAACAACACGACGTCGTGGCCGCGCAGCTTCGCGACGCGAGCAGCCTCGAGCCCCGCGGGGCCGGCGCCGACCACCACGACCTTGCGCTTCGGGCCGCGCGACTTCTCGATGATGTGCGGCATCGTCGCTTCGCGCGACGTCGCCGCGTTCTGGATGCACAGCACGTCGAGGCCGTTGTACTGGCGGTCGATACAGTAGTTCGCGCCGACGCACTGCTTGATTTCGTCCTCGCGGCCGTCGCGGATCTTGATCACCATGTGCGGATCGGCGATCTGCGCGCGCGTCATGCCGACCAGGTCGATCATGCCGTTCGCGAGCAGGCGCTCGGCCTGGCCCGCATCGCGGATGCTCTGCGCGTGCATCACCGGAATCTTCACGACCGACTTGATGCCGGCCGCGAGATGCACGAACGGCTCCGGCGGCAACGCCATCGGCGGCATGCAGTTCGCGATCGTGTTGTGCGTGTCGCCGCCCGATCCGACCACGCTCAGGTAGTCGATCAGGCCCGTCTCCGACATCGCCTGCGCGATTTCCTTCAGCGCCTCGTGATCGAGGCCGTCCTCGTGGAATTCGTCGCCGCACATGCGCAGGCCGACGCAGAAGTCCTTGCCGACCGCCTCGCGCACGGCCGTCAGCACTTCGATGCCGAAGCGCAGGCGGTTTTCGAGGCTGCCGCCCCATTCGTCGGTGCGATGGTTCGAACGCTTGCTCCAGAACTGGTCGATCAGGTGCTGGTGCGCGGCGGAGATTTCGATGCCGTCCATGCCGGCCGCCTTCACGCGCTTCGCGGCCGCCGCGAAATCGCCGATGATGCGGCGGATTTCCTCGATCTCGATGATCTTCGCGTTGCCGCGGTGCACGGGCTCGCGCACGCCCGACGGCGACATCAGGTGCGGCCAGTGCTCGCCGTGGAACGACGAGCGGCGGCCCATGTGCGTCGCCTGGATCATGATCTTCGCGCCGTGCTTGTGCATCGTGTCGGCCAGGCGCGTGAGCGGATCGATGATCTTGTCGGTCGACAGGTTCACCGATTTCCACCAGCCTTGCGGACTGTCGATCGAGACCGGGCTCGAGCCGCCGCAGATGGCCAGGCCGACGCCACCCTTCGCCTTTTCTTCGTAGTAGCGGATATAGCGGTCGCCCGGCAGGCCGCCCGGCTCGGCATACACCTCCGCGTGCGCGGTGCTGACGATCCGGTTGCGCAGCGTCAGCTGGTTCAGCTGCATGGGTTTGAACAGGTGGGGATAACGCATCGCAGGCGACCTCTGGCGTTCGAATGTCTCGTGTTGCGGGTGTTTATATGTTTCAGTGCATCAATGCATCAGTGCGCGATCGGCGACACTTCGAAGACGCAGTGGTCGTGATGCTCGGCCGCACACTGCACTTCCTTCGATTGCGCGCGCGGCGCGTTCTTGCCTTCCGGCGTCGTGTCGTTGACCCAGTCCATCGCGCCCGCGAACCAGCCCGCGAACATGTAGCAGAGCTTTCCTTCCTTGCCCGGCTGCTGGAGCACGAACGACGAGTGGCGAAGTTCGATCTTCGCGCGGGCGGCGGCCGGATCGGCCTCGATGATTGAGAACAGGCCCCAGCCGCGTTGCGACAGGCGCTTCAGGTAGTGCTCGAACACGGCCATGCCGGTCAGGCCGTGCTGCTTCGCTTCCTTGTCGCACCAGTGGTACGCGGACTTGTAGCCGGCCTTGTAGAGGATCTCGGCATACGCTTCGACGCCGAGCGCTTCCTCGACGGCGACGTGGTTGTTCGTGAAGAAGTGGCGCGGCACGTACAGCATCGGCAGCGCGTCGGTGGTCCAGACGCCGGTATCGGGATCGACGTTGATCGGCAGTTGCGGTTGCATCGTGGTGACTCCGTGAGGAAATTGGCCGCGCGGCTCAGTGCGCAGGCGCGACATCGTCCGCGTGCCCGCGCGGCAAGCGCGGGCACGTCCCGATTTTTTTATGTTGAAACGCGGGGGCGGTTCGGCGAACGTGGCGCTTACGCGCCCCACACGTCCTTGAACACGCGCACCCAGTTCTCGCCCATGATCTTGCCGATCCGCGATTCCTTCCAGCCGTGACGCTCCATCGCGGCGGTCAGGTTCGGGAATTCGCCGATCGTGCGGATACCTTCCGGGTTGATCACCTTGCCAAAGTTCGTCAGCTGGCGATAGCGGCCCTTGTCGTGCGTGAGCATGTCGAAGAACTCCTTCGCATAGTCCTGCGTGAAGTCCGTGCCGATGCCCACCGCATCCTCGCCGATCAGGTTCACGACGTAGTCGATCGCCTCGATGTAGTCGTCGATGTTCGCTTCGATCCCGCGCTTCAGGAACGGCGCGAACATCGTCACGCCGACGAAGCCGCCCGCATCGGCGATCTCCTTCAGCTGCGCGTCGCTCTTGTTGCGCGGATGCTCCTTCAGGCCCGACGGCAGGCAGTGCGAGTAGCACACCGGCTTCTTCGAGAATGCGATCGCTTCCGACGACGTGTTGCCGCCCACATGCGACAGGTCGACCATGATGCCGACGCGGTTCATCTCGGTGATCACTTCGCGGCCGAAGTCCGACAGCCCGCCGTCGCGCTCGTAGCAGCCGGTGCCGACCAGGTTCTGCGTGTTGTAGCAAAGCTGCACGACGCGCACGCCCATGTCGGCGAACGCCTCGATGTAGCCGAGGTTGTCCTCGAACGCATGCGCGTTCTGGAAGCCGAGGATGATCCCGGTCTTGCCTTCCTTCTTCGCGCGGAAGATGTCGTCCGTCGTGCGCACGAGCGTCAGCAGCTCGCCGTTGTCGCGGATCTTCTTCTTCATCACGCCGATGTTGTCGACGGTCTTGGCGAAGTTCTCCCACACCGACACCGTGCAGTTCGCGGCCGTGATGCCGCCCTTTCGCATGTCCTCGAACACCGGCTTCTCGAACTTCGAGATGTTCAGTCCGTCGATGATGATGCTGTCCTGATGCAGCGTGCTCATATCTGCTCTCGCTCGTGTGACTGTTCTGGTGGGGTCGATCAGTAGATCGGGAAGCGCTCGCAGAGCGCGAAAATCTCGCGGCGCACGCGCTGTTCGGTCGCCGGATCGCCTTCCGGATTCGCGCGCAGCGCGTCGAACACTTCGAGGATCAGGCGGCCGATCTCGCGGAACTCGGCGACGCCGAAGCCGCGCGTCGTGCCCGCCGGCGTGCCGAGACGGATGCCCGACGTGACGGTCGGCTTCTCGGTGTCGAACGGGATGCCGTTCTTGTTGCAGGTGATGCCCGCGCGTTCCAGCGCCTGCTCGACCGGCGCGCCCTTCAGGCCCTTCGGGCGCAGGTCGACCAGCAGCAGGTGATTGTCGGTGCCGCCCGTGACGAGATCGACGCCGCCGGCCTTCAGCACTTCGCCGAGCGCCTGTGCGTTCGCGAGCACGTTGTCGATGTAGGTCTTGAAGTCCGCATGCAGCACTTCGCCGAACGCTACCGCCTTGCCGGCGATCACGTGCATCAGCGGGCCGCCCTGCAGGCCGGGGAACACGGCCGAGTTGATCTTCTTCGCGATCTCCTCGTCGTTGGTCAGCACGAAGCCGCCGCGCGGGCCGCGCAGCGTCTTGTGCGTGGTCGACGTGACGACGTGCGCGTGCTCGACCGGGTTCGCGTGGCGGCCGGCGGCGATCACGCCCGCGATGTGCGCCATGTCGACCATCAGCTTCGCGCCGACGCTGTCGGCAATCGCGCGAAAGCGCGCGAAGTCGAGCGCGCGTGGGTACGCCGAGAAGCCGGCGATGATGAGGCTCGGCTTGTGCTCGTGGGCGAGCGCCTCGACCTGGTCGTAATCGATGCGCAGCGTGTCGCGATTCACGCCGTACTGGACGGCGTTGAACCACTTGCCCGACAGCGCCGGCTTTGCGCCGTGCGTCAGATGGCCGCCCGCGTCGAGCGACATGCCGAGCACGGTGTCGCCCGGCTTGGCCAGCGCGAGCATCACCGAACCGTTCGCCTGCGCGCCCGAGTGCGGCTGCACGTTCGCATAGCCGGCGTTGAAGATCTGCTTCACGCGGTCGATCGCGAGCGCCTCGACTTCATCGGCGAATTCGCAGCCGCCGTAGTAGCGCTTGCCGGGATAGCCTTCCGCATACTTGTTGGTCAATACCGAGCCCTGCGCCTCGAGCACGGCGCGCGACACGATGTTTTCCGACGCGATCAGCTCGACCTGCGACTGCTGACGCTCAAGTTCCTTCAGGATGGCGCTGCGCACCGGCGCGTCGCGCTCGGCAAGGGGCTGCGAGAAGAAAGGCTGGGTATTCGACATAGTGCGTCCGTGACGAAGAATAAAGGGCTGCAACCGAAGCTCAAGGGCCGCCGTGCCTGGGATTCCCGCGCGTCCAGTGCAAGGCTGCCGACGGCTCTATTCTTGTCGTTCGGATTTTCGGCGGATTGATGAATTTAGACGCGTTCTTTGCCTTTTCCGCCATGCGCGTCCGTTTTATACAAGTGACCGGTCGTGCTTTTCGGGTCGACCGCCCGAAAACGGTGTGGGCGGTTCACCTATGGACACGCACACCGGCAGTGCGTTTGCCGCACGTTCGAGTGCGGCGTCTCCCGGATACGGTGCAGCGCAGCAACCGCCCGATGCCCAGACAACGTATGGAGCTAGGGTTTAGCCGTATGGCACGCTTGTTGCACTCGCTCACACAATATCGCAGCCCGATCCGTGCCCCGGGCCAAAAGCTATTAGAGATTCAAGGAACGCTCCCCATGTCGCCCGACCGCACAGCGTCGCTGTCCCACTTCGCGTTCATGCCTTTACCGAACTTCACGATGATCGCGTTCACCAATGCGATCGAGGTGCTTCGGATGGCGAACTATCTGAGCGGCCAGCCGCTCTACCGCTGGTCGGTGATCAGTCCGGACGGCGGCCCGGTCACGGCGAGCAACGGCCTCACGGTCGACACGGGGCCGGCCGAATGCGTGGGGCAGCCCGACATCGTGTTCGTGTGCGGCGGCGTCGACGTGCAGCGCGCGACCACGCCTGCCCATCTGTCGACGCTGCGCCGCTTCGCGCGCTCGGGGCTGCCGCTCGGCAGCCTGTGCACGGGCACCTATGCACTCGCGAAGTCGGGGCTGCTCGCGGGCTATGCGTGCGCGATCCACTGGGAGAACATGTCGGCGCTGAAGGAAGAGTTTCCGGACACGCGCTTCCTGAAGGAACTGTTCGTGATCGACCGCGATCGCATCACGTGCACGGGCGGCGTCGCACCGCTCGACATGATGCTGAACCTGATCGCCGCGCGCGTCGGCACCGCGCGCGTCACGCAGATCGCCGAGCAGTTCATCGTCGAACACGTGCGCGACACGAGCGCGCAGCAGCGCATGCCGCTCGTCGCACGCCTCGGCTCGGCGAACAAGTCGCTGTTCGAAGTGATCTCGCTAATGGAGAACAACATCGAGGAGCCGCTGTCGCGCGAGGAACTCGCGCGGCTCGCGAACATGTCGCAACGGCAGTTGCAGCGCCTGTTCCGCGAGCATCTCGGGATGACGCCGACGCACTACTACCTGACGCTGCGGCTGCGCCGTGCGCGCGAGCTGCTGCTGCAGACCGACATGTCGATCATGCACATCACGATGGCGTGCGGCTTCCAGTCGGCATGCCACTTCAGCAAGAGCTATCGCGACGCGTTCGGCGTCGCGCCGACCCGCGAGCGCCGCAAACAGGTTGCGCCGCTCGCGCAGGGCGCGGCGGCGGCCGGGCCAGCGTTTCCGACGCATCTGCTGCATGCGTGAAGCGCGGACTATCTGAAGCAAAAAAAAGCGGCCTCGAAGGCCGCTTTTCCGTTTGCGTTTGCGCTTACGATCCCCACACCTGCATTTCATCGAGCGAGTACCCCCACTGCGTCGCCCGCTTCGTGCCGAGCATCCGCACGTAACGCCCCTGCCCGTTCAGGTTCGGCAACGTCACGTGCCCGTACGACACGCCGTTGTTCGTCGAATAGATCGTCGTCCAGATCGCGTTGTCGTTCGACGTCTGGATCTGGTAGACGAGCGCGCCCGCATCCCAGTACAGGTCGATGCTGCTGATCGTTTTCGTCGCACCGAGATCGACGGAGAGCCATTGCGGATCGACGCCCGTCCCCTCCGGCGAATCCCAGCGCGTGCTCGTCGTGTTGCCGTCGAACGCCTTGTCGGCCGTCAGCGACGCATTGTAGCTCGCCGATGCGGCGGCCGGACGCCCTTGCGACAGCAGCGTCAACTGCTTGGCGGACGGGCCGCCGTAGTAGTTCGCCCCGAGCTTGGCCTTCGTCGTGTCCGCATTCACGCCGAACTGCGACAGGCTCCAGCGCTGGCCGGTCGTCACGTCGCCGACGTAGAGCTGATAGCCGCCCGCCGTCGTCGACGAGAAAAACAGGTAATTCGTACCACTGACAGGCGCCGGGTCCGAGTTGTTGCTCATGCAGTCGTTGAGCGCCAGCGCACTCGGCGTCGACGCCGGGTCGGCCGTCTTCGCATAGATCTGGTCGGCTCCGCCGCTGTCCTTCCAGCGGGCGTAGTACACCATGCCGTCCGCACGCACGATCGGGTAGTACGTCTGCAACCCGGCCGGACGATCGAACACGGCGGTCGCCCCGGTCGCGATCGTGCGCTTCATCAGCCCCATGTTCGAGCCGGTGCCCGTCGCGTAATACACGGCGCTCGCGTCCGGCGCGAGGAACGGCATCGAGTATTCGGCGCCTGCCGGCGCATTCGTCAGGCTCACGACCGACGTGAATACCGGGCCCGCGCTCGTGTACGACAGCGTCGCCTGCTTGACGTCGCCGTTCTGCTTGAACACGAGCGTCTTGCCGTCCGCGCTGAACTTCGGGTCTTCGTTACGGGTGGCGCCCGTGCTGTTCGTCATGTTGACGGGCGGCGTGCCGGCGCCGAGCTGCAGCATGAACACGTTCCATGCGCCGTTGCGGATGCCCATGAACGCGAGCCATTTGCCGTCGGGGCTGAACACGCCGTTCATCGGATCGGTGATGCCCCACGCGCTCTTGCTGAGTTGCGTCAGCGTATGGGCCGAAAAATCGTACAGGAACAGCTGGCTCGTGCCGTCGCCGTACTTGACGTAGCTGTGATAGACGAGCTTGCCGGTCAGCGCGGCGGGAAACGTCGCGTTCGGCTGGGCGGCGGGGTTGTTGACGCAGGCTGCGGCGGCCACGCCGCTGACCAGATTGAGGGCGATGCCGGCCACGAGGCCCGTGACGAGGGTCTTCAATTTCACGCTGGATGCTTCCGGGTAAGGGTAAGGACGCCGCTGACGAGGACCCGCGCGGCACGCGCGGGCGTCACGGATCCGCCGTCGGGCAGCGTGAATTCCGTATCGGTCGGACATCGGGAACAAAACTTGCGGCAGTGTGCCTTCTGGTCAGACGAAAGAAAAGGATCAGAGCGCGCTTAAAACATACGGATCAGCGATTTAGGGCGCGCTTGCACGTGACGGCTGCCGTACTACTCTTTGTCATCTGGGTCCAACGCCGGGAGGACACGCATGAAGCGTTATGCGGTGCTGGCGCAGACGATTGCCGACGCGATCCGGCGCGGCGACCTGGCGCCCGGCGCGCGCATTCCCACCGTGCGCGCGGCATGCCGCGCGTATCGCGTCAGCCCGTCCACCGTGTTTCGTGCGTATTACGCGCTCGAAAGCGAGGGTCTGATCGTCGCGCGGGCGCGCTCCGGTTATTTCGTTGCGAATGCCGCGGACAAGCACGTGCGATTCGGCCGCGATCCGCCGCGCAAGCCGGGCGCCGCGCAAACCGGCGACGACGATGCGCTGTTCCGCCTGCTCGACTCGCTCAAGTGCGACGACATCGTGCCGCTCGGCTCGGCGTTCGCAAGCTATTCGCTGTTCCCGATGAGCAGCCTGTGGCGTTACGTGGCGTCGGCCGCCCGCAACATGGACCGCACGAAACTGCTCGCGGGCCTGCCGCCCGGTAACGAAGCGTTGCGCCGCCAGATCGCGTTGCGCTATCTGAGCGCGGGCGGGTCGTTGCCGCTGGAGGAAATCGTCATCACGACGGGGGCGACCGAAGCGCTGACGCTCAGCCTGCAGGCGCTGACGCGCCCGGGCGACATCGTCGCGATCGAACGGCCGGCCTTCCACGCGGTGCTGCAAGCCGTCCAGTGCCTGCACCTGAAGGCCGTCGAGATTCCGGTCGACCCGCGCACCGGCCTCGACCTCGACGCGCTCGCCGAGGCGCTCGACACGCATCCGGTGCGCGCGTGCTGGTTCATGACGTCATTCCACAACCCGACCGGCGCGACGCTGACCGACGAGCGCAAGCGCGCGCTGATCGACCTGCTCGCGTCGCGCGGCGTGCCGCTGATCGAGGACGACGTGTATGGCGAACTGCAGTTCGGCACGGCCCCCACGCGGCCCGCGAAACTGTATGACGACAGCGGGCTCGTCCTGCATTGCGGGTCGTTCTCGAAATGTCTCGCGCCGGGATTCCGGATCGGCTGGGTCGCGGCCGGCCGCTTCGTGCGGCAGATCCGCCAGGCCAAGAGCGCGAGCGCGCCGGCCGCCGACGTACCGGCGCAGATGGCGATTTCGAGCTACCTGCGCGACGGCGCATACGACCGTTTCCTGCGCAAGCTGCGACGCAATCTCGCCGCGCACCAGGCGCAGATGCTCTCGGCCGTGCGCGCGTATTTTCCGGCCGACACCGAAGTGTTCGCACCGCGCGGCGGGTATTTTCTGTGGATCGAACTGCCGCCGCACATGGACGCGATGCACCTGTTCGGCGATGCGATGGAAAACGGCGTCAGCATCGCGCCCGGGCCGATCTTTTCCGCCACCGGCGGCTTCCGCCGCTATCTGCGGCTCAACTACGGGCGTCCGTGGACACCGGCCGTCGAGCGTGCGCTGGAGACACTGGGCACGCTCGCGTCCCGGCAGCGGCACGGCAGCTAGCATGAGACGGGCGGCACGAAACGTGCGCCACGCGACGCGCGACATGCGCCTTGCGTTTCACGCGCGAACGACCAAAAATGAAGCGGCAGGCAGCCGCGAACGAAAGGGTTCCACGCGTCCGATGTTATGGAGAATCACTTGACGTCCTCCTCTCCCTAAAAGGAGAGGATTCCCACACCTGGCGATGCACGTCCGCATCGGAGAATGTTCAGCGCAGCGTTGGTATCTCGATCATGCTCGACACCACAGTCACTGCAGGTCCACTCTCTTATTCTCAGTCCCGCGATACCTTTCGGCCGCGCCGTGCTGTCTTTCGACCCGCACGCCGAACAGGACTGGGTAGAACCGCTTTCGTCGACTTTCTCGAACATGGCTCCGTGCGCGATCGCTTTGTAGCGGAGCTTGTTTCGGAACGACGACCAGGACGCGTCGTAGACGCTCTTCGCCATCCTGGTTCTGTTCACCGCACGGCTCTGCTTGTTGAGCAGTCCGTTGAGCGACTTCACCCGGTAGCGGTAGACAAGAATCATGCAGATGATCCTAACCAGTGGAAGAACCTGCCTGTCAACCGCACGCCTTTCCTTCCCGCCATCAATGGCGGGGTCTCTCGGAGCAAATGATGAACATCGCATGCGAACGACCGCCTATGTGTAGCCCGACGATAGCGTCCGTCGGTCGCTGACATGCGTGTCCTGCCCAACCGAAGCGTCCGTGCGCGCGATGCCTGGCGTGCCGTGCTGAACGCGCGCGCCGAATCGCGGCACGCGACGTGCTGCCGCTGCCGCGAATGCGGTTTCGTGGCGTTCCGCGCGCTCGAGCATTGCCCCGTTTGCGGTCAGTGGAACTGGCCGTTCGAACCGATTCGCCGCACGCCGGCCGACGCGCGTGCCGCGCATGCGCCGCGGTCGTTCCATACATGGTCGTCGCGCGTCGCCCGCGCGCTGCGCAACGCGGCTTCCCAGCGGCCGCGCGCATCGAGCGCGCCGATCCTGAGCATTCTCACGCTCGTGCTGCTGGTCGGCGGCTACGTGACGGTCGACCAGACCTGCAAGGCCGATCCCGCTTGTCGCGGATCCGCCGCGCCGGCCGCCGTCGCGACCGAAGCCGTACTTCAAGCGTCGAACGAGCCATTGATACCGGTCGTGCCGGCACCCGTCTACCCGTTTCATTCGACCGATGAAACACGGGTGGCAGTCGATCCGCCACAGGCCAATCCGCAACCGGCCGCCCCGCTCGCCAGCAAACCCGCGCGCAGGATGGCGGTTGCGCAAGCCGCGCCGTCGTTGCGCGCACCCGACCGCATGCGCACCGGCGCAGTCCGCGTGGCCGACTGGAAAGGCGGCCGCGACGTCGCCCATCGCACGCACGCGATCCGCCGCGTCAGCCTGCACACCGGGCGGACCCGCCGCGCCGCGGCCAGCAACGCCGAAATCGCGAAGCTCTATCGCGGCCACTGAGCGCGCTCCAGGCTCGCGCGCCCGTCGATTCAACTTTCTAAACCGCCCGTCACAAAACCTCGTTTGTGTCGCGACGGACGCATGACGTTCAATGGGGCATTCGCCCGCGCCGGCGCATATCGCACGCCGGCCGCTCGGTCCACCGGAGTCCGTCGATGAATGCACTGCAGCTCGTGACCCTGGCCGCCATCTGGGGCGCGTCCGCTCGCCGCATTGCCTCCCCCGCCTTCGCTCCCGCAACGAAAACGGGCGGCCCGTTTCCGGCACCGCCCGCTTCGTGTCGCGCGTGTCGAACGCTAGCGCATCACGCCGCCAGTAACCCGTGCGGGTCGATGACGAATTTGCGCGGCGCGCCGCCGTCGAACTTCTTGTAGCCTTCCGGCGCCTGGTCGAGCGAAATCACTTCGACGTTGACGATCTTCGCGATCGGCAGCCGGTCGAACAGGATCGCCTGCATCAGGTTGCGGTTGTACTTCAGCACCGGCGTCTGGCCCGTGAAGAACGAATGCGATTTCGCCCAGCCGAGGCCGAAGCGGATGCTCAGGCTGCCGTGCTGTGCGGCCTTGTCCTTCGCGCCCGGATCGTCCGTCACGTACAGGCCCGGGATGCCGATCGCGCCGGCCGGGCGCGTGATTTCCATCAGCGAGTTCAGCACCGTCGCGGGCGCTTCCTCCGAATGGCCCGACGAGCCGTGGCCGTGCGCCTCAAAGCCGACGCAATCGACCGCGCAGTCGATCTCCGGCACGCCGAGGATCTGTTCGATCTGCTCGCCGAGCGACGCGTCCTTCGACAGGTCGACCGTCTCGAAGCCCATCGCCCGTGCGTGCGCGAGGCGCTCCGCGTTCATGTCGCCGACGATCGTCACGGCCGCGCCGAGCAGGCGCGCCGACGCGGCCGCCGCCATCCCGACCGGGCCCGCGCCCGCGATGTAGACCGTCGAACCGGGCTTCACGCCCGCGCTCACCGCGCCGTGATAACCGGTCGGCAGAATGTCGGACAGGCAGGTCAGATCGCGGATCTTCGCCATCGCCTGATCGCGATCCGGGAATTTCAGCAGGTTGAAATCGGCATACGGCACGAGCACGTATTCGGCTTGGCCGCCGATCCAGCCGCCCATGTCGACGTAGCCGTACGCGCCGCCGGCCCGCGACGGGTTCACGTTCAGGCATACGCCCGTATGCGTGTCCTTGCACATCGCGCAGCGGCCGCATGCGACGTTGAACGGCACCGACACGAGATCGCCGATCTTCAGCGTCTCGACGTCCGGGCCCACTTCGATCACTTCGCCGGTGATCTCGTGACCGAGCACGAGGCCGACCGGCGCGGTCGTACGGCCGCGCACCATGTGCTGGTCGGAGCCGCAGATGTTCGTGCTGACCACTTTCAGGATCACGCCGTGGCCGATCGCGCGGCCGCTGGGGTCGACCATCTTCGGATAATCGATTTTCTGGACTTCGACCTGGCCCGGCCCAAGATAGACGACACCTCGATTGCTGCTCATCCTATTGTCTCCATGTCTCGTTGGATGGCGTCGCGGCGCGCCGGCCCTTGCGGCGCACGCGCAACGTGCTGTTCGAGAGTAGTCCGGGAGGCAGGGGGGCCGATGTCTCAAACGCGACATGCGTTTGATCCGAGCCGACATCGGCGCCCCGGGATACGCCTGCACACAGATCCGGCCCGGCGCGCCCCGTTTTCGACAAAATCTGACAAGACAAATCGATAACACAGTTGGCCTAGTACTCATCCAATATCAAAACGCGGCCACGCTCCGTAGTATCCCCGACGCTCAACGCGCTATCGGCGCGCCAATCCGTCGAGGGTGAAAATTCGTCCCATCCACAGCAACTCACACCACGCCGATTCCGATACCGCTGCCGCATCGGCGATCTCGGGCCGGCCGCTCCCGTTACACGGCACGTCTCGTCCACGGCATCGCGCCGCCCGCACCGGTTGCCCGGCTCAATGGGCGGGGCTCCCAGTCTGGTGCATCGGCGCCGTGCTGTCGATGCCGGGCATTGCGCACGCGCTGCCGCCCAGCGCCGGGCAATCGATGCGTGACATCGAGGCCACACGCCCTGCCCTTCCCGCCGACTCGCCGCCCGATCTCGCCATCCCGCCGCCGCCCGACACGAAGCCGCCGCCGCCCGGCGACGACGCCGGGCCGCGCGTACGGGTGCAGGCATTCGCGATCGGCGGCAATCGTGCGTTCGGCGCCGACCGGCTGCAACCGCTTCTCGCGGATCTCGTCGGCCGCGAACTGAGCTTCGACGAACTCCGGCAAGCCGCCGACCGGATCTCCGCGTATTACCGCGAACACGGCTACGTGCTCGCGCGCGCCTACCTGCCGCAGTAGGACATCGACGGCGGCACCGTGCGGATCGACGTGAGCGAAGGCCGTTACGGCACCGTCGAACTGAACAACCGCTCGCGCGTGCTGGACGGCGTCCTGCGCCGGCCGCTCGCCGGCCTCCGGCCCGGCGACGCCGTGCAAGGCGACGCGCTCGAGCGCAGCCTGCTGCTCCTCGACGATCTGCCAGGCGTCGCCGCGAAAGGCACGCTGCGCCCCGGTGCCGAAACCGGCACCACCGATCTCTCCGTCGACGTCGAACCCGGCCCGCTCGCGTCCGGCTCCGTCGATCTCGACAACTATGGCGACACGCTCACCGGCCGTTATCGCGCCACCGGCAGCGTCGACGTCAACGCGCCGCTGCGTATCGGCGATCAGTTCACGCTGCGCGGGCTGGTCAGCGACGCGCGCCAGCGCTATTACCGCGTGGCATACCAGTTGCCTGTCGGCCCGGCGTCGACGCGGCTCGGCGTCGCGCACTCCGACATGCGATACCGGGTCGGCGGCAGCTTCGACGATCTCGACTATCACGGCCGTGCATCGGTGCAAAGCGCGTTCGTCACGCAACCGCTGCTGCGCAGCCGCCGCGCGAACGTCAGCGCGCAGTTCCTGTTTGAAAACAAGCAGTTGCACGACGACTACAACGCATTCGACGTGCATGGCGCGAAGCGCATCCAGATCGGTTCTTTCAGCATCACCGGCAGCAATCAGGACGACTGGTTCGGCGGCGGACGCAGCAGCGCATCCGTGACGCTCGGCATCGGCCGGATGAGCGGCAACGATCCGCTCGGATCGAATCGGTTCGCGAAAACGCACGGCCGGTTCGCGAAGCTGAACGTCAGTGCGGTACGGCTTCAAGCCATCACTGCGCGCTTGCAGCTCTACGTGCAGCTCAGCGCACAACTCACATCGCGCAATCTCGACTCGACGGAAAAATTCAGCCTCGGCGGCCCGTATGGGGTACGCGGGTACGCGCTCGGCGCGGGCAGCGGCGATCAGGGCTGGCAGGCGAGCGCGGAACTGCGCTATCTCGCCGCGCCCGGCTGGCAGGTCAGCACCTTCGTCGATACCGGGCGCGTACAGGTCAACAAGCAGCCGTGGAACCGGGAGCGCAACACGCTGCAGCTGTCGTCGGCAGGGCTCGGCGTCGGCTGGTACGGCGCGAGCCGGCAGGTCAACGTCGCGTGGTCGCGACCGTTCGGCAGGTCCGACGACGCGGCCGCGAGCACGCGCTCGCCAAGTGTCTGGCTTCAGGCGACCCAGTATTTCTGAGTCGCCCGGCGCCGATCGCCGGCCCGGCGGCGCCGCGGGCCGGCAACCCGGCGGCGGGCAGCATGACCGTCCGCCGCATGAAGCGGAAGATCGATCCGCTTCGCAACCGGTCAGTTCGTTTCACTGATCGACTCCAACAACTCCGTTATCGAGGATAACAATGAACAAGACCTATGCATTGGTGTGGAATCACGCTCAGGCGTGCTGGAACGCGGTCGGGGAAACCGCGCGCCGACGCGGTAAAGCCGGCGACAGCACGCTCGTCGCGGCCGGCGCCGTGTCGCTGCTCGGCCTCGCCGCGCTGCCCGCACACGCATTGCCCACCGGTCAGGCCGTCGTCGCCGGCCACGCCGACATCGCCACGTCCGCCGACGGCAAGACGATGTCCATCAATCAGCATTCCGACAAGCTCATCACCAACTGGCAGGACTTCGGCGTCGCCGGCGGCGAACGCGTGTCGTTCCACCAGCCCGGCAGTTCGTCCATCGCGCTGAACCGCGTGATCGGCTCGCGCGGCAGCCAGATCGACGGCCGCATCGACGCCAACGGCAAGGTGTTCCTCGTCAACCCGAACGGCGTGATGTTCGGCGCCGGCTCGCAGGTCAACGTCGGCAGCCTCGTCGCGTCCACGCAGAACCTGTCCGACGCCGACTTCCTCGCCGGCAACTATCGCTTCGCCGGCTCGTCCGCCGCGACCGTCGCCAACGCCGGCAACATCACCGCGGCCGACGGCGGCAGCGTCGCGCTGCTCGGCGCGCGCGTGTCCAACACCGGCGTGATCCAGGCGAAGATGGGCCGCGTCGCGCTCGGCGCCGGCAACGCATTCAAGGTCAACTTCGACGGCAGCGACCTGCTCAGCGTACAGGTCGAAGGCGGCGCCGTCGACGCGCAGGCAAGCAACGGCGGCCTGCTGAAGGCCGACGGCGGCGACGTGCTGATGACCGCCCGCGCCGCGGGCGATCTGCTCGGCGCAGTGGTCAACAACACCGGCACCATCGAGGCGCGCGGGCTGAACAGCCACGGCGGGCGCATCACGCTCGACGGCGGCACGGTGCTGGCCGGCGGCACGCTCGACGCGAGCGCCACGGCCGGCAACGGCGGCGAAATTGCGACGCGCGGCACGAACGTCCGCGTTGCCAACGATGCCACGGTCGACACGCGCGGTGCGAACGGCCGCTCGGGCACGTGGAAGATCGACACGGCCAACGCGCGCGTCGCCGACGATGCGAACGCAACGATCGGCGCGGCTACGCTGTCGCGCAACCTCGGCACGACCGACGTCGCATTGACCAGCACGGCAGGCGACCTGTCGGCCGACGGCGCGGTCGACTGGAGCAGCGACCACACGCTGTCGCTCGCATCGCAGCTCGGCAACGTGAAGCTGCAACGCGCGTTGAATGCGCACGGCGACCGTGCGGGACTGGCGGTCGACGCCGCGAAGCGTATCGACATCGACGGCCCGCTCGCGCTGACCGGCGCGAACGCCGCGCTCCCGCTGAACTCGGGCAACGGCCATGTGTTGAACGACAATGCAGCCGTCACGCTGTCGGGCGCGAATGCGTCGTTCAGCGCAAACGGGCACGCCTATCGCGTGATCCACAACGTCGAACAACTGCGTGCGGTCGATGCGAACCTGAAAGGCCGCTACGTGCTCGGCAATACGATCAAGGGCAGCGGCGCGTTCCGCAGCATCGGCGGCGACACGGCGTTCGCCGGCACGTTCGACGGCCTCGGCAACACCATCTCGGGGTTCTCGGTCTACAACAACGGACCGCTCGTCGGCCTGTTCGCGTCCAACGTCGGCACGATCGCGAACCTGACGCTCGATTCGGTATCGGCACGCGGCACGGCGAACTACAGCCGAGGCCCCGCGATGGTCGGTACGCTGGTGGGCGCGAACGTGCAGGGCACGCTATCGAACGTGCACGCGCGCAACGTGTCGGTGACGAGCGGCGGCTCGCCGACCAACGTCGCCGGCGGCCTCGTCGGCCTGAATCTGAGCGGCACGATCGATCGCGCGTCGGTGTCGGGCCGCGTGCAGGGCGACCGCTTCACGACTGCACTCGGCGGGCTCGTCGGCGAAAACATCACGTCGCCGGACAGCCGGCTCGACACAGCGACGATCTCGCGCAGCCGCGCCGACGCAAGCGTCTCCATCGGCGCCGCGGGCACGCTGCCCGACAACGGGTCCAACGGAATCGGCGGCCTTGTCGGCATCAACACCGGCGACGTTCTCGATTCGACGAGCACCGGGCAGGTCTACGTCGCGGGCACCAGCACGGCCGTCGGCGGCCTCGTCGGGCGCAATGACGGCACGGTTCGCGGATCCGGCGCGTCCGGCCGCGTCGCTGCCGGCGCGGCAAGCACCGTCGGCGCGCTGGTCGGCATCAACGCGGGCACGATCGCCGCATCGCGCGCGAGCGGCGACGTCGCAAGCGGTGCGCGCGGCACGGCGGGCGGCCTCGTCGGCATCAACGCCGCCACCGGTACGATCGACAAATCGAACACCACGGGTACGGTCACCGTCGCGGGCAACGATGCGACGGCGGGCGGGCTCGTCGGCCGCAACAACGGTCGCGTGTCGAGGTCCAGCGCATCCGGCAACGCTTCCGTCGGCGCGAACGGCACCGCAGGCGGCCTCGTCGGCATGAACAGCGGCCACGTCGAGTACGGCAACGCGTCCGGCAAGGTATCGGTTCTCGCCAATAGCGACGCCGGCGGCCTGATCGGCCGCAACATCGGTACGGTCGCCTCGTCGCATGCGCAAGGCGCCGTTTCCGCCGGCGCCGACAGCAATGCGGGCGGGCTCGTCGGCAACCACACGCGCGGCTCGATCGTGCTGTCCGACGCAAGCGGCAGCGTCAGCGGCGGCGCACGCGCGAAGATCGGCGGCCTGGTCGGCCTCAACGGCGGCACGATCGACCGATCGTCGTCGTCCGGCACCGTAAGCGGCGGCCTGAACGCCACGCTCGGCGGCATCGTGGGCACCGACTTCGGGACCACGCAAGCATCGTCGACCACCAGCCGGATCGCTTACACGCCGGGCTACGGCCAGCGCTACGGCGGGCTCGCGGGCTTCGCGATGACGTCGATGAAGGGCAACACGGCGTCCGGCGACGCGGCGCAGGTGCCGCTGATCGGCGGCCAGTTCGCGTTCTTCTGACCATGACCCGGCGCAGGCGGGGAGGGAATGTGACCGCCTGCGCGCGGGGGAACGACGACGCGCTCGTTCGTTCCCCCGCATCGGCGGCGATGCACGACGAGCCGCGCCGCTACCCTGCCGCTACCCTCCCCGATTCTCCCGAATGATCGCCGCAGCGGCTGCCTCGGCCTCGCTCGCCACGCCGTCGTGCACGCGCGTGCTGACCGCCGGCGTCGGCGGCTCGCTGTCGAGTGCGTGGCCGTTGCGATCGTGCGTGTCGACCGTCGCGCGCATCGACAGCCCGACCCGCAGCGGATGCGCGGCGAGATCGCGCGGATCGATCGCGATCACAACCGGCACGCGCTGCACGACCTTGATCCAGTTGCCGGCGGCATTCTGCGACGGCAGCATCGAGAACGCGCTGCCCGTGCCCGCCGAAAATCCCTGCACGCGGCCGCGATAGACGACGCGCGAGCCGTAGAGATCCGACACGACCTCGACCGGCTGCCCGATGCGCATGTGGCGGATCTGCCCTTCCTTGAAATTCGCGTCGATCCACAACCGGTTCAACTGCACGATCGACAGCAGCGGCACGCCGGGCCCGACCTGCTGGCCGACCTGCACCGAGCGCTGCCCGACCGTGCCGTCGACCGGCGCGACGATCGTCGTGCGCTTCAGGTTCCGGTACGCGAGCTTGAACTGCGCGGCCGCCTGCACGACGGCCGGGCTCTCGTCGACGGGCAGCCGAGTGCCGAGCGCACGCGCCGCATCGAGCTGCGCCTGCGCGGCCGCCAGGTTGGCCTGCGCGCCGGCTACCGCCGCGCGGGCGCGCGCCAGTTCCTCGGGCGCGACGATCTCGACCGACGCGCCCGATCGCGCGGCCAGCGCGCGTTGCGCGAGCTGCAGGTCGGCCCGCCGGGCGTTCACCGCTTCGACGTACATCGTGTTCGAAATCTTCGCGTTCGCGACCTGCCGCACGGCCTGCACGAGTTGCGCCTTCGCCTGCGCGAACGCGACCGACGCCTCGGCATCGTCGAGCCGCACGAGTGGCTGCCCAGCGCGCACCGTCTGCGTATCGGCGGCCAGCACGTCGGTCACGGTGCCCGGAATCTGTGCGGCGACCTGCACGATGCTGCCCGCGACATACGCGTCGTCGGTGTCTTCGTAGTAACGCTGGCTCAAAAGCCAGAACGCGAGCCATGCGAGCGCGGCCGCGAGCACGATCGCGAAGAACACCATGAAGCGCTTGCGGCGCGTCGCGCGGCGCGCGTCGAGAGTCGGATCGCCGTCGAGTGCGGCCGGCGGCGCGGCGGTATGAAGGTTGTCGTGATGCATCAGTCGCTTTGCGTAACGATCAGGCGGTCATGCTGAAACAGCGGAATGGCCGGCGTGCCGGGTTGGTTGGCCGCCGAGCTCGCGGACGCGGTACGAGTCGGATCGGGCACGCCGCGGCGCACCGGGTCGTTGCTCGCCGCGGCTGCATTCGACGTACGGGCCGCCGCATCGCGCGATGCGACACCGTCGGTCGACGTGCTGCCGGATCCGGCAGCCTGCCGCGCGGTCCCGGCCGCCGAACGCGCATCGGGCGGCGCCGCCGTCGCGGTCGCCCGGCTCAAGGTCGCCGCCGTCGTCGCCGGTCCTCGCTTCGCCGCGCCGCCGCGCGCTTGATGAACGGCCGGCATCGATGCCGAAGCGGGCGCCGACGCCCCGCCGCCCGCATCGAAGCCGCCGCCCAGCGCGCCGATCAACCCGACCCGCAGCGTCCGTTGCTTGCCGAGCAACGCGATCATCTGCGCGCGCTCGTCGATCAGCGTGAGATCAGCGACATCGACGTCCTTCTGCATCAGCACGCCGCGCCGATGCCGATCCGCCGCGATCTGCACGATCTTCTGCGCGGCCGCGACCGCGTCCTGCTGCTGCGCGACGAGCGTCTGCGACGTCTGCAGCGACGTGACGAGTTGCGCGACCTGCCCGAGCGCATCGTCGACGGTCTTGTTGTACAACCCGATCGCGACGTCGGCCTGCGCGATGTCTGCGCCGAGCTTCGCCTTCAGCCGGCCGCGATCGAAGATCGGCAGCGAGATCGCGGGGCCGACGGAGCCCGCAAGCGAATCGCGCGAGAACAGCGACGCGGGCGTCAACGCGAACAAGCCGCCGAGCGCCACGAGATTCACGTCCGGATAGAACTGCGCGCGCGTCGAGTCGGCATTCGCGAACGCGGCTTCGACCCGCAGCCGCGCGGCGACGATGTCGGGCCGGCGGCCGAGCAGGTCGGCCGGTAGCCGCGCCGGCAGCGCGCCGCCCGCGAACGCGCCGACGCGCGGCCGCTGCAGCGCGAGCCCGCGCTCCGGGCCGCGGCCGGACAGCACGCCGAGTTGCAATTGCGCGAGCTTGATCTGCTCGTCGTTCAGCGCGATCTGCTCGAGCAGGCGGCTGCGCTTGATCGACGCATCGCTCGCGTCGTACGCGTTGTCGAGGCCGCGCGCGGTGCGCTCGCGCAGCACGGCCGTCACGCGCTGGCTGATCTTCAGTTTCTGCTGCAACAGGTCGCGCACCGCGTACGCCTGGTCGAGCTGGCAATACACGGTGACGATCGCGACGGCGAGCGTGAGCCGCGCCTGTTCTGCCTCGACGCCGGCCGCGTCGCGCAACGACAGCAGGCTCTTCGTCGCCGCGCGGTTCTTGCCCCACAGGTCGAGCTGATAGTTCAGCCCGACGAAGATCGACGACGGCGACACGTTCGGATCGCCGAAGATCTGCACCGGCACGCGATAGCCGCCGGCCGTGACGTCGGCGATATCGCCGGGCTTCGGCATCCGCGCGCGGCTGATCATCGCGCCGGCCGTGCCCGTCAAACCCGTCAGCGAATCGAACTGCTGAAGCTGCGCCTGCGCGATCCGCAGCCGCGCCTGCGCGACCTGCAGATCGGGATTGTGCTGCGACGCCTCGGCGACCAGGTCGTCGAGTTGCGGATCCTGTAGCTGTTTCACCCAATCGGGCGCCGGCCACGCGCCGTTCGCGCCGGCGCCGGCGCCGGCCGTGCGCGCAAGCGCATCGTCGGCCGGCGCGCGCAGCGACAGCGAAGGCAGGAAGCCCGACGGCACGCATCCGCCCAACGCCAGCAGCACGGCCGCCGCCGCGATCGTTGCGCGGCCCTTCATCCTCGCGAGTTTCGTCATACGCCGCATCGCGCCTCACCCCTGCCGAACGCGCTGCGCCCGCGCGGCCAGACGCGGCCGCGTGCGCTCGAGCGGGCCGAGCCGGCCGAACAGGCCGTCCGCGACGCCGAACAGGATGCCCGCTAGCTTCGCGCGCTTGTCGCGCTCGACAAGCGCGATCTGCACGACCTGCCACACGGTCAGCAGGTTCGGCACGAGCGCCACCGGAAAGCGCAGCCCGTACTGCATCCCGAGCTGCACCGCATTGCGTGCGCTGTAGTAGCGCCGTTGCCACGAGTGATTCATCGACGTCATTTGGAAAGGACCGATCGCATGTCGCCGTTTCGCGCCGATCCGGTGCGGCAGCACCAGCGACGGCACGACATAGAGCGGCACGTTGCGCGACAGTGCGCGGAAACTGTATTCGGTGTCGACGTGATCGATGAACAGCGTCTCGTCGAAGCGGCCGAGCACGGCGAACGCATCGCGCGACACGACGCAGCCCGACGAGATCAGGAATGCGCAGCGCTGCATCGGCGTGCCCGCTTCGATGCGCAGGCGGCGCAAGCCGATGCCGTTCGTCGCGAGTTCGGGCAGGAAACTGCGCGCGTTCTCGTCGAAGATGCGCGGGCCGGCCATGAACGCACGCCCCGCGCGCGCCGCGCAGATCTCGCGCATCGTCGGGAAATACGCGGCCGGCACCGACGAATCCTGGTCGAACAGCGCGACCGCGTCGACGCGGTCGCGAAACAGCGCCGCGAGCCCCGCGTTGTACGCGCCCGCGATACCGCCGCGATTGCCGTGATGCAGCCACGCGATACCTTCGCGCGCGCACAGCGCGCGGGCCCGCATATCGGGCTGCGGCGTGTTGTCGACGACGAGCAGCGCGTCGCACGCGTGCCGCCATCCGCGCAGCGCGTCGAGCTGTGCATCGCTCGGGTGATACAGGATCACGAGTGCGCCGAGTGTCGTCATGGTCCGTTCCTCAATGCCCGAACGATGCTGCCGCGCCGCGCCTGGGCCGCGTCAGCCACATCATCGCCGCGAGTGCGAGGCACGTCATGCTCGCCATCCAGAACATGTCGTTGGTCGCCATCATGTACGCCTGCTGCATCACGACCTGATGCAGCGTCGTCAGCTCGCGCACGCCGTCCACGCCCATCGTGTTCAACGCATGCACGAAGCGTTGCGTGTTCGCCGATGCATGCGTGACCGATTGCGACACGACGTCGTAGTGATAGGTCGCGCGGTTGTCCCACAGCGTCACGCTCATCGCCGTGCCGAATGCGGCCGACAGCGTGCGCAGGAAATTCGACAGGCTCGATGCGGCGGCGAGCCGGTCGTCCGGAATGCGCGACAGCGTGGCGGCAGTGAGCGGAATGAAGAAGCACGGCAGGCCGATACCCTGGATCAGCCCCGGCGCGGCGATCTGCGCGAACGTCATCTTCAGCGTGAAATGCGCGTCCCATGCGAGCACGGCCGCGAAGACGAGGAAGCCGAACGTCGCGAGCGCGCGCGCGTCGAAGCGGTGCGCATGCAGCCCGACGAGGATCGAGAACACGAGTGCGAGCACGCCGAGCGACGCGGTCGCGAGCCCCGCATGAAACGCGTTGTAGCCCATCACGGCCTGCATCCACAGCGGAAACACGACGCCGACCACGGAGAAGCTCATCATCCCGAGCGAGATGATCAGCACGCAGAACGAGAACGTGCGGTCGCGAAACAGGCTCAGATCGACGACGGGATGCGCTTCGCCCGCCTCCCAGATCAGCAGCGATACGATCGCGAGCGCCGCGACCACCGCGAGCGTGACGATCAGCGGCGAATCGAACCAGCCGCGGTCGTGGCCGAGATCGAGCATCGCCTGCAGCGAGCCGACGCCGATCACGAGCAGCACGATGCCCGGCACGTCGATCGGGCCGGCCGCGCCGCGCTGCGCGTCGGGCCGCAGCATCGCGGTGCACACCGCGAACGAGAACAGCCCGATTGGCAAATTGATCAGGAAGATCCACGGCCAAGAGAAGTTGTCGACGATCCAGCCGCCGACCACTGGCCCGAAGATCGGCGCGAGCAGCACCGTCATCGCCCACAGCGCGAGCGCGATCGTGCGTTTGTCGGGCGGGAACGTGCGCAGCAGGATCGTCTGCGACAGCGGCACCATCGGCCCCGAACACAATCCCTGCAGCGCGCGGCAGATCACGAGCACGTGCAGGTCGCGCGCCATCCCGCACAGCAGCGACGTCAGCGTAAACAACAGCACCGCGCCGACGAACAGCCGCAGCTCGCCGACGCGCCGTGCGAGCCAGCCGGTCAGCGGCACCGCGATCGCGGCCGCGACCGAATACGAACTGATCACCCACGTGCCCTGGCTGTTGGATACGCCGAGACTGCCGGAGATCGCCGGCACCGCGACGTTCGTCACGGTCGAGTCGAGCACTTCGATAAAGGTCGCGAGCGACAGCGCGAACGTCAGCAGCGCGAGGCGGATGCCGCGCACCGGCTGCGCGGCCGGCACGGGCGCCGGCACGTCGAACGCGGACGGCGCAACCGGTCCGTCGTGAAGCGGCGACGCGGTGCTCATGCGCCGGCCACCGCGACATCGGCCCGTACGGCCGGCCGCCCGCGCCTGGGCACGAACCGTTCGATGAAATCGGCGGCCGCGCCGCAGCCGTCCGGCGCGGCTGCGAGCAGCGCGCGCGTACGCTCCGCGTGTACCGCGAACGCGGGTTCTTCGAGCGCGCGCGCGAGCCCCGCGCCGAGCCGTGCGCCGTCGAGCGGGCCGTCGACCCGCACGCCGCAGCCGTTCGCGACGACGCGTTGCGCGTTGTCGAACTGGTCGTGCGCGAACGGCGTGACGACCTGTACGATGCCGGCTTCGCACGCGAGCGCCGCCGTGCCGATCCCGCCGTGATGCACGAGCGCGCGGCAACGCGGCAGCAGCGTGCGCATCGGCACGAAACGGCGCACGAGCAGCTGGTCGCCGTCCGTCGCGCGCTCGTCCGGCGTCAGCAGGATGCCGCGCGCACCGGTCGCGCGCAGCGCTTCCGTCACTGCGCGTGCATACGCGACGTGATCGACGCGCGTCGAACCGGCCGTGAACACGACCGGGGGCTCGCCCGCCGCGAGAAAGGCATCGAGTGCCGCATCGTCGTCGGGCGTCGCGATATCGTTGAACAACGGAAAACCGCTTTGCAGATGGTTCGACGGCCAGTCGGGCTGCGGCGGCGCGAACCAGCGGGGAAACAGGCACAGCACGCCGTCGGTCGAATGCAGCCAGCGGCCGAGCACGCGCCGCGCGGGCGCGAGCCCGAGCTCGCGGCGCACCGCGTCGAGCGCCGGACCGCACACGCGGTCGAGCACCTGCCGCTCGATCAGCGTCATCAGCGCCGACTTCAGCGGCAACGGCCAGCGTGCGGGAATCGTCAGGCGCGGGTGGGTCGGCGGCGCATGCGCGGACAGCAGCGTCGACGGCGACACCTGCACCGACACGTACGGCGTGCCGTGCAGTTCCTGCATGAAGCGCGCGGAAAATGCCCACAGCGTGCCGACCAGCACCGTGTCGGCATCGGTCAGCGCGCGCAGTGCGTCGTAATGCGGGCGCAGCGTCGGCGCGATCACCTGCCACAGCGTGCGGAACGACGTGCGCGGATCCCACAGCGCCGGGTTCGCCATCGCCGCGTCGTAGTCGGCCGCGGTGCCGACCGGCACGAACGCGAACCCGCAGCGGCGCACGGCCGCCTCGAACGGCGCATGCGTACAGAACACGACCTCGTGACCGCGCGCCGCGAGCGTGCGCGCGATCCCGAGCATCGGATGCACGTCGCCCGCCGAGCCGATCGCGGTCACGATCATCTTCGCCATCGCGCGCCTCGCGCAGATCAGTAAAAGCCGGGGATCAGCGCCGCCACTTCGCGGCGGTACTGCACGTAGGCCGGCCCGAAATATCCGGTCAGCCAGCTCTCCTCGACGCGCACCTTGTACGCGAGCGACGCGAACACGAGCAGCACGCCGATCGCGCCGCGCCATTCGCCGCCGATCAACGCGGCGCCGACCAGTGCGACCAGGCAGCCGGTGTAGATCGGGTGACGCACGAGCGCATACGGCCCCGTGCGCACGAGCTCGTGATCTTCCTTCAGCGTGACCGATACGCTCCAGTTCGTGCCCAGATGCAGCCGCGCCCACACCGAGAACAGCAGGCCGGCCACCAGCACCGCGAGCCCGCACTGCGCCTGCAGCCCGAAGCGCTGCCAGTCGGGCGCGAGCGCCTGCCACGTCGGATCGGGCAGGATGATCAACGCGCCGCCGACGATCAGCGGAATCGACTGCAGCGTGCGCGAGCGCGACGCTTCCTTGCGCACGGTCGTCTTGACGCCCCGCGACGTGGCGATCCAGTACGCGAGCCACGCGGCCCACGGAACGACGATGGCGATGGTCTGAACGATATTCACGGCTGGCCTGCCTCGTTGGGATGGGAATTCGGATGCGCGGGACGAGCCCGATGCACGACGGACGACGTCACGACGACAGCGCAGGCATCGGCGCGGGCACGCACGCGTGCGCGGCGGCACGTGCGATGCCGGTCGCGAGGGTTGTCTCGCCACAAAAAAAATCGAGCAGCGCGGCACGGGTGCATTCGCGCTGCGCACGACCTTCGATGTCGAGGAAGTGGCCGGCGTCCGGCACCGTCGCGAACCGCGCGCGCGCTACGTGCGCGCCGAGCCGACGCACGTCGGCCGGCGTCGTGTATTCGTCGCGCTCGCCGTTCAGGAACAGCAGCTCGCAGCCGATGTTCGAGAACTCGCTGAAGTAGCGCTCGGGCTGCAACGACAGGATCTGGTCGACGTGGAAGGCGACCTGGTCCTGCTCGTCGCGCGGCAGGCGCGTGAGATACCGGTAGTTGTACAGCTTCATGATGCGCGGCAGATAGCGACCGACGGTGTCGTTCAGCAACTGCGCGGCCTTCAGGTTCTCGCCGGCCGCGATGTGGTCGCGCGCACGTGTCACGTAGTCGACCATCGCATCGTTCAGGAACGGCGAGAACGAGCAGATCGCCGCGCGCCGCACACTCGGGCAGCCGCGCGCGAGCGCGAACAGCGACGCGACGCCGCCCCACGACACCGACACGAGGAACGCCGGCGCGAAGCGCTCGACCAGGTACTGGAGGATCGCGGCTTCGTCGTCCTTGGTCAGGATGGAGCAGCCTGGATTGTGCTGGCGCGACTGCCCCGCATACGGCAGGTCGAAGCAGATCGTGTTCATCCGCTCGCCGAGATACTGGACCGTCTGGCCGAACGACGCGGTCGTCGCGAGCGCGCCGTTGACGAGCATCGCCGTGTCGAAGGCCGGGTCGAACACGTTCCGCTCGACGTATACCTTCAGCCCATTCGGTAGCGGGACCACGTGTTTTTCGGTCGGCATCGTCGTTCTCCGGTGGATGCGGCGTCTCGAGGTCGCGGCATGCTGCAAGTGCGCAATGGCTGACGCCGGCCCCGTGCGCGGTCGCTCGACGCGCTCGTTGCCGACGCACCGCAGCAATTTCCCGCGGCGCCATTCATTCCTCATGGTGCGGCGCCATACTAATACGGCCGATATTACTTACTCAAGCGATTCCAAAAATCCCTCTACCCGGACCGGAAATACACCGGATTCAAATTTATTTATCGATTTTCGTGGTATGAGGAATCCGGGAAGAGGTGACTGCAATCGTTTGCGAGCCACCCTTTCCGATGCTAAATTTCACAAATTTCTCTTTTCTATTCAATGGCTTGATCGATTTCAATCGGTCAATTGAAACGGATTTCAGAAAGCCAGCCAGCTTCACGATCCGGTTTGACGATTTCATATCGTGAACGATGTTGCAGATTTCGACATTCTTTCGTTTCGTAATGAAATCGAACATGGAAACGGTGCTTCCGATTGCGTCGAATTTCCGTGAACCGTTTTAAACAGATTCAAACTTAATTAACCTTCTTTCAACTCGTTTTTCCGCACCTGCACATGGGCTCCAGACGTGACGAATCCTCCCGTTTGGAACACGGCATTCCGTTCGCCCCCGATTTTTTGTTGATTGATCGTTCAATAAAAAACCGCTAGGATTCCGACTTCCATGGACGGCCCGCCCGGGCGAAGGGAGTCACGATGCCGAAAGTCGGAATGCGGGAGATACGCCGCGCCCAGTTGATCGATGCGACGTTGCGCTCGATCGACGAAGCGGGTCTCCCCGGCACGACGCTCGCATCGGTCGCGCAACGCGCGAACATCTCGACGGGCATCGTCAGCCATTACTTCGGCGACAAGGACGGCCTGCTCGAAGCGACGATGCGGCACGTGCTGCGCGACCTGTGGTCGGCCACCACGCGCCGCCGCGTCGCCGCGCGCAAGGATCCGCGTTCGCGGCTGCGCGCAATCGTCGCCGCGAACTTCGACGACACGCAGGTCAGCGCGCCCGTGATGAAGACGTGGCTCGCGTTCTGGTCGCAGAGCATGCACGACCCGATGCTCAAGCGCCTGCAGCACGTCAACACGCGGCGCCTCCATTCGAACCTGTGCGCCGAGTTCGCGAAGGCATTGCCGCGCACCAAATCGCGCGAAGCCGCCAGCGGCCTCGCCGCGCTGATCGACGGCCTGTGGCTGCGCGGCGCGCTCGCCGGCGGCCCGATCGACACCCGAGCCGCTTTGAAGCTCGCCCACGATTACATCGACCTGCTGCTCGCGTCCGACTGACGCGTCACGCAGTCGCCCTCAAGGAGATCCTCATGTCCGTATACGGTTTGCAGCGCCTCTACATCGGCGGCGGTTACGTCGACGCCACGAGCGGCAAGACTTTCGACACCTTCGATCCGGCCACCGGCGAACTGCTCGCGCAGGTGCAGCAGGCGAGCGCGGCCGACGTCGATCGCGCGGTTGCGTCCGCGCAGGAAGGCCAGCGGGAATGGGCGGCGATGACCGCGATGCAGCGCTCGCGCATCCTGCGCCGCGCGGTCGACCTGCTGCGCGAGCGCAACGACGAACTCGCGGCCATCGAGACGCGCGACACCGGCAAGCCGATCGGCGAGACGCTCGCGGTCGACATCGTCACCGGCGCGGACGTGATCGAGTACTACGCGGGCCTCGCGACCGCGATCGAAGGGCTGCAGGTGCCGCTGCGCGCCGAGTCGTTCGTGTACACGCGCCGCGAGCCGCTCGGCGTGTGCGCCGGTATCGGCGCGTGGAACTACCCGATCCAGATCGCCTGCTGGAAGACCGCACCCGCGCTCGCGGCCGGCAATGCGATGGTGTTCAAGCCGAGCGAAGTCACGCCGCTCACCGCGCTGAAACTCGCGGAAATCTATACGGAAGCCGGCGTGCCGGCCGGCGTGTTCAACGTCGTGCAGGGCGACGGCTCGGTCGGCGCGCTGCTCACCGGTCACCCGGACATCGCGAAGGTGTCGTTCACAGGCGGCGTCGAGACGGGCAAGAAGGTGATGTCGCTCGCGGGCGCGTCGTCGCTGAAGGAAGTGACGATGGAGCTCGGCGGCAAGTCGCCGCTGATCGTGTTTGACGATGCGGACCTCGACCGCGCGGCCGACATCGCGGTGACCGCCAACTTCTTCAGCTCGGGCCAGGTGTGCACGAACGGCACGCGCGTGTTCGTGCACCGCTCGATCAAGGATGCCTTCACGCAGAAGGTGCTCGAACGCGTGAAGCGCATCCGCGTCGGCAAGCCGACCGATGCCGACACCAACTTCGGCCCGCTCGTGTCGGCCGCGCAACTCGACAAGGTGCTCGGCTTCATCGAAAGCGGCAAGGCCGAAGGCGCGAAGCTGCTCGCGGGCGGCACGCGCCTGACCGACGGCCACTTCGGCAGCGGCCAGTACGTCGCGCCGACCGTGTTCGGCGATTGCCGAGACGACATGAAGATCGTGCGCGAGGAAATCTTCGGGCCGGTGATGAGCATCCTCGATTTCGAATCGGAGGACGAAGTGATCGCCCGCGCGAACGACACGCACTACGGCCTCGCGGCCGGCGTCGTGACCGAGAACCTGTCGCGCGCGCACCGCGCGATCCATCGCCTCGAAGCCGGCATCTGCTGGATCAATACCTGGGGCGAATCGCCGGCCGAAATGCCGGTTGGCGGATACAAGCAATCCGGTGTCGGACGCGAGAACGGCATCACGACGCTCGAGCACTACACTCGAATCAAGTCGGTGCAGGTCGAGCTCGGCCGCTACAACCCGGTGTTCTGAGAAGGAGATCCGTCATGACGACACGCGAATACGACTACATCATCTGCGGCGCGGGTTCCGCGGGCAACGTGCTCGCCACGCGGCTGACGGAAGATCCGGACGTCACGGTGCTGCTGCTCGAAGCGGGCGGCCCCGACTACCGCTTCGACTTCCGCACGCAGATGCCGGCCGCCCTCGCCTATCCGCTGCAGGGCCGCCGTTACAACTGGGCGTACGAGACCGACCCCGAGCCGCACATGGACAACCGCCGGATGGAGTGCGGCCGCGGCAAGGGGCTTGGCGGCTCGTCGCTGATCAACGGGATGTGCTACATCCGCGGCAACGCGCTCGACTACGACAACTGGTCGACGCACAAGGGCCTCGAGAACTGGACGT
Source organism: Burkholderia sp. MSMB1078WGS (assembly GCF_001528895.1). Classification (NCBI taxonomy): domain Bacteria; kingdom Pseudomonadati; phylum Pseudomonadota; class Betaproteobacteria; order Burkholderiales; family Burkholderiaceae; genus Burkholderia; species Burkholderia sp. MSMB1078WGS. The sequence goes on along the minus strand of NZ_LPDI01000009.1, from coordinate 101,183 downwards.
ATCTCGACTGCCTGCCGTACTTCAAGAAAGCCGAGACGCGCGACATCGGTCCGAACGACTATCACGGCGGCAGCGGCCCCGTGTCGGTCACGACCAGCAAGCCGGGCGTGAACCCGCTGTTCGAGGCGATGGTCGATGCGGGCGCGCAGGCCGGTTATCCGCGCACCGACGACCTGAACGGGTATCAGCAGGAAGGCTTCGGCCCGATGGACCGCACCGTCACGCCGAAGGGCCGCCGCGCGAGCACCGCGCGCGGCTACCTCGATCAGGCGAAGGTGCGACCGAATCTCGAGATCGTCACGCACGCGCTCGCCGACCGCATCCTGTTCGACGGCAAGCGCGCGTCGGGCGTCACCTACCTGCGCGGCAGCGAACGCGCGACCGCGCACGCCCGCCGCGAAGTGCTCGTGTGCAGCGGCGCGATCGCGTCGCCGCAACTGCTGCAACGCTCGGGCATCGGCCCCGGCGCATGGCTGAAGGAACTCGACATTCCCGTCGTGCTCGACCTGCCCGGCGTCGGCCAGAATCTTCAGGATCACCTGGAGATGTACATCCAGTACGAGTGCAAGGAGCCGGTCTCGCTGTATCCGGCGCTCAAGTGGTGGAACCAGCCGAAGATCGGCCTCGAATGGATGCTGAACGGCACCGGCCTCGGCGCGAGCAATCACTTCGAAGCCGGCGGCTTCATCCGCACGCGCGACGACGACCTGTGGCCGAACATCCAGTATCACTTCCTGCCGGTGGCGATCAACTACAACGGCTCGAACGCGATCGAGATGCACGGCTTCCAGGCGCACGTCGGCTCGATGCGCTCGCCGAGCCGCGGCCGCGTGAAGCTGCGCTCGCGCGATCCGAACGACCATCCGAGCATCCGGTTCAACTACATGGCCGAAGCGCTCGACTGGCGCGAGTTCCGCGATGCGATTCGCGCGACGCGCGAGATCATGCGGCAGCCGGCGCTCGATCGCTATCGCGGCCGCGAGTTGAATCCGGGCGCCGACTGCAAGACCGACAAGGAGCTCGACGCATTCGTGCGCGCTCGCGCGGAAACCGCGTTCCATCCGTCGTGCTCGTGCAAGATGGGTTACGACGACATGGCGGTGGTCGACGAAGAAGGCCGTGTACACGGGCTCGACGGGCTGCGCGTCGTCGATGCGTCGATCATGCCGATCATCACGACCGGCAACCTGAACGCGCCGACGATCATGATCGCCGAGAAGATCGCCGACAAGATCCGCGGCCGCACGCCGCTCGCCCGTGTCGACGTGCCGTACTTCGTCGCGAATGGCGCACCGGCGCGCAATGTCGCGAAGGCCGTGCGGCAACCGGAAACGGTCTGACGCAAGCGGGTATTCTGCGCGGTCTTTGCGCCCCTCGTGTAACGCTGCTGACGATTGCCTTCAGCAGCGTTTTTCGTTTCCGGATTGGCGATTGTCGATATCCGACCCCAAACGCTCGGCGTTCGACTCTGAACCAGATTCGGTCCCGGTCGGAAGCAAAAATTCCGGCTGGGTTGAGTAGCGCCCGTCGTCTGTCACAGCCCTCCGAATTTCTTCTTCCAGTCGTCGAAAGTCGCGTCGCTTATTCCGAGCTTGCGGCAGATCTCCTCGATCGTCGTACCCAGCTCGGCTAGCGTCAGTGCGAATGCGATCTGCTCCTCCGTAGACTTGCTCCTCTTCGTGGCATGGCCTTCGTCCCGCCTGGCCACATCGCGCCGGATTTCTCCACTTTTGAACCCGGCTCTTTCTCGGATCAGGGCCAGGGTATCGTCACCGCTATAACTCGATCCGGCGTCGATTCGCGTGGCCTGCGGAATACGGGAAGCGCCCTGATTAATATTTTTTTAATACCCATATTAACCAGTTAATCGATAAATAATAAATAACTCTGTCAATCTTTGTCACGATAAGTATTCTCAAAAATCAGACTGGATAGAATGCTGGTGCGTTGTCACCGATCAGCTTTCTCCCAAAAAACAATCTGCTTCCGACGAAGCAAATTGAGCAGCTGACGTGACTCTGCGAGATCCGAGCCTGTTCACGCCAATAGCGACCGAACGGGACCATTGAATCCAGCCAACGGGGAATCGGCACATAAGATTTCCTGGCCGTGTGCGTGGTCGCCCGAAATCACCTCGTACTCGACGAGACAACCCCACTTGTCCGGCATATTCGACTCGTTATTGGCGTGGGCAGGCTCGGCATACTAATCAGAGGCGCAGTGCCTCAACCAGCGAAGGAGTTCCAGATGAGCAAAAAAATCCTTGGACCGTTATCGGCGAGTGCGGTGGCATTGGCCATCGCCATGCCGGGCATTTCGCATGCGGCGGACGGCACGGTCAATTTCAACGGCGAAGTCGTCTCGCAGACCTGCACGATCAATGGCAACAACACCGGCAAGAGCGACTTCACCGTCACGCTCAAATCGGTGCCGACGTCGGCGCTCAAGAAGGACGGCGATACCGCCGAGCGTACGCCGTGGACCATTGCGCTGACCAATTGCACGCCCGCATCGGGCAACGTGACGGTCTACTTCGAACCCGGCCCGCAGGTCGACTTCAACACCGGTCGGCTCAAGAACAATACCGGCACGGCTACCAACGGCAAGGCGTATGCCACCAACGTCGAAGTGGGCTTGCTGAACAGCGGGTTCCAGCCGATCACGTTGGGTAATGATCCTAGCACTCAGGGTGCCGACGTCGTGGCGATCGGCGCGGACGGGACGGCCACGCTGAAGTTCTACGCACAGTATGTGGCAACGGGCGGAGCGGCAACGCCCGGCCCGGTGCAAGCCCAGGTCATGTACACGCTGAACTTCAGCTGATCGAAACACATCGGCATGAACCCCGCCCCCTTGTCAGGGGGCCTTCGCATTCCTAATCATCAGAATCGGATTCTCAGACATGTTCCCATGGAAGACAGCAGCGCGTTCCGCCGTCGCGGTGTTGCTGACGTGCGTTTCGACGGCGTACGGCAGTGTCGTGATCATGGGCACACGTGTGATCTACCCCGCCGGAGAGCGCGAGGTCTCCATCAAGCTCAGCAACGAAGGATCGTCGCCCGCACTGGTGCAGACGTGGCTCGATAAAGGCGATCCCAAAGCGCAACCTGGGGCCGTCCAGCTGCCGTTCACGTTGATGCCGCCGCTGTTCCGCATGGAACCCAGGAAAGGTCAGACGCTCCGCCTCATTTACACCGGAGAGCCGCTGCCTCAGGACAAGGAGTCCGTCTTCTGGCTGAACGTGCTCGAAGTTCCGCCCAAGGCGCAGGTGTCGACGGAAAACGAGAACCTGATGCAATTGGCATTCCGATACCGCATCAAGATATTTTTCCGGCCGAAGGCGCTGCCGGACAACCCGGACGCAGCCGCCACTCAGCTGAAATGGACGCCCGTGCCGGAAGGCGGCGAAATGAAAGTGCGGGTCGACAATCCCTCCGCCTATCACGTGACGATCGTGAACATCGACGCCGGAATCGACGGCAAGTCGTATTCGGACAGCGTGGGCGGCATGGTCGACCCAGGGGGGAGCATGACGTTCCTCCTGAAGAAGTCCGCCGTCACGCCTGCCGCCGGGCCATTCGAAGTCAAGTATCGCTATATCAACGACTACGGCGCGGAGACCAACGCGACATTCCCAAAGAGCAAGTAGCGACGCGCGTCGTGCCCTCCGTCGCTCGCTGCTCTAGCGACCACGCATGCGGAGCTTCAAGCCGCTCTCCCGATCATGTTCGCGGATCACCCAGGTTCTCCCATCATCATGTATTCGTATTCGCTTGAATCCGGAAGCAAACGCTTCGTCATGAGACCGTTGGTGGCGTTGCTCACGCTATGCGCAGCCAGCGTGATGCAGCCGGCTCGAGCGAACGGCGACACGACGACGAAGGACGTCCAGTTCGACAGTCAATTCCTGCTGGGGCCGGACGGACGCTCGATCGACGTGAGCCGGTTCGAGAAAGGCAATCCGGTGGTCCCCGGTCAATATCTGGTCGACGTGATCGTGAACGGAAACTGGGTGGGCCGTCAGGCGGTAAAGTTTGGTGCCCGCAACGGCTTGAATGCCGCGCTGTGCTTCGACCGCAAGCTCGCCGAGCGCATCGGCCTGAACTTCGATGTGCTGTCGCCTGAGAATCGTGCGCGACTCGCGTCGGCGAACGTCGACGAGTGCCTGGACCCGAGATCGATGGTGGGCGACGCCAGCGTCGATTTCGACCCATCCGACCTCAGGCTGGATCTCACCGTGCCGCAAGTCGCTGTGAAGCAGAACCCGCAAGGCTACGTGAACCCGGAGCTTTGGGATGCCGGCGTGCCGTCGGCGACACTGGCCTACAACTTCACGGGCGAGCGTGCGACAGGAGGCGAATCGACCGACTCCCACGGCTACCTCGGACTGAACGCGGGAATCAACATCGGCAGCTGGCATATCAGGCACAACGGCTCGATGTCGTGGTCGACGGGGCGAACGCGCGAGTATCAAAGCATCGTCACGTACCTGCAGCACGACGTGCCGTCGCTGAGGAGCCAGGTGAAGATCGGCGACACGTATACCGACGGGCAGTTCTTCGACAGTTTCGGTGTGCGCGGCATTCAACTGGCCACCGACGACCAGATGCTGCCGGAATCGATGCGCGGCTATGCGCCGATCATTCGTGGCGTCGCGAACTCCAATGCCCGTGTGACCGTCACGCAGAACGGCATCAAGCTTTACGAAACGATCGTGCCGCCCGGTACGTTCGAAATCAAGGATCTCTATGCGACGGGATACGGCGGCAATCTGCTGGTGACGATCACCGAGGCGGACGGAAGCCAGCGAAGTTTCGCCGTGCCGTACGCGTCGGTCGTGCAGCTGCTGCGCCCGGGAATCTATCGCGTCACGGCCTCCGCGGGCGAGTTGCGTGACCAGCAAATCACATCGAAGGTGAAGGTGCTGCAGTCGACCGTCCAGCGCGGGTTCACCAATCTGCTGACGGGATATACGGGCGCGATTCTTGCGCAGAATTATTACTCGGCGCTCGTGGGCGTGGCCGTCAACACGGATTTCGGCGCGGTCGCCTTCGACGTCACCCACGCACACGTCGAGATCGGCCCGGCGAACAACAGCAGCGGACAAAGCTTCCGCGTGAGTTTCAGCAAATCCGTGCCGATCACCCAAACGCTCGTGAACGCATCGGCTTCTCGATACTCGTCCAGCGGATTCTGGACGTTTCGCGACGCGATGCTTGCGCGGCAGGCAATCGAACGCGGCAACGACATACAGTGGACCGGTCGGCCTCGCTCGCGCTTGCAGGTATCGCTGTCGCAATCGTTCGGACAACGCTGGGGTACCGTCTTCATGTCGGGCAACCGCGTCGACTATTGGGGGCGTGGCGGCAACGACACGTACTACAACGCTGGCTATAGCAATTCGTTCCGCAGCATCGGCTACTCCGTGTCGGTCTCGCGGCAGCGCGTGGGCACGACGTCGGCCATGAGCAACCAGATTTTTGCGAGCATTTCCGTGCCACTCGGCGGTAACGGGCACACGTCGACGCTGACCACGACCTTCACGCGCGACGATGTCGCGGGCTCGACGCTGCAGGTCATGTACAACGGCAGCGCGGGCGACTACAACGAGTTCAACTACGGGCTGAACGCGACGCGCGCCCGCCCGGGATCGAGCGCTGACGCGCATGCGCAATATGCGAGCCCGTATACGACGATCAGCGGCGGCGTCAGCCGCGGCAACGGGTATAGCCGGATGACGGCCGGCCTGTCCGGTGCCGTGGTCGCGCACCCGGGCGGTGTGACGCTGGCGCCGAGCATGGGCGACACCGTCGGCGTGATCGACGCGCCGGACGCCGCCGGCGCGCGTGTCGAGAACGCGCCCGGCGTGGCGGTCGACGGGCTCGGATACGCAATCGTGCCTTTCCTCACGCCGTACAGCCTGAATACCGTCTCGCTCGATCCTCGCGGCTTGCCGCTGGACGTGCAGCTAGATACGACCGCTCAACAGATCGCGCCGAGAGCGAACTCGGTCGTCATGCTCCATTTCAAGACGGTGAGCGGCCGCACGGCGTTGGTGACCGTCCACCTGCCGAATGGAACGTCGCCGCCGTTTGGCGCGGCGGTGCAGGACGAAAAAGGCAGCGACATCGGAATCATCGGGCAAGGCGGAAAGTTCTTCTTGCAAGGTGCGACCGACAGCGGTCGGCTCACCGTGAAGTGGGGCAGCGCGCCGGACGAGACATGCGAGTTTTCCTACAGCCTGCCGCCGCGAGACCGCAAGCAGTTGGTCTACACGACGCTCGATTCGATTTGCACGGCAGAAGCACCCTGGACGAAACACGTGACCGAGGCGGCGCATATCGATGGTTCACCCGACGCTTCCAGCAAGTAACACGTTACGCAACGTGCGCGTCCAGTCACGAAGCACACACCAGAGACCGAAATACATTTCATGAACACGGATGGCGAGGTTAGCAATGAAGCGTCTGATCAATTATTTTTGTTTGATACCTCTGGTAGCGGTACTGTGGTCGCCATCCATCGCACACGCCGCATTCTGCTTCGGCTTGCCCGGATTCAGTACGAATTTAATCAATTTCCCGGGGAAAACGATCAACCCGGATCGTAACGCCGCGGTCGGCACCGTTCTCGACACAATCACGGTATTTCTTCCGACGCGACGTCCGAACGATTTCCGATGCAGCGCGCCACAGGTACCGATGGATGTCACCCACAATGGAAATCTCAAGAGCCTTGGCAACAATATTTACCAGACGAACGCGCCTGGAATTGGAATTAGATTAAAAACGATCGTCGACGCCCCGGCATGGCAAAATGGAAACTCCCGCGGGCAAGAGTATTACGAGGATCTGGATAACGGCGCCACCCTAACGGCCTTCCCAGGAAATTTTTGGGGTCCATTTCAATGGACCGCATACGGTGGAACATTTACACTGGAAATCATTAAAACGGGCGAAATTCAACCCGGAACAGTTTTCAGCGCTGAAATCGGAGAGGTTGCTGCCGGCGGGGTCGTATTGAGGCGATTTTATCTTTCCGGCAACATCGTTGTTCAATACGCGTCGTGCAAAGTCATGTCATCGTCGATTCGCGTGCCGTTGGGCAGCGTGCCGCAGCGGAAATTCACCGGCCCCGGCTCGACAAGCAATCCGGTGAATTTCTCGATTCCGATCGATTGCACCGGCGTCACGCGCAATGTCTACATGACGTTTACCGACAACACGAATCCCGGCAACACCGGCAATGTCCTGCCGCTCACCGGCGATTCGACCGCGCGCGGGATCGGGATCCAGATCCTGCCCGACAGCGCAACCGGGGTCTCCTACCCGATCGCATTCGGCCCGGAGTCCGGTGCGATCAATCAGCAGCTCGTCGCAACCCTTGGGCGCCAATCGGATATCGGACGGGTCGACGTCAAATTGCGCGCACGCTACGTTCAGACCGAAGCCAAGATCGTTCCGGGAACCGCGAACGGAATCCTGACCTATACGTTGTCCTATCAATGATCATGAACATCCGTCACTGCCGCAGAGTCATTCGATGCCACATGGAGGGAAGTTCGATGCGTCGCTTGCTGTTTGTCGTCGCGCTCACGGTCGCCATTCCGACCGCTTTCTACTTGCTGCCCGCCGTTCGCGCGGAAGACGGGGTGGCAAACTTTCAAGGAAACGTTGAAGGATCGACTTGCAAGATCAATGGCGAGGAAGGTGACCAAGGGTCGTTCACGGTCAAGATCGGTTCGCTTCCGATTTCGGCATTTCGCAAAGTCGGTGAAATCGCCACCACGCGGCGATATACGATCACGTTGACCGATTGCACGCCGCCGTCGGGACGCGTATCGGTCTATTTCGAACCTGGTCCGACCATCAATCAGAACACGGGTCAACTCATCAACACGGGAACGGCCCAGAATATCGAGCTATCGCTCATGAACAGCGATTTCTCGAAGATCAATCTCGCAGCGGCCCGCGGTGCGCAAAACTCGCAGCAGGTCGACATCGTGGACGGCTCCGCCACTCTCGTGTACTGGGGCGGATATGTTGCTACGTCGCTTCCGGTCATTGCGGGAACCTTCAATACTTCCGTGACATATATCCTGGACTTTGAGTGATTCGCTCCCAGCGCTGCCGCAGCGACGGTCGTCAGACTCATCCCACGGTGAGCAGAGACGGACGCGGCTGTCTCATCCGATCCGGATCACCTCGCCCGCCCGTAACATGAGCGCCGCGCCGCCTCGTACCGCCCCGGCGGAAGTCGTCTCGATCTGGCGAGTCGTGACGCCCACCATCGCCTATACGATCGAGGCACGCTCGGATCGGACCTGGCTACCGTACTCGATCGACTCGCACCGGCGTCATCATTCGTGGACGATGTGCCCGCTCACGCCGCAGCCGGCCACGGAAGACGTGGAGACTGCAATCCTCACATGGGCCGATACGCTCGGCGAAGAGTACAAGCTGTACTGCATATGGCGCGCAGATTGACGTTCGATGAATACGACGTCATTCCGCTAGAACCGGTCGAGAAGAACAGAGACGCCCCATCGGCAGGACTTTTCTTCTCTCGATGTTTCATAATCGCTCTGTATCGCGAAACATCTAGCCTCCTGCGATTCCGATAAAGCGCGCCCCGTAGCGGTGATGCTGATCCCGCAGTGGCGTGGCAATTTCTCTTTGTCCACGCCACCGTCGTCGCCCACAGTGAGAAAAGGATATGAATCGCTTCCTGGACCTACGCTACTTCGTCGTATAGCCACCGTTGATCAGTATCGTCTGGCCGGTGATCCACCAGCCGTCGGTCACGAGATGGCGGATGAACGGCACGACATCCTCGATGTCGGTCAGGCCCGTCTTGCTGAACGGTGACAGCGCGGCGGCGGTCTTGTGATACGCGACCGCATCGGCGCCTTCGGCCGGATAGAAGAACGGTGTATCCATCGGGCCAGGGCCGACCGCCGTTACGGAGATTCCGCGCGCGCCGAACTCCTTCGCCGCCGCCCGCGTAAAGTGCTCGACGGGCGCCTTGGTTCCCGCGTAGGCCGCGTAGAACGGCGTGAACGCGCCGAGCAGCGACGTCACCAGCGTGACGATCTTGCCATTGTCGTTGACGTGCCTGCCCGCCTCGCGCAGGAAGAAGAACGCGGACTTCGCGTTCACTGCCGCCATTTCGTCGTACTCGGCCTCGGTGATCTCCGTGAACGGCTTTTTCAGCACCTTGCCGACCGTATTGATCGCGACGTCCGGGCGCCCGAACGTCGCGATCGTGTCCAAGAACAGCGCTTCCACCGCAGCCGCGCTCGTCAGATCCGCCTGGAAGGTGGCGGCTTCGCACCCCGCCGCCTCGATTGCCGCGACCGTCGCATCGGCCTCTGCCTTCGAACTCGCGCTGTTGTAGTGAATCGCTATCGCCTTTGCGCCACGGCTTGCCAGGTCTCGCGCGATCAGCCCGCCGAGATTCTTTGCGCCGCCTGCGATAAGGACGACCTTGCCCTTGATGTCGTGATTCCCCACTGCTCCTCCGATATGAAAGATCTTGCCAACCATCGAACCGAGCATCGACATTAGAGCAAAAAGCGCCTCCGCGTGGCTGCAACAACCAAATTTGACAGTCGAAAACACGCGCACTTAATCGTGCGAATCCGGCGTCGGAAATGTAAGCGTGAAGATGGTCTCTCCGTCGGCGCTGACGACACCGACCGTGCCGCGATGGAGTTCCATGATCGACTTGACGATGGCCAGCCCGAGGCCGGCATTCTTCGACGAGCCGTGGCGCGACGGATCGGCTCGATAAAAGCGCTCGAACAGGCGGGCCGCATGTTCGGCCGGTATATCGTCTCCTTCGTTTCGGACACCGATCGACGTCGATCCTCCGTGCCCGGCAATGGCGATACGAACGATCGTGCCGGGCCGCGCATGCTCGACCGCATTCGACAGCAGATTCGCGACCGCTCGCTGGAACAGCATTTCATCCGCGACGACGGTAGCGGCGCCATCGAAAACGATCCGGACATTCCGGTCGCTCGCGACCTCGTTGTAGTACATGACGATCTTCGCGAGCGCCCCGCCGACATCGAAGCGTTCGAGCGTGACATGCTGCGTCGCGTGATCGGAGCGCGCGAGAAACAGCATGTTGTCGAGCATTCTCTGAAGCCGTTTGCATTCCTCCACATTGGATTCGATCAGCGTTTCGTATTCGGCGCGTTCCCGATCGCGTGACAGGATCACTTGCGATGCGCCGATGATGTTCGCGAGCGGCGTGCGCATGTCATGCGCGACATCCGACGAGAAGCGCGACAATTGATCGAATGCGAGCTGCAGACGATCCAGCATTCGGTTGATCGATCGGGTAATCTCGACGAGTTCCACGGGGGCATGGTCCATGTTCAGCCGTTCGTCGAGTCGGCTTGCTTCGATGCGCGCCGCGTGCCGGCCGATTTCGCGGACCGGATGCAGCCCGCTACGCATGATCGCGTAACCGAGCACGGCGATCGACAGCGCACCGGCCGCGACCGCAACCACGACATGGATCAGATAGGCGTGCATGAGTGCAGTCCGGTCACCCGCGCTTCGCACGATCGCGACCGTCACGGCATTGCCATCCGCCAGCAGCACCGGGCCATGCGTGCATTCGGCCGGACCGATGCCGGGCGGCGCACACGCGTATGCCCGGTTCGGTTCATGCTCGCTGGCGATGCCCGCGTCCAGCGCCACGCCCACCGACTCCGAATGCTGGATGACCGACTCGCCGTTTGCATCGAACACCGCGACGAACAAGCCCGAATGCGACTGCAACGCTTCGTGAAACAACGGCCCCGCCTGCCGGACGCCATCGAGCGTCCGGGACTCATGCAAGATCTGCCCGATCTGCTTCAGCTTGTCGGAAATCTCGCCGTCATCGCGTTGTCGGAGTTCCGTGGACAGCGCCTGGTACAGAAACGTGCCGAGCAGGAACAGCACGACGACGCCAGCCAGCGCGAACGCCATGGTCAACCGGCCGAGCAGCGAATAAGACTGCGGGCGCGTCATGAAGATCGATCTTCCAGCACGTACCCCATGCCACGCACCGTGTGCAGCAGCTTCGGATCCTGATCGTCGATCTTCAGGCGCAGCCGGCGGATCGCGACGTCGACGACGTTCGTGTCGCTGTCGAAATTCATGTCCCAGACCTGCGACGTGATGAACGCGCGCGTCAGGGTCTCGCCCTCGCGCTCGGCCAGCAACTGCAGCAGCGCGAATTCCTGTGCGGTCAATTCAATGCGCGCGCCGCCACGCGTCACACGTCGCTTGACGATGTCGATCTCGAGATTCGAGATTTTCAGCATGGTGCGATTGTCGTGGCGCGTCCGGCGCAATAACGAACGAATGCGCGCGAGCAATTCGGCGTAGTCGAAAGGCTTCGGCAGGTAATCGTCGGCGCCGAGTTCGAGTCCCTCCACCTTGTCGGTGATCTTGTCGCGCGCGGTGAGCAGCAGCACCGGTGTGTGTTTCTGTTTCCGCAATCGACGCAACACTTCGAAGCCGTCGACGACGGGCAACATCACGTCGAGGATCACCAGATCGAAATCCTCGCTCAATGCCAGAAACAGCCCGTCCTCGCCGTTGCTCGCGGTGGCGACGCCGTAGCTCGCCTCGGTCAGGCCCTTGTGCAAGTACGACCGCATTTTTTCTTCGTCTTCGACAATCAGGATGCGCATGGTCTCGAGCGTGCCCGGGTTTGGTTGACCGGAATTTATGCGGCGCGGGCGCTGCACATCGAAAAGATAACGCCAAAGACGGCAATTTTCCAGACAACGAAGATGAACGGATTGTCATCTGGCAGCAATTTTGCTGATGTCGCTTCGTCGTTAATCTCGTCCCAAGCTCGATCGGGCGCCGTTCCCGGGAAATCGCCCGTCGGTGATCGCATCAGGAAAACAGGATTTTGTTCAGGTCATGCATCCAGATTTCGGCACACGCATCTTCATCATCCGCATTGGCGCCGCCGAGCAAGCAGGCGAGCTCGGCCTGTGGCGGCCGCGGGTATGGCCGACTGCGACTCGCCAAGCTCGGACTGTTTGGCGCGATGCTCCGGCTGCTTCAATAGACCGGTACCGGCTCGTTCCGCGTCCGAAAGCACGGATACGCGCCGGAAACCATGCGAGCGCTACAGCGACGCTTCGCGGGAGCCTGCCAATCGTATCGGCGTGCGCCCCCTCACCTTGCTCGCGGCCGGCGCGCTGGGCGGACAGATTCCGCGCCCAAGCTAATTTAATAAATTAATCACACGGGGAATGGTCAACAATAGAAATATCAAAAACATAATCCAAAAAATACGCGAGACCGTCGCTATACTTTCGACATGCAGCACAACCGGAAAGCGACGGATTAATAGCTCAGACCAGATATACCGCGAACATCGAAACGAAATTGCCGAGCCCGCTCCGTCGGAAGCGCAACGATGTTCGTTACGTTAAGTTGCCGAGTGAGGTCCAAATGACTGAATTCTACAATTACTTGAACAGAAAGGCCTCGCTCGAGGCGCAGATCAACGAAGAGCGATTTCTCTGCCGCAATAAAGTGTTGTCAGAAATTCTGAACGCTATTGAAGAGTTCAAGTTCGTCCCGGACGAAGTGTTCCCGCGCACCGAAAAGCGCAAGGTGCGACCGCGCTATTTCGATCCCAAGACTGGCGCAATCTGGAGCGGCAGAGGGAAAGAGCCGCACTGGATTCGTGGCAAAGATCGCCGGATGTTCGAACTGGAAAGCGATTCGCTGCAAATGAAGTGAATAATTACCGATCTTCAAATTAATTAAAAATATCTGAAGGCACTACCAGAAGTGCCCTCATAGCGCAGAGACAGTCAATACAAACCATTGCGAGATTAACCATCAACTTCGGCACATGCCGATGTTGATGGCTTTTTACGTCGAAGAAATTTATTTGTCGATTTCTTACAATTAATATCCACCGCATCGTTAACATGAATAAGATTTACAAGATCATATGGTCGCACGTCACATCCGGATGGGTGGTCGTGTCGGAAGGGGCAAAGCAGCGAGGCAAGACCGCTTCGATCAAGGAAGCACCGCAGCTGAGCAGGGAATTTCACCACGCGGTTTGGGCCGGCAAACTGGGCATTATCCCATTGCTGCTTCTTTCCGTATTCTCGCCGAACGTATTTGCACAGCAAATTCCCGCGGTGCTGTCAGGACTGGTTCAGACGAATAGTTTGAACAGCAATTCGTACATAGCGACTTATCAGATCATTGCCAACAGCGACGGCATACTCCAGGGCACCCCCGAGGGCATTTTGTTAAGTGGATACGGAAATGGAACACCGATCCTGAACTATTTTTACGGATACACCGACAGTAACGGACTCGTCAATACCATTATCGGTGACAGCACGGGCGACACCAACAACGTTTCGCTGTTCCGCGTAAACGCCGGGCGTATTCAGATGGGAAATGGGGCAAGTGCAGGCGGGAATTCCTCTATTGCACTTGGTGTAAACGCCTCGGCCGCCGGAAACAACGGCATCGCCATCGGTCAGTCGGCATCGGCAGGTCCCCGGGGCGACAATACGGCGATCGGTCTCGGCTCAGTCGCAGCAGCATCCAATGGCGCGGTCAATGGTGCGACAGCTCTTGGCGCCGGAGCAAGTGCGACAGGAGCAAACTCGATTGCTATTGGCATGAGGGCCGGTTTTTCGACTATCGCATCCGGAGACGGAGCCATCGCAATGGGCAATTCCGCCTCGGCAACTGCGATCACATCCATTGCGCTCGGTCGGCAGGCGGTATCGAATCAAAATGGCGCCATTGCAATGGGGCAAAGTGCATCGGCGACCGGATCCGGATCTCTGGCGCTCGGAGGAGCAACAGGCGGATTTGGATCGACCGGCGGAGCGGCTGCGAGCGGAACCAACGCCGTCGCGCTCGGCAATGGTTCGGTCGCGAACGTGGCGAATTCAGTCGCGCTCGGCTCCAGTTCCGTGACGACCAATGCGCTGTCGCCGACCACCGGTGGTAGCACCGCTGTCACCGGCACGACGATCGGCGGACAGTTATTCGGAAACTACGCGGCCGGGACGCCAGCAGGCGGCCTTGTCAGCGTCGGCCAACCGAACCTCGAGCGTCGTATCCAGAATGTCGCGGCGGGCCTCGTGAGCCCAAGCAGCACCGACACAATCAATGGCAGCCAACTGTACGCAGTTGCGAGCGTCACCACGTCGAACATTGCAAGCCTGTCCACGTCGACCTCGACGGGGATCAACTCGCTGTCGACGGGCCTCAGTTCGACCGATAGCACCGTCGCTTCGCTGTCAACCTCCACGTCGACCGGTCTGTCGTCGGCAACCAGCTCGATCAGCTCGCTGTCCACTTCGACTTCGACGGGGATCAACTCCCTGTCAACCGGCCTGTCGTCGGCAACCAGCTCGATCAGCTCGCTGTCGACGGGCCTCAGCTCGACCAACAGTTCGGTGGCTTCGCTATCGACTTCCACGTCGACGGGCCTCTCGTCAGCAACGAGCTCGATCAGCTCGCTGTCTACGTCGACTTCGACCGGCATCAATTCGCTGTCCACGGGCCTCAGCTCGACCAACAGCACGGTCGCTTCGCTGTCGACTTCCACGTCGACGGGTCTGTCGTCGACCAACAGCTCCATCAGCTCGTTGTCCACTTCGACTTCGACGGGCATCAACTCGTTGTCGACCGGCCTCAGCTCGACCAACAGCACCGTCGCTTCGCTGTCGACTTCGACGTCGACCGGCCTGTCGTCGGCTAACAGCTCGATCAGCTCGTTGTCCACCTCGACTTCGACAGGTATCAATTCGCTGTCGACCTCCACGTCGGCTGGCCTTTCGTCGGCCACCAGCTCGATCAGCTCGCTGTCCACGTCGACTTCGACGGGCATCAACTCGTTGTCGACGGGCCTCATCTCGACCAACAGCACGGTGGCTTCGCTGTCGACTTCGACGTCGACTGGCCTCTCGTCGGCAACCAGCTCGATCAGCTCGTTGTCCACGTCGACTTCGACCGGCATCAACTCGCTGTCGACGGGCCTCAGCTCGACCGACAGCACCGTGACTTCGCTGTCGACCTCCACATCGACCGGCCTGTCGTCGGCAACCAGCTCGATCAGCTCGCTGTCCACGTCGACTTCGACCGGCATCAATTCGCTGTCCACGGGCCTCAGCTCGACCGACAGCACCGTGGCGTCGCTGTCGACTTCGACGTCGACGGGTCTGTCGTCGGCAACCAGCTCGATCAGCTCGCTGTCCACCTCGACTTCGACGGGTATCAACTCCCTGTCGACGGGCCTCAGCTCGACCGACAGCACCGTCGCTTCGCTGTCGACCTCCACGTCGACGGGTCTCTCGTCGGCGACCAGCTCGATCAGCTCGCTGTCCACCTCGACCTCGACGGGCATCAACTCGTTGTCGACCGGCCTCAGCTCGACCGATAGCACCGTCGCTTCGCTCTCGACTTCCACGTCGACGGGTCTGTCGTCGGCCACCAGCTCGATCAGCTCGCTGTCCACGTCGACTTCGACGGGCATCAACTCGCTGTCGACCGGCCTCAGCTCGACCGATAGCACCGTCGCTTCGCTCTCGACTTCCACGTCGACGGGTCTGTCGTCGGCCACCAGCTCGATCAGCTCGCTGTCCACGTCGACTTCGACGGGCATCAACTCGCTGTCGACGGGCCTCAGCTCGACGGATAGCACCGTCGCTTCGCTCTCGACCTCCACGTCGACGGGCCTGTCCTCGGCGACCAGCTCGATCAGCTCGCTATCCACGTCGACCTCGACGGGCATCAACTCGCTGTCGACCGGCCTGAGCTCGACCGATAGCTCGGTTGCCTCGCTGTCGACTTCCACGTCGACCGGCCTGTCGTCGACCGCCAGCTCGATCAGCTCACTGTCCACGTCGACTTCGACCGGCATCAGCTCGCTGTCAACGGGCCTCAGCTCGACCGACAGCACCGTCGCTTCGCTGTCGACCTCCACGTCGACGGGCCTGTCCTCGGCGACCAGCTCGATCAGCTCGCTGTCCACGTCGACCTCGACGGGCCTCAGCTCGACCAACAGCACGGTGGCCTCGCTGTCGACCTCCACGTCGACCGGTCTCTCGTCGGCGACCAGCTCGATCAGTTCGCTGTCCACGTCGACCTCGACCGGTATCAACTCGCTGTCGACCGGTCTGAGCTCGACCGACAGCACCGTCGCTTCGCTGTCGACTTCTACGTCGACGGGTCTCTCGTCGGCTACCAGCTCGATTTCGTCGCTCTCGACTTCGACGTCGACCGGTCTCTCGTCGGCAACGAGCTCGATCAGCTCGCTGTCCACCTCGACCTCGACGGGTATCAACTCGCTGTCGACCGGCCTCAGCTCGACCGACAGCACCGTGGCTTCGCTGTCGACTTCCACGTCGACGGGCCTCTCGTCGGCCACCAGCTCGATCAGCTCGCTATCCACGTCGACTTCGACGGGCATCAACTCGCTCTCGACCGGCCTCAGCTCGACCGATAGCACGGTGGCTTCGCTGTCGACTTCCACGTCGACGGGCCTCTCGTCGGCGAATAGCTCGATCAGCTCGCTGTCCACCTCGACCTCGACGGGTATCAACTCGTTGTCGACCGGCCTCAGCTCGACCGACAGCACCGTGGCTTCGCTGTCGACTTCCACGTCGACGGGCCTCTCGTCGGCCACCAGCTCGATCAGCTCGCTATCCACGTCGACTTCGACGGGCATCAACTCGCTCTCGACCGGTCTCAGCTCGACCGATAGCTCGGTGGCTTCGCTGTCGACCTCCACGTCGACCGGCCTCTCCTCGGCCACCAGCTCGATCAGCTCGTTGTCCACGTCGACCTCGACCAGCATCAATTCGCTGTCGACGGGTCTGAGCTCCACCAACAGCAATGTCTCGTCGCTGTCCACTGGACTGAGCTCCATCACCAACAACGTCTCGTCGCTGTCCACTGGGCTGAGCTCCATTACCAACAACGTCTCGTCGCTGTCTACTGGGCTGAGCTCCATTACCAACAACGTCTCGTCGCTGTCTACCGGTCTGAGTTCCACCAACAGCAATGTCTCGTCGCTGTCCACCGGTCTGAGTTCCACCAACAGCAATGTCTCGTCGCTGTCGACGGGTCTGAGCTCGACCAACAGCGCCGTCTCGTCGCTTTCCACGTCGACCTCGACCGGCCTCAGCTCGACAAACAGCAACGTCGCATCGCTGTCGACCGGGCTTTCCACGACCAACGCCAACCTGGCGTCTCTCTCGACCGCGGTCGCGCCGCTGATCTCGATCAAAACGCAGACGACGGATGGCAGCACCACAATCGGTTCAGGATCGTCGGCAGCCGCGAATTCGACGGCGGTCGGCCAGAATGCGACCGCGTCGGGCACGAATTCGACCGCGGTGGGCCAAGGGGCAACGGCCTCGGGACAGAACTCGACCGCCGTGGGCCAAGGGGCAATCGCTTCGGGAAAAAACTCGAAGGCCGACGGCCAGGCCGCAGCTGCAACGGGCAACAATTCAACGGCACTGGGGCAAGGATCGACGGCTTCGGGACTCAATACGACCGCGGTGGGCCAGGGTAGCATGGCAAGCGCTCCGAACTCCGTTGCGATCGGCACGGGCTCGGTGGCCTCGGCGCCGAATACCGTTTCGTTCGGATCCCCGGGCAACGAACGGCGGCTGACGAACGTGGCGCCTGGCATCAACGGCACGGACGCCGCGAACATGAATCAACTGTGGGGCGTCCAATCCACCGTCAACGAGGTGGCCCGTCGTGCGTACTCAGGCGTCGCCGCGGCAACCGCGTTGACGATGATTCCGGAAGTCGACCCGGGCAAAACGATCGCGGTAGGGATCGGCGGCGGCAGCTACCAAGGGTACGCGGCGTCGGCGATCGGCGTGTCCGTCCGCTTCAGCGACAACCTGAAGGCAAAGCTCGGCGTCGGGATCAGCGGCAATGGCAGCACCTACGGCGGAGGCGTGTCCTACCAGTGGTAAGTCGCAATGCCCCGGGCGTCGCAGTTGCGACTGGCGCTCGGGGCGCTATTGCATGAAGGAGACGGGAACGGGATCGCCACTTCCTCGGCCGTCGGAAACTGCTCCGCCAAACGACGGGCCGCATGAGACCGGCTCGCAGTGCACCACCGTCACGCCGACTGCAATCCCTTGCCTCGCGTCTGCCGCTCGCGTGAGCACGGCCTGCCGGCACCGACCGATGCGTTCCAGACATCGTTTGTCATCAGCATCCGCACTCGCCTTCGGCAACCTGTAGCCGGTCGCCAGTCGAATTTTCATGCACGCCGATTCACACGCGACGCTCCGGTGTTACGTGGACTATTCGATCGACATCGCGCCGATACACCACGTGGCGATCAGATCGGCCCCCCTCGTTCCGCCCGCGCCCGCGATACATCGCCCCAGGCGCGTCATCGTCCAACTCACCTATGCACCAATATCGTGAAAATCCAGCGACACTCAGGATTGGAAAATAAATCAATTAAATAAAACGACAACTGCAAATCATGTAAAGATATTTATTTAAATAACCAACCCCAGCCCGCCGTCGATACAATTTCATACAGCCCACGGGAAGTTCGCCATTTCATAAAAATTCACGACGAAATTACATACGGGAACTTATGGAATCACACTTTCGACAAGCGCTGAAATATCGAAACCTGCCATTACGGAGAATCGAGGAATAGTCAAATTCGGCTCGACAATTTCCGATCCGGACATGACGTTACTCCATACCCAATTTCAATATCGATTCGCCACACGAGACCAAGATGAACGAGCCTTCGGATTGCCCGGCGAGAAAATCCGCGCCAGAGGAAAATATCAATGAGAATAAATTTCCCTGTCGAAAGAAAGTGTTGGCGGAGATTCTGAGGGCGGTCGTGGAATTTCAATTCACCCTGGACGAACTGTTCCCGGACATCCGGAAGCGCAAGGCTCGTCCACGCTACTTCGATCCGGTCAGCGGAGCAACGTGGAGCGGGCGTGGAAGAGAACCTCACTGGATTCGCGGCAAGGATCGCAGGAAGTTCGAACTCGATAGCGGCAGGCCGACAAACGAACCGGAACGCTGAGACGCCGTCGATCGAACTTGCGTTCGTCACCGTGTCGGCGCGAGCGCACCATTCACCGAATCGCGGCCACACACTCGCGACCGTCGCCTTGCCGACCGGCGCGAACGTTGGCAGGAACCGCACTTCGCCGCCGGAGCCGGAGCCGAGGCCCGACAGGCGACGTATCCGCTGCTGACCGACTGCAGCCAGTTGTCGGATCCGGAAGCGCCGGCTTCGAGATCCGCGAAGTGAAGGCGGTCGAGCGGCACGATCGCCGCATCGACCGAAGGTATGGCGTGCGATGCCATATTCATTCAGTCTCCGGAAAACCGTACCCGCGTAGCGGACCGCACGCGTTTCGCGCGCACGATCGGATTCGATCGCGACGTCAGGCTCATCGCGCCGCGTAGCCGATCGAACGCGACATCCTCCTTCGTCCCGAAGCGGTCGACCGCCGGCCACGCGAGCGCTTCGTCGAGCCAAGCTTGCCACGCGTCTCCATGAAAACGCCGCGCGAACTCGCGCACCAAGCCCGGCGCCGCGATCACGATGCCCGCGAGCAGGTAATACGCCCAGAAACTGCCCGCGCCGACGAGCCGGTCGAGCCGGCACACGGCCACCGCCGCGAGCAGCCCGTCCACCGACGCGAGATCGGTGCGTCGTTCGCGGATCGCCCGTGCCACCAGATTGTGCTGACCGCCGTACGCGGCGAAGGATATCTCCTTGCCGGCCGCAAGCTCCGCGCAGAACATCGCGAGCGCGGCCATCTCGTCGACGCGCGCTGCATCGTCGCGCGGCCCGCAGACGCGCAGCACGATCGCATCGATGACGCCCCCCGGCCGGGCCGACGGCTCCACGCAGGCCGCCGCGGCGGTGGCGCGTCGTTCTCTCAGGTTCTTCGCCAGCGGCGGCACTTCACCGTTCGCGAGCCGCTCCCGCATTTCGTCCGTGTCGACCTCGTCGCTGTCGGGCGCGACACCGTCGGCAATCCGCTCGAGCGCGGCCCAGCCGTCGTTCGGATCGTCGAAGGCCCACGCATCGATGAAGCCATGCGCCGCATCGAATGCCGCGCGCGATCCCGGGCAGTATCGTTCCGCACGCGCGAGCTGCCGTGCGTCGGGAACGTGCATGCACACATCGGTCGCATCGCATGCGCAACCGCCACCGTCCGTTGCAATCCACGGCGCGAGTTCGTGCAGGACACCGATCGCTTCATGCGACAGATTCGCGCCGGCGCGCACACGTGCCGCGTGCGTCGGCGTAGCGGCCGGCGCGCAGATGTCGCCCGTCGCCACGCAAGTCGCTTCGTTCAGGTAGTCGATCAGGTACTGCAGCCACGCGGCCGTGCGCAGCCGGTCGGGCGTCGCAGCGCGGGCATCGCCATACTTCGCTGGGTCGGTGAGCATGGGTCGTCCGGAATGGTTCTGGCAAATCGAAATATCGTTCTATGTCCATCGACGCAAGTGGCACGGTGCGTCTCACCGGCCCCCTGCATGGCCGCCCGCATCGGATCGCGAAGCAGGCGGCCAGCCGGTCGTCACGCCGATACGCGCGACGACGCGAAATGCATCGCGAAACCGGATCGCCCGCCGTGCGTCGTTGCACGGCCCTCGTCCATGGCGGACGCCCGGTTCCGCTCGCGCGACGCTTACTGCACGTGGAACTTCGGCGACGTCAGGACGGTACCGCCCACCGTACAGTCCGGCGTCAGCGTGGCGTTGTTGAACGTCAGCGACGAGTTCGCATCGCTCCACGCCGTCACGACCTTGCTCGGCCCGCAGGTGCCGAGCAGCGTGACGTTCACCTTCACGTTGTTGATCGACAGTTGCGTCGTGCTGTCGGCTTGACCCGTCCATGGCGACGTGCTGCTCGCGCTGCCGCTGATCAGGCCGCACGTCGCGCCGCCCGAGAACGTCGTCGACGTGATGTTGACGATACCGGTCGACGTGATCGTGCCGTTGAAGGTCGCGTTGCAGTTTGCGTTGATCGATCCCTTGGCAAGGGTCGTCAGCCCCGTCGCCGAGAACGGCTCGCCGTTCGGATTCATCGGCTGGCCATCGGCGCGCGAAACGGTGACGGCGAAAGCAGGCGCGGCCGAGACCGCGGTGAAAGCCACTGCAGCAACAAGCGATACGATTGTGCGAATGCTCATTTGAACTGCCCCTCTCTTCACGAATGGCGGCACGCCGCCAGGAACGCAACCTTCCGGCCGGAACGAGCCAGCCGGCCGGTCGCAGGAAGCCGCCTGCACGCGTCATGCGCGCCGGTCGGCTCAGAACTTGTAGGAAATCCCGACGAACGTGATCAGCGGATCGGCCTTCAACTTCGTGCGCGTGGTCGCGAGCGTCGACCCGTCGGCCGCCTTGATCACGAGCGACGAGTAGGTCTTCAGCGGCATGTACGTCAGCGTCGCCGTGAGCCCCCAGTGCTTGTCGATCGCATAGCTCGCGCCGATGTTGTAGACCGGCGTGAACGACGACGACGCCTTGCCCTCCACCGACGTCGCCCCCGGCTTGCCGGCGCCAGCGGCGAGCACGCTGCCGAGGTTCTCGTTGATGTCCTTCGCGAAGTTGCCGTTCAGTTCGATGTTGCTGAACCAGCTGTAGGCCACGCCGATCCCGACGAACGGGCGGAACTTCGCCGTCGACGAATTGAAGTAGTACTGCAGAATGATTGTCGGGCTCCACTGCCGCGCGTTCTTCACGGCCGGCTGGTTCGCCGACTTGTCCATGTCGACGTTGCCGAGCGCGCCGGCCGGCCCCGGCGGCTTGATCACGCCGTGCCCGGTGAGCGTGAACTCGGGCGGCACGCCGAGCACCGACGTCACCGCGATGTGGTCGGTGAAGAAGTGCGTGAGCGTGAGGCCGACCGTATCGGCGTTGTTGACCGTCAGGCTCGTGCCCGGCGACGTGAACGAACCGGGCAGGCGCAACGGTCCGTTGATCGGCATGTTCGCGAGATTCGTCGTCAGCCCGTTGGTCGAATCCTGCGGCATGATGTGCAGCCAGCCCAGCGTCGCGACGTTGTCGCCCGCCTGCTGGGCCGATGCGAGCGTCGATACGCCTGCGACGACACCCGCGACAATCAGCTTCTTCATGAAGTCTCCCCTCATTCCGTCCGGGCGCCGCGCATTCGCGCGCGGCGCCGCCGTGTCTCCATCCACGCGCGGTCACTGCACGAACGCGCCGACCGTGAAGTACGGGTTGCTCGTATCGGCCATGTCGAGGAACCCGAACACGCCGCCGGTGAACACGAACTTGCCGGTCGCCGGCCCCGACGCCGCATCCGCATGCACGGTCGTCACGACGCCCGGCACCGTCTGCGTGTAGTCGAGGTTCAGCGCGCGCGTGAGTGCGGCCTGCGACGCGTTGAACGGATCGAGCAGCGTGGCCTGTGCGCCGACGAGCGCGGTCGCGCGGTAGTTGAACGCGCTGTCGACACCCGTGTACTCGCCGTCCTGCGAGCCCTGCGCGATCGCCATCTGCGGGCTCAGGAACGAGATGCCCGATTCGTCGTCCGCGCTCGGCGGGCCTTGCGTGAGGTCCGCATTCGCGGCGCCGGTACGGATGAAGATCGGCACGAGCTGGTTGCGCAGCTTGCCGACGATCAGGATCCCCTTGCCGGCCTTCGCCGGATCCAGCGCGGCGAGCGTCGGCGGAATCTGCGGCTGGTAGTTGAGCGACTGGAATGCCGGCGCATCGGGACGCAGCGTGAACGGCTGGTTCACGGTCGCGCTCGACGCAAGCGGCTGCCCGCCGTTCTTCTTGCCAAAGTTGTCGGTTTCCGTATAGCTGCCGTCCGCGTTGATCGTCACCTTCTGGTCGAGCGCCACCGGCTGGAAGTTCTGCGACGGCACCTGGTGATAGCCGAGCTGGTTGTACGTGCCGGCGATCTTCGTCAGGTCGGTTTCGAGCGACGAGAAGCTGATGAACGGGTAGTACGGGAACGTCGTCTTCGGAATCTTGCCGACGCCGATCACGCCGTCGAACTGGATCGTCGCGCCGGGAATCGCGCCGCCCAGCACGCCTTCGCCGAGGAACAGCCGCGCGGGCCGGCTCGGGGCGAGGCTTGCGTTCTGCATCCGGAACGTGCACTGGTTCAGCTTCACCGTCGGCAGTCCCGTTTCGTCGGCCAGCGTGCCGTCGACCACATTGGCGGGCGCCGTGTCGCGGGTCGGCTGCACGGTGCCCGTCGCGGTCGGCACCGGCGACGTGAGGTAGGTCATCCGGTACGTCATCTTCGTCGTGTCGAGCTGCACCTTCACGAGCTCGCCCGACCCGGAGCCGCCGATGAACACCGTGTTGTAGTCGATCGTCTGCGGGCACAGCCGCACCGCCGGCGCGGGCGGCGGGTCGCCGTCGCCGCATGCGGCCAGCACGGGCGCGAGCGACGCCGCGGCCATCCACTGTTTCACATTCATAGGAATCCTCTTGAAATTCGATTCGCCGGCGGCGACGCATGCGCCGCCGGTGTTACGTGTTCAATGCAGGGTTACTGGACGAACGCGCCGACCGTGAAGAACGGGTTGACCTTGTTGTTGTCGACGACCATCGCGTAGACGTTGCCGGCCGTCACGAGCCAGCCCGTGTCGCCCTTGCTGAAGATCGCCACGTCGCCGGTCGCACCCTTCGCGTTGAAGCCCTGCGTGGCCGTGACCTTGATCTTGCCGGGCGTGGCCTGCGTATAGTCGAGCGAGAACTGCGAGGTGACCGACGACGTCTGCGGATCGATGAACGCCGCGGTATTGCCCTGGAACAGCGTGGACGTATAGTTCGCGGCGATCGTCGACACGGCGGTGCCGTCGTTGCAGGTGCCGGCTTCAGGCATGAAGAAACCGCCGTTGAAGGTACCCGGCAAGTCCGGATGCGGAACATTGATGTCGAAGCTCGGGCCGCCTGTCGCAATGGCACCCGTGGGGCCGTCGGAAGTCACGATACCGCACGCCGACGCGCTGGTTGCGCCGATGTACCCGCCTTTCAGCGAATTCGCCGCGATCGCCTTGGTCGACGAGAGCATCGAGATACCGACTTCGGCATCGGCAACCGACGCAAGGACGTTGCTCTCGTCGACGTGCGTGTAACCGACACGAATCACCACCGGCACCAGCACGCCATTCAGCTTGCCGACGATCATGATCCCCTTCGCTTGGCTGGGAGCCAGGATCACGATGGCCGACCCCTGTCCGGCAAACGGATAGACGACCGAGCCGAGCGCGCTGGCCTTCGCATTGCTCACGAAGACATTGTCGGCCGATCCGTCCGCGTTCTTGCGTAATGCCCATGGCGTTCCGGTGGTCTGACACGAGTAGTCGCTGCCCTGCGTGATCGTGCACGATCCGTCCGCGTTGAGCGTCTGGTTCCAGTTGATGACGTCGGGCTGCCAGCCGACGGGCCCGAGAAAATTCTGATAGTTGGAGCCGACCGGCGACAGGTGAATGCCGACCTCGTTGTAGTTGCCTGCGACCTTCGTGAAGTCGGTTTCCGTTTCGATGAAGCCGATGAACGGATAAAAATCGAACGTGCGCGACGGCACGACCCCGAGCACCAGACCCGGAATCGGCTCGAGGCCCTTGAACGCGATCGTCGCGCCCGGAATTCCGCCGCCCACCACGCCGTTGCCGACGAACAGCATCGGCGGATCCGCGCGATTGATCGTCACCGAATACGCGCCGTCGCTCGTCGCGCCGCTGTCGAGCACGAACGCGCAGCGGTTCTGCTCGGCCGTCGGGAGATTGGTCGGATGATGGAACGCACCGCTGATCGTCAAGCCCGCGCGCGTAGTGTTGACCTGCCCTGCCGACGTCGGTACCGACGATTCGATGAACTGCATCTGATAGGTGAGCTTCGTCGTATCGAATTTCACCTTCACGTACTCGCCGCTGCCGGCGCCGCCCGTATACGTCGTCGTGTAATCGAGCGCGTCGGGGCACAGCTTCGTCACGACGGGCGGCGTCGTTTCCGCGCCGCTCGGCCCGCATGCGCTGCCCGAGCACTGCGGCACGGTGATCGGCCCCGGATCGTCGCCGCCGCCGCAACCGGCGACGAACGGCAGCGCCAGCACCGCGCACGCCAGGATCGCCTTCCGCCATTCAGGAATGCAAATCATCTACCCCTCCTTTTCAGGTACGACAAGTCTCGTCCGGCCGGCTGCATGGCCCGCCGGTTGGTATCGCGCCGCCGCCCGAAAGGCGCGGCGCATGACGATGCACGCAAGGCGGCCGCGATGCCGGTCGGGCACATGCAGCAGACGAGCGCGCTCCCGCAGCGCCGTCATGCGGCACGGCGCCGTCGGAACGATCGAAACGGAAAGTGGCTTGCCGCTACGGCTTGCCGCTACACGGCGAGGTGACGATGCAGCCGCGCGAGCTGCGTCGCGCCTGCATTCAGCGAAATATCGGAAAACGGCAGTCCCGCTGGCCCTGCGGATAGGCGTCTCATGGCGTGGTCTCCATACGTACGCTTGATTCGTTATCGTGATGCGTCGTTTGTCGAGACTATGATCGGACGCTTCCCACAAGTAAATGGATGCAGAGTTCCAAACGGATGAAACCGCGCGATCCTAGCGCGTGCACGGTATTTGACAGTTTTTCAAACGGCCTTCATTTTATTTGCTCAGACAAATACCGGGCTGTGGAACACGCGTTTGAACGGCAACCGCCGATCCGCGCTGAGCCAGGCCGGCCGGCCTTCGGCGGCCCGCACGCATGCTGCGCCGCAACCTCAGACGTCGATGATCGCGAGTGTGCCGTGGCTGCCGGGCAGCACCGCATGGCGCGTGCCGGCGCGCGCGAGATACATCTGTCCGGCCCCGACCGCGACCGTTTCCGCGTCGACTTCCAGCATCAGCGTGCCGTCGAGCACCAGCAGCCCCTCGTCGTAGTCATGCACTTCCGCTTCGTAAGGCTGCGCATCCATGCGCAGCACCTTGATCCGGGCCGGCCCGACTTCGCCGACGATCGTGGATTTTCAGGCGGCAGCCTGTGCATCCGCCACGGATTTGAAATCGATCAAGGACATGCGCCCGCTCCGTATCACCGTGAAAGGAACGCATTATCGCGAGCGCCACGCGTGCCGTCCCGGTACGGCACGCGGGCCGGCAGGCAGCACAGTCGGCCGGGCCGCCAAGCGGGCACGCGGTCGCGGCCGGTTCGCGGAAAACTGCCCTCATTGTTCGCGTCGCTCGAATAAAGCACCGAATCGTTGGTCGATATCGCCGCCATTCACGCAAATCCGGCACCGGCACGACCCGGCCTTTCCACCGAAATGCATTTCGATCTGCCGATTGCTAATATGGCGGTCCCGCGATCCCGCACCACAATACCGTTCGACATGACGCCCGTTCGCCATGCCGTCCCCGGTCCCGGCCGCTTCGCGGCGGCGCCGGGCACGCGCGGCGCCCGCCGTCGCGCCGGGCGGCCGTGCCATCCGTGAGCATGCAACCGATCCTTTCCGTCTCAGACCTCTCCAAGACTTACGCGTCCGGCTTCCAGGCGCTGAAGCACGTGACCCTCGACATCCGCCCCGGCGAGATCTTCGCGCTGCTCGGGCCGAACGGCGCCGGCAAGACGACGCTGATCGGCTCGATCTGCGGCATCGTCACGCCGACCGAAGGCCGCGTGACGGTCGGCGGCCACAACATCCGCGATCAATACCGCGCGGCCCGCGAAATGATCGGCCTCGTGCCGCAGGAGCTGACCACCGACGCGTTCGAAACCGTCTGGGCCACCGTGTCGTTCAGCCGCGGCCTGTTCGGCAAGGCGCCCGATCCCGCCTACATCGAGAAGACGCTGAAGGCGCTGTCGCTGTGGGACAAGCGCGACAACAAGCTGATGACGCTGTCGGGCGGCATGAAGCGCCGCGTGATGATCGCGAAGGCGCTGTCGCACGAACCGCGCATCCTGTTCCTCGACGAGCCGACGGCCGGCGTCGACGTCGAGCTGCGCCGCGACATGTGGAAGCTCGTCGATTCGCTGCGCGAAAGCGGCGTGACGATCCTGCTGACCACGCACTACATCGAGGAGGCCGAAGAGATGGCCGACCGGATCGGCATCATCCTCGGCGGCGAACTCGTGCTCGTCGAGGAAAAGCGCGAACTGATGCGCAAGCTCGGCAAGAAACAGCTGACCGTGCAGCTCGAGCAGCCGCTCGCCGACGTGCCGCCCGCGCTCGCGCCGTTCGGGCTCGAACGCGCGGAGGACGGCGCCGCGCTCGTCTATACGTACGACTCGCAGCGCGACGACGCGAGCATCGCGAAGCTCATCAATGCGCTCGGCTCGGCCGGCATCGGCTTTCGCGACCTGCATACGACGCAGAGCTCGCTGGAAGACATTTTCGTCAGCCTAATCGACAACCGCCGCAACGGCGCACAAGGGGCCTAACGCACATGGCGAACTGGAATTTTCACGGCATCCGCGCGATCTATCGCGCAGAAATGGCCCGCACGCGCCGTACGCTGATGCAGAGCATCATCGCGCCGGTGATCTCGACGTCGCTGTATTTCGTCGTGTTCGGCTCGGCGATCGGCTCGCGCATCAGCGACGTGAACGGCATCGGCTACGGGTCGTTCATCGTGCCGGGCCTCGTGATGCTGTCGCTGCTGTCGCAGAGCATCTCGAACGCGTCGTTCGGCATCTACTTCCCGCGCTTCACGGGGACGATCTACGAGATCCTGTCCGCGCCCGTGTCGTACTGGGAAATCGTGATCGCGTACGTCGGCGCGGCCGCGTCGAAGTCGATCCTGCTCGGCGTGATCATCCTCGCCACGGCCGGCCTGTTCGTGCCGCTGCACATCCTGCATCCGTTCTGGATGGTGCTGTTCCTGGTGCTGACGGCCGTCACCTTCAGCCTGTTCGGCTTCGTGATCGGCATCTGGGCCGACAGCTTCGAGAAACTGCAGCTCGTGCCGCTGCTGATCATCACGCCGCTCACGTTCCTCGGCGGCAGCTTCTATTCGGTCGACATGCTGCCGCCCGCGTGGCGCGTGATCACGCTGTTCAATCCGATCGTCTACCTGATCAGCGGCTTCCGCTGGTCGTTCTACGGGATCGCCGACGTGCACGTGTGGATCAGTCTCGCTGCAACCACGCTGTTCCTCGTGATCCTGCTCGCGATCGTCGCGTGGATGTTCCGCACCGGCTACAAACTGAAGAATTGACGACGGCCGGCGTCACGCGCGCCGCCCGCCGATGACGCATTTGGGCAAGCAGGCGGCGCTTTTCCTCTGATGCGGCAGTTTGTGGTCGCGTCTACTGAATACGAAGCATCGGGGCCCTGGAGCATGCGCTGCGCGGCCCCTTTTTCATTTCAGAGGACGCCATGCCCGCCGCCACCGCTCCCGCCTCCGCCGCCGCCCGGCTCGAACGCCTGCCGTTCTCCGGCTATCACAAGCGCATCTTCTTCATCATCGCGATCGCGTTCTTCTTCGATTCGGTCGACCTCGGCACGATGACGTTCGTGCTCGGCTCGATCCGCAAGGAGTTCGGCCTGTCGACCGCGGCCGCCGGCCTCGTCGCGAGCGCGAGCTTCTTCGGGATGGTGCTCGGCGCGGCCGTCGCCGGCCTGCTCGCCGACCGCTTCGGCCGCCGGCCCGTTTTCCAGTGGAGCATGGTGCTGTGGGGCGTCGCGTCGTACCTGTGCTCGACCGCGCAGAGCGTCGACGCGCTGATCGTCTACCGCGTGCTGCTCGGCATCGGGATGGGCATGGAGTTTCCGGTCGCGCAGACGCTGCTGTCGGAATTCGTGCCGACCGAGAAGCGCGGCCGCCTGATCGCACTGATGGACGGCTTCTGGCCGCTCGGCTTCATCACGGCCGGCATCGTCGCGTATTTCGTGCTGCCGCAATTCGGCTGGCGCACCGTGTTCGCGCTGCTCGCGATTCCGGCCGTGTTCGTGCTCGTCGTGCGCCGTATCGTGCCGGAATCGCCGCGCTGGCTCGAACATGCGGGCCGGCACGCGCAAGCCGACACGGTACTGCAGTCGATCGAGGCAAAGGTGATGCGCTCGGCCGGCGTCGCGACGCTGCCGCCGCCGTCGCGGCTTGCGGAGCCGGCCGCCGCCCGTGGCCGCGGCGCATTGCGCGAGATCTGGAGCGGCGTGTACCGCCGCCGCACGGTGATGGTATGGCTGCTGTGGTTCTTCGCGCTGCTCGGCTTCTACGGCCTCACGTCGTGGCTCGGCGCACTGCTGCAGCAGGCCGGCTTCGAAGTCACGAAATCGGTGTTCTACACGGTGCTGATCTCGCTCGGCGGCGTGCCGGGCTTCCTGTGCGCCGCGTGGCTCGTCGAACGCTGGGGCCGCAAGCCGACCTGCATCGCATCGCTGATCGGCGGCGGCGCGATGGCGTACGCGTACGGCCAGAGCGCGCTGTACGGCGACAGCACGACGCTGCTGATCGTCACGGGCCTCGCGATGCAGTTCTTCCTGTTCGGGATGTGGGCGGCGCTGTACACGTACACGCCCGAGCTGTACGGCACCGGCGCACGCGCGACGGGTTCGGGCTTCGCGTCGGCGGTCGGCCGGATCGGCTCGCTGATCGGGCCTTACGTGGTCGGCGTCGTGTTGCCGGTGTTCGGCCAGGGCGGCGTGTTCACGCTCGGTGCGCTGTCGTTCGTCGCGGCGGCCGTCGCCGTATGGACGCTCGGGATCGAGACGAAGGGGCTCGCGCTGGAGCAACTGGCGGCAGGCGACGAGACGGGCGGCAGCGGCCGGTATCCGGCGGCGGCGGACGAGGCGTCCTGATCGCCGCAGTCGGTTTTCAAGCCGTTTCGGGCGAGGCGAGCGTTCGGTACCGCCCGGCGGGCTGCATGAATCGACGCGCTTCGCATCCGGCGCGACGCTGCTGGACCGAATCGACGCGCCGGTTCGATATATCGCGACGATCGCGTGACGGCGCCGCCGCTTTCACTCCCGCTCGAGGATCGCATCGATGGCTCGCGCACACGACGAGCGCGCTGCGCCGGATCCGGACGCTCGATCTCGACATCGTCCCGTCGACGCACGGCCCGGCGATCGCGCACGACGTTCCGCACGTGCTCGCCGGCACGATCGCTCACTACGAAGCCGCCGCCGCGTGAGCCGCGGCGGCGGTCATCCGGCAGCGGTGCGGCCGGGGCCGGTCAGGCGTCGGCGACGATGAATTCTTCGGCCGCCTTGCGCTGGACCGCGGCCATCACGGCCAGTTCACGCTTGCTGCGCGCGTCGCCGGACACGACGCCCGTCGCATGCTTCGCCTTCGCACCCAGCGGGAAAAAGACGAACGACGCGCCGGCCGGGGCCGCCGGCTCCGCGCGCAGGCGTTTGTTCAGGATTTTCAGGTACTTCTTCTTCGAGACTTCCTTGGCAGCCATGGCACCCTCCACGTACACGTGATGCGGGCCAGCATACCAGTTTTGCCGATGCGCTCCGTGACAGCGGCCGCGCAGCGCGCCCCACCGCTTCGATCGCGCCAGAATAATTTTCGCCCGCGATGTCGATTCGCGTCGCCGTCGCGCGTCGTATTGTCGTAACCGATCGTTTTGCCGTCGCACCGCCGGCAAGCGCCCTATTCACGTTCGAGGAGATACGACAATGCGCGTCATGGTCATCGTCAAAGCCACCGCCGATTCCGAATCCGGCCGAATGCCCGACCCCGACATGCTGGCCGCGATGGGCCAGTTCAACGAGGAACTGATGAAAGCCGGCATCCTGCTCGCGGCCGACGGGTTGCGCCCGAGCAGCCACGGCAAGCGCGTGCATTTTTCGGGCAAAAGCCGCGCGGTCATCGACGGCCCGTTCGCCGAAACGAAGGAACTCGTCGCCGGCTACTGGCTGTGGCAGGTGAAATCGATGGAGGAAGCCGTCGAATGGGTGAAGCGCTGCCCGAACCCGATGCCCGGCGACTCCGATATCGAGATCCGCCCGCTGTTCGAGGCCGAGGATTTCAGCCCCGCATTCACCCCCGGGCTGCAGAAGCCATAAGCGTCAAACGTGACGGTTGACGAAGCCCTGCCTAGTAACGTATCGTTTTGACACGTTACTAGGCAGGGCTTCGTCATGCATTCCCGTTTCGACCGTTTCCGCTCGACCGCGCTCGGCGCCCAGCTCGAAGCGTTGATCGATCGGCCCGAGCGCTATCTCGAGTTCGCGGCGCTGTCGCGTGTCGGCGTCGCCGCGATCGGCGCGATCCAGGACGAGATCGCGCGCACGTTCCCCGAAGTCGAAGCCGACACGACGGCCCGCCAGTTCTGCGGTGCGATGGTCGCCGACGTCATGCGCCGCCACGGCCATGAGGTCGTGCAGGCGCGCGGGCGGCTCGGCGGTGCGCCGTTCAGCTATGGCGCGGTATTCAGCGCGTACCCGCACCGGCTGCCGTTCGCCGACGTCGTCGCCGCGCTGGCTCGCATGCCCGCCCGGCTCGCCGCCTATGCGGCGCATGTGCCGGCGGCGCTGGCCGTGCGCCGCCCGGCCGGCACCGGCTTCTCGCTCGTCGAACACGCATGCCACCTGCGCGATCTCGATGCGGTGTTCGCCGCGCGCATCGACGCCGTGTGTACTGCCGAGTTGCCCATGATCGAATCCGTCGACGGCACCGCGCTCGCCGCGCAACGCGACTATCTCGCGCAGCCGCTCGATCTCGCGGTGGCAGCGTTCGGCCGCGGCCGCGCCGCGCTGTGCGCCACCGCGGCCGCGCTGGAACCGTCGCAACTCGCACGCTGCGGGCTGCGCGACGGCATCCGCCGCATGTCGCTCGACGAACTCGTGCGCGAGCTGCTCGACCACGACCGCACGCACGTGCTCGAACTCGACGAACTGCTCGCCGAACTCGAATTGCCGCCGCTTCCTTCGATGCACGCCGCATGATCCCGTCCACCCCCGTCGTCTTCATTCACGGTTTCATCGGCACGTTCGACGTGCGCGGATGGAACGGCCCGCATCTCTGCCCCGACCTGCTCGGCTACGGCTCGCATCGCGCCACACCGCCCGACGCGATCTCGCTTGCCGCGCAGGTCGAACACGTGCGGCAAACCGTCGATACGTACTTCGGCATGCAGCCGGTCGATGTCGTCGGCCATTCGGTCGGCGGCGCGATCGCGATGCTGTTCGCGCAGGCGCACCCCGAACGGGTGCGGCGTATCGTCAACGTCGAAGGCAATTTCACGCTCGACGATGCGTTCTGGTCGGCATCGGTCGGCCGCATGACGCCGGGCGAAGCCGATGCGATGCTCGACGGCCTGCGTGCGGCTCCGCTCGACTGGCTGCGCGGCACGATCGACGCACCGTCGCCGCGCCAGCTCGACGACGCCCGCCGCTGGCTCGCGCATCAGCCGGCATCGACGCTGCGTGCGATGGGCCGCTCGGTGATCGAGACGACCGGCGCCGCGGGCTACCTGCCGGCGCTCGCGCAGGTGTTCGAGCGTCACCCCGTCTGGCTGATCGCCGGCGAACGCTCGCGCGCGGGCTGGCACGTGCCCGAACACGCGCTCGCGCGCTGCGCCGGCTTCGACACGATCGCCGGCAGCGGGCACCTGGTCGCGGCCGAGCAGCCCGATGCGTTGCGCGCCGCCATCGCGCGCATCGTATGCAAGCCGTCCGCCTGACAACCCGTAGGATTCGCCGAAATATGGTTGAAAGGCGCGGTTGCTAGAGTCGCCGGAACAGGGTTTTCCCGGCCTCCGGCCGGACTGGGTCGACATATGCAAGGATCGATGCGCCTGGCACGTACCTTCTGGCTCCTTCTGCTGCTCGCCGTCACGAGCCCTGCTTTCGCCTTCCATGCGCGGGTCGTCGCGATCCCGAGCGCCGCGATGAGCGAGACGCTGAAGGCCACCATCGTGCTGCCCGACGACTACGCGCGCGACAACCACGGCGAACGTTACCCCGTCGTCTATCTGCTGCACGGCTCGGGCGGCGACCATACCGACTGGACGTCGAACACGCACATCGCCGCGCTGGCCGACCGCTATCGC
The DNA here is from genome assembly GCF_001528895.1 of Burkholderia sp. MSMB1078WGS. Lineage (NCBI taxonomy): Bacteria > Pseudomonadati > Pseudomonadota > Betaproteobacteria > Burkholderiales > Burkholderiaceae > Burkholderia > Burkholderia sp. MSMB1078WGS. The sequence continues at coordinate 68,164 of NZ_LPDI01000009.1, read as the reverse complement.
GTGATCCTCGTGATGCCCGACGGCGGACACGAAAGCTGGTACATCGACAGCCCGTTCGATTCGGGCAGCCGCTACGAGACCTTCGTCGGCGACGAAGTCGTGTCCTATGTCGACCTGCATTTCCGCACGATCGCGGCCCAGCACGCGCGCGCGATCACCGGGCTCAGCATGGGCGGCTTCGGCGCCCTGCGCATCGCGCTCGACCGGCCCGACACGTTCGGCGCGGTCGGCAGCATCAGCGGCGCGGTCGATCCGCGCTGCTGCACGGACGAGCCGGGGATCGCCCACGTGTTCGGCGATCCCGATCGCCATCCGTCATTCTGGAATCGCAACGTGATCGTCGAAAGCGCGCGGGCGTTCGTGCGCGCGCATCTCGACCTGACGATCGATTGCGGCCGCGACGATGCCTTCGTCGGCTCGAACCGCACGCTGCACGAACGGCTCGTCGCGCTCGGCGTGCCGCACGACTATGCGGAGCGGCCGGGCGGCCATACGTGGGATTACTGGGCGAATGCGATCCGCTATCAGATGCGGTTTTTCGCGACCTCGTTCCAGCATCGCGGCTACGCGTCTCGTGCCGCGCCGTCCGCGCCCGGCATGACACGCGCGGGCTGACGCGCGGCTTCCGTTACGGCGGCGATCCGGCCGACGCCTGCCCGACGCCGGAAATCGAAACGGGATGACGAACCGGCATGCCGGGCATGAATGCCCGACAAGAAGATGAATGCGCGCCGCTCGACGCGCGACACCAGAGAAACGACGAAGCCGTCAGTTGTCGTGCGCGGCACTCGCGCCGACGATGCGATCGAAGAATTCCTGTGCACGCGCCAGCTCGTCGAGCGCGCGATCGAGACGCGACATCGCGCGTGCGTATTCGGCCGACGAGCCGTCGTCGTCGCTTTCGCCGCGCACCGCGCGAAACGCCCGATCCACGTTGCGCGTCGCTTCGACGAAGCGTTGTGCGGCTCGCGCTTCCCGCGAACAGATGTGGGTCGACATCGACACTTCTCCCTCAGGATTGCAGTGTGAAGCACGCCGACGCTCACTGTGCGTGATACGCATGTCGGCGGCGTGAACCACGCCCCGTCGCGTGGCGACGTATCGGCCGCGGCACCGCGCGCTTCGTGCCGATTGTCGCTCCGCGTTCGCCGATCCGCTACGGCGAGATTGCAACAAATTCTTGCGCGAACGATTTCGCGCGTGGCGTCACGCGCGCCCGATGCGCGGTTGGGTGAGCCCGGCGAACGCAGCAGCTTCACCCGGCGACAGGTCGAACAGATCGCCGGTGAGATCGCGCGGATGCTCGACCGCCGGCCGGTTGCGCATGCGCGCGACGTGCGTGGGCGCCACATACGCGGCCGCCGTTTCGATCGGCGGCACATCGAACAGATCGCGCGTGACGCCGCGCACGGCGTCCGTCGGCGAACGGCCGCGCAAGCGCGCGACCAGCTCGACGAAGCGATCGAAATCGCCCGCGCGCGTGGCCTTGTTCACTTCCGCGAGATCGCGCGCCTTCAGCACGCACGGCTGCGCGAGCCGCACGAAATACGGTGCTTCGAGCTCCACCGACAGCGCGAGCGGATAGCTCTTGCCCGTCTGCTCCTTCGCACGCCCGATGCAGTCGACCACGGCCGCTCCCTGCGCGGCGCCCAGCGGCCTGCCGGTGCTCACGCTGCGCAGGTGGTCGGGAAACACGCGCAACTGCGTGCCGACCGTCAGCGCGGTGGACGATGCGCACACGAGCGCGTAGTGCTGCTCGCGGCGCCGGCCCGACGGCAACGTCGAACGGCTGGCGATGAACGTGTGCGGCGGCAAAGGCCGCACCTGCCCGCTTGCGTCGACCCACGCATTCCACAGCAGCGCGTCCTTGCGCTCGCCCGCGCGCGAGCGCGACGCGACCGGCGAAAACAGCGCGAGCAGCGAGCCCGTGCGATGCGCGGCGACTTGCGCGCTGTTGCCGAGCGGCTGGTTGATGCCCCACAGAAAGCGCCCGCCCCCGAGCCGGCGCTCCCATTCCTTGCGGAGCACGACGGTCGGCAGTTCCTCGCCGGACTCGGTACCGATCTTGGTCCAGCAGAACGTGGGTGGGAGGTGTTTCAGTGTCATCAACTTTCTCGGGATACAGCCTCGCTGTCGACAGCAAGCCCATTCAATAGCCGTAACTGTATAGGTATAATGCATCGCATGGAAGCCCCGGACCAAGATTTTCCCGTTCAAGACCTGTTGCGCCGCCTGATGGCAGATACGCGCTCGTCCAGCGAAATCGCGCGACTTTCCGGGGTCAGCCAGCCAACCGTGTCGCGCCTTCGGCTGTCGAACGGGCGCCGGCTGCGCCGCAGCGCGCCATTCAACAAGCTATGCAGTTTCTATGGTGTCGAGACGGAGCCGTCGCGCCGCCGGTACAACGACCTGCTGCGCGACGCGATCGTCGACGCGTGGGATGGCTCGGACGAGCACGGCCGGGCGCTGCTGGTCGTGATTCAAGGGCTGAAGGATTTGCAGGCAAAGGCCGACGACGGGTGATGTCGCCGACGTGCCCGGTCATTCGTCGAGATTGAACGTGATCGGTGCGCGCGCCCGCATCGGCGACGGCGCACCGTTTTTCGCGTGCGTCGCGCAGCAGCTCGCCAGCCCCGCGTCGCGCGCCGCGGCATCGAGGCGCGGATAGCCGCTGCCGGCGCGACACGTGCGGCGACCACCCGGCCTGCCGCATCGGGTCCCTGTCCGGCGTTCAGCCGTCCTCGCACGCGAAAATCGCGCGTCGCCAACGATATGAAGAGGACTGCGTAGCGATCGTCCCGATATCCATCGCGTCGCGCTGTGTCGCTCGCCCTGCCACTGTCCCCGGCCGTACCCCGTCAGCCGTCGCACGCCGCGCCGCATTGCGCGAGCGAATTCTCCTTGCTGCGAAATACCAGCGGCTGTTCGTCGCGCGGCGCACGACGTCGTGCGAACTGCACGGCCTGTTCGATCCGGTCGTGATGCGCGGACTTCGCGCACACCGGATCGGCCTCTTTCGGGTCGCCGGCCAGCAGGTAGGCCTGGCACCGGCAACCGCCGTGATCCGCATGACGCTCGTCGCACGTGCGGCACGGCGCTCTCATCCAGTCTTCGCCGCGAAACGCGTTGAACGCATCGCTGTCGTACCAGATTTCCCGCAGCGCGCGGTCGCGCACGTTCGGCAACGCGAGCCCCGGCAGCGACCGCGCGGCATGACACGGCAGCGCGGTGCCGTCCGGTGCGACGCCGAGGAACACCGAGCCCCAGCCGTTCATGCAGGCCTTCGGGCGGCGCTCGAAATAGTCGGGCACGACGAACAGGATCTTGCAGCGCTCGCCGATCAGCTTGCGATAGCGGTTGACCGTTTCCTCGGCCTCGCGCACCTGCTCGACGGTCGGCATCAGTTGGTCGCGATTGAGCATCGCCCAGCCGTAGTACTGCGTGTTCGCCAGTTCCAGGTAATCGGCGCCGAGATCGAGCGCCATCTCGATGATCTGCCCCACGTGCGGCAGGTTGTAGCGATGCAGCACGCAGTTGAGCACCATCGGGTAGCCGTGCGCCTTGATCAGCCGCGCCACGTCGCGCTTCAGCTCGAACGTGCGCGTGCTGGTCAGGAAATCGTTCAGCTCGCGCGTCGAATCCTGCAGCGACAACTGGATGTGGTCGAGCCCGGCGGCCTTGAGCCGCTCGATGCGCGCGACGTTCAGCCCGATGCCCGACGTGATCAGGTTCGTATAGAAGCCAAGGCCGCGCGCATGCGCGACGAGCGTCTCGAGGTCGCCGCGCTGCAGCGGCTCGCCGCCCGAGAAGCCGATTTGCGCGGCGCCGAGCGCGCGCGCATCGCCGATGACCGTGCGCCATGCGTCGGTATCGAGTTCCGCGCCGTGAGTCGCGAAATCGACCGGGTTGTAGCAGAACGCGCAGTGCAACGGGCAGCGGTACGTGAGTTCCGCGAGCAGCCACAGCGGCGCGGACGGACGGGGCGTGTCGGGCGTCATGTCAGTCCAGCCAGCCGCGCAGTCGCGCATGATCGAGAAAACGGTAGACGTCGGTCGCGAGATCCGATTGCATGAACAGGCGCTCGAGTTCGCCGATGATGTCGTCCAGTTCGCGCGTGCCGTCGCAGCGCGCGAGAATCTCGCCGGCACTCGGATTGAGCTTGACCATGCCCTCCGGATAGAGAAGTACGTACGCATCCTGGGCCGCCTCCCATTGCAGGCGGTACATGCCCCTGAGGCAGGGGCGCAGCGGCACGCCGCTGGCGGCTTCGATCGCGTTCATTGGGGGTAGGCCTTTTCGACGGCGTCGAGCATCGACCACAGGATGTCGAGCTTGAATTGCAGAATGCCGAGCGCGCGCTGCTGGGCGTCCGGTGTCGTGAAATGCTGCAACGTGACCGCGAGCCCATGCTCGACGTCGCGCTGCGCGAGCGGCACGCGGCTGCGGAAGTAATGCAGCCCGGCCGGCTCGATCCACGGGTAATGCGACGGCCAGCCCGCGAGCCGGTCGAGATGAATCTGCGGTGCGAACATCTCGGTCAGCGACGAGCACACGGCTTCCTGCCACGGCGCACGGCGCGCGAAATTCACATACGCATCCACCGCGAAACGCACGCCGGGCAGCACGTGTTCGAGCGACCACAGTTCGGCACGCGTGAGGCCGCACGCCTCGCCGAGCCGCACCCACGCCTCGATGCCGCCCTCGTTGTCGCCCTGCCCGTCGTGGTCGATCAGCCGCTGGATCCAGCGGCGCCGCGTATCGCGATCGGCGCAGTTCGACAGGATCGCTGCATCCTTGAGCGGAATGCAGATCTGGTAGTAGAAGCGGTTCGCGACCCAGCCGCGGATCTGCGCGGGCGAACAGGCGCCGCTGTTGAGCCGCCGGTTGAACGGATGATGGATGTGATAGCGCGATTCGAGCGCACGCAGGCGCGCCTCGAATTCGGTCGCGGTCCAGGGCGTCGCGTGCAACGCCGTAGCGGGGATCGGTGCGTTCATCGTCAGACCTGGAATTGCATGCCGTCGTGTGCGACGTCGATGCCATGCGCACGCAGGTGCGCGTGTTCGATGGAATGCGGATCGAGAATCGGGTTCGTGTTGTTGATGTGCGTGAGCACCTTGCGCGTTCGTGCGGGCAGCAGGTCGAGCCAGTCGATCATGCCGGGCCGCCCGCCTTCCGCGCACTGCGCGAGATGCCCCATGTCGGCCGCGTGCTTGCCCGACAGGCCGAGGTCGATCATCTCGGTCCCGGTCCAGAACGTGCCGTCCACCAGCACGAGATCGGCGCCGTCCATTGCCGCGCGCACGTCGTCGGTGACCGACGCGAGCCCCGGCGCATAGAACGCGCGCCGCCCGCTCCCGACGTCTTCGATCGACAGCGCGATGTTGTCGCCGGGCGCGGCCGCCGCGCGCCGCGGCGAATAAGGCGGCGGCTTGCTGTCGACGGCGATCGCGGTGAAACGGATCCCGCCCGCCGCCGGCACCGCGAACGGCTCGCCGGGCACGATCGTGTGCGCGGCGACGCCGCAGTAATGGCCGAGCAGCGGCACGAGCGGCAAGCCGGTCGACAGGTCGTCGAGCACCGGCGCGCTCGCGTAGACCGGCAGCGGCGTCGAGCGCTCGCGCAGCATCAGCAGGCCCGTCACGTGATCGATCTGCGCATCGCACAGCACGACGGCGGCGACGCCGCTGTCGCGGATCGCGCGCGCCGGTTGCAAGTCCGGATCCGCGCGCAACTGGGAAAGAATGTCGGGCGACGCGTTGACGAGGACCCAGTCGACGCCGTCGTCGCTGACCGCGATCGACGATTGCGTGCGCGGCAGCACGTGGCCGCTTCCGCTGCGCGCACGGCGGCAGTTCGCGCAATTGCAGTTCCATTGCGGCAGGCCGCCGCCGGCTCCCGAGCCGAGTATCTTGATCTTCATGGGCGTCAATTCCCGAGGCCGCCCGCGCCGACCACGGCGAAACGGGCGGCGCGCACGGCGATCAGCGGTTGGCGATGTACATCGTGATTTCGAAGCCGAAGCGCAGGTCGGTGTAAGACGGTGTCGTCCACTGCATGGTGTGTCTCCTGTCGAGTTGATGATTGAAGCGTTGCTGGATGGATCGAACGACCGCGGCAATCGAGCGGTCGGTTCCTGTTTAGCAAGGAGCGTGCCGAAGCCGTACTTCGGCGGCACGGCGGCCCTCGACGGCCGTCATCCGGGCATCGGAACGCAATCCTTACGAATAGCCGACACGATTCCCGCGAATGCGTGCCGCCGCCCCGGCGGCACGCTGTCCGCGAGTGGTCACAAGTGTTGAATCGTTGAACACCGGTGTTGCAACTTGACACACCGGCTGTGACAGGTCGGGCACCGTGCGACGGCCGCGCGTCAGTCGCCGTCGGATGGATGGCGCCCCGCGTCGGCGGCCGGCATCTTCCGGTAGATCGTGTTGCGCGAGACGCCGAGCGCGCGCGCCGCGGCGGATACGTTGCCGCCATGACGCGCGAGCGCGGCGGCGATCGCGGACGCGGCGACATCCTGGAGACGCGCGTCGGCGGGTAGCGACGCGTCCGCGATGCGGGCCCCGCCGCCCGCCGCGGCGAGCGCATCGGGCGTGGTCTGCACGGCCTGCGCGTCGGCGCGCCGCAGGTCGTCGAAGAAGTCGTCCGGCAGGTGCTCGCGCCGGATTTCGCCGTCGTCGTCGACCATGGCCGCCGCCGTGCGCAGCAGGTTGCCGAGCTGGCGGAAATTGCCCGGCCACGTGCAGCGCACGAACAGCGCCATCACGTCCGGCGCGACGGACAACGGCGGCCGGCCGGGGCCCGCGAACGCCTCGCGTTGCAGCATTTTCTGCACGACGACCGCGAGATCCGTGCGGTCGCGCAACGGCGGCAGGCGCACCACGAGGCCGTTGAGCCGGTAGTACAGATCCTCGCGAAAGCGGTTCTGCGCGATCATCTCGCGCAAATCGCGGTGGGTCGCGCAGATGATCGCGATGTCCACGGCGATCGTCTTCGTCGACCCGAGCGGATTCACGAGGCGCTCCTGCAGCACGCGCAGCAGCCGCACCTGCAGCGGATACGGCATGTCGCCGATCTCGTCGAGGAACAGCGTGCCGCCGTTCGCCTGCAGCAGCTTGCCGATCGCCCCCTTGCGGCGCGCACCGGTGAACGCGCCCTCCTCGTAACCGAACAGCTCGGACTCGATCAGCGTCTCCGGAATCGACGCGCAGTTGACCGCGACGAACGGCGCGGCGCGGCGCGGCGAGTCGTTGTGGATCGCCTGCGCGAGCAGTTCCTTGCCGGTGCCGGTCTCGCCGGTGATCAGGATCGGGATGTCCTTGCCGATCACCTTGCGCACCTTCGCGATCACGCACGCGACCTGCGCGTCGCCGGTGTCGAGATAGTGGAGCCGCGACAAGCCGGCCAACGTGCCCGCGGCCGGCGCGGGCGCCGCGTTCGAGTGTGCGGCCGGCGCCCCCGCGTCGTGGACGTCGGTCGGCCGGCTGCCTTCGGCGAGCGTCGCGCGGCGAAAGTGCACGCGCGCGCAGACCACCGCGCCGTTGCCGAGATTCAGCATCAGGTGCCGGTCGGTGCTCGCGCGCATGCGGTCGATCAGTTGCGCACTGGTGATGTCGAACAGCGATGACAGCGTGTGCGCGCGCAGCGCGGCGAGCGGCATGCCGAGCTGGAACTGCGCGCTGCGATTGGCCGACAGGAAGCGGCCGTCCGCGGTGAACGCGACGATCCCCTCCATCAGCGTGCCGAGGAACTCGGGGCGGCCATGGAACGACACCTGCAGCGTTTCCTGGAAGGTCGTCGTAAACAGGTGATTCTCGATCATCTGCACCGACATCTTCGCAAGCGCCATCGTGTGCTGGTGATAGCTGCGGTGATCGCCCGTCACGTCGAGCACCCCGATCGCGTCGCCGTACGGATCGAGGATCGGCACGCTCGAACAGGTCAGGAAGCGGTTCGCGGCCAGGAAGTGCTGGTCGCCGTGGACGACCATCGGGCACAGCTCGGCCAGCGCCGTGCCGATCGCGTTGGTGCCCTGCCGGTTCTCCGCCCAGTTCGCGCCCGGGCGCAGCGCGACTTTCTCCGCGCGGCGCAGGAAATCGTCGTCGCCGATCGAATGCAGGATCAGGCCTTCCGCATCGGTCAGCACGATCATGCTCTGCGTGTTGACGATCTGCTCGTGCAGCGTCTCCATCACCGGCATCGCGTGCACGCACAGCACACGGTTCTGCTCGCGCTTGAGCACCAGCGCCGAGTTCGACAGCACGTCGTAGTCGGGCCGTGCCGACACCCGCAGGCCGAACGTCTCCGAGCGCTCATGGGCCTTCTGGATCGATGGTGCGGGCCAGCCAGCGGGATGCGCGGCCCGTGACCCGGCCGCCTGCTCTACGTCGTCGCGCATTGTCTCCTCCGGGGGATCCTTCCGGTCAACTGCCGGATGCTTTGCCGTCATTGCAAGCAAGCATCGGGCCACGCCGGCACCCGGATACGAATTGAAAGCACGATGTAATGAATCGTCCGGGTGTGGCGGCGTCGCGTCGCGCGACGGCCAAGGCTTCGTGATACCGCGATTTCCCGACGCGCGGCTACCCGTGCGAATCCGGAGCTTTCCGGCTGGCGCGTTTCTGGCTTCATCGCAGAACCCATCCGGTCGCCATGCCCAGCCGAGCGACGGTTGCCTCTTCCCATTCCGCCCGAACCCTATCGACATGACACGTCGCCCGATTCGATCCACGCCGTCGCCCGCGCCGCGGGCCTTGTCCGACACGCCAGCGTCGCCGACCGCGCCCGTGCGCCGCCGCCTGCACCGCGACGCGCAATCGATCGCATTCGCCGTGGCCGGCGCCGCGCACGGCCATCCGGTCGTCGTGCTGCACGGCGGGCCGGGCAGCGGCAGCCAGGCCGGCATCCTGCGGCTGTTCGATCTCACCTGCATGCGCGTCGTGCTCGTCGACCAGCGCGGTGCGGGCGCATCCGCTCCACGCGGCGGCACGCGCCACAACAACACCGCGCAGTTGATCGCGGATCTGGAGGCGGTGCGCGAGCAGCTCGGCATTGCACGCTGGGGCGTCGTCGGCGGATCGTGGGGCGCCGCGCTCGCACTCGCGTATGCCGGCACGCATCCGGAGCGGGTGACGGGCGTCGTGCTGCGCGGCCTGTTCCTGACGTCGCCACGCGAAGTCCGCGGACTCTTCACGACTTCCCGTTCGCGGGCGCCGCGCGAATGGCGACGCCTGCATGCAGCGGCCGGCGGCGGCCGGCCGGACCGCCTGCTGTCGCGCTGCGCGCAGCGGCTGCGCCACGGCGCGGGCGCGGGCGGGCAGCGCGCCGTGGCGCTCGCGTGGCGCGCGTATGAAAACGCCGTCCTCGGATCGGCGCGCACGCGCCGCTCGCCCGTGCGCGCGATCCGTTCGGACAAGACCGTCGGCCGGCTGATCGACAAATACCGGATCCAGGCGCACTACCTGCAACACGATTGCTGGCTCGGCGAGCGCCGCGTGCTCGCGCTCGCGCGACGGGCCACGCAAGCCCGCGTGCCGCTGTTCGCCGCGCACGGGATGGACGATCCCGTTTGCCCGGTCGACAATGTCGAGCGGCTCGCGCGCGCCGCTCCCGACGCGAAGATCGAATGCGTGAAGGCCGGGCATCTGGCAAGCGAGCCCGCGTTGGCGCGCAGCGTCGCACGCGCCGTGCATGCGATGTTCGCGACAACGCCGTTCGCGTGACGACTCCGCGCCCATTCGCGTCGTGACGCGATCACGCACGCGGCCGCGCGCCGCTCAATCCCACGCATAGCGCACGCCGACCCACGCGCCGCGCGGCGCGCCCGGCCCGACGAACTGCTCGTTCACCGGATGGGCGCCGTCGAACGTGTGGTTCGGCCCGTTGAAGAAATTCTGGCCGAGCGCGCCGAAGCTTGCGTAGTGCTTGTCGAACAGGTTCGTCACGCTCGCGAACACCTCGACCCGCTTCGTGACCCGGTAACGCATGTCGAGATCGACCAGCACGTAGCCCGCGATCCGGCCGTTCGCGTCGGCGTTGTTCTCGTCGCCGCGCGCGTACACGTCGCTGCGCCAGGTGACGTTCGCGCCGATGTCCCACGCGCGCGTCGCCGCATAGTCGAGCCGCAGCTTCACCGTATGCGCGGGAATGCCGGGCACGCGGTCGCCCGGCTTGACCGTCACGTTGCCGTTCGCGTCAGCCGCCGAATTCGCGGGGCTGTGTTCGGTCCAAGACGATCGGTAAGTCGCATCGACATGGCTGTACGACAGCCCGACACCGAGCGGACCGAGCCGCGTGCGGCCGGCGAGCTCGATACCCTGCCGCCGCGTGTCGCCGACGTTGCGGAAATAGCCCTGCGCACTGGCCGGGCTGCTGATGAATTGAATGTCGTCGGTCAGCGTCGTGCGGTAGGCGGCGGCGCTCCAGGTCGTCGCCGCGCCGATGCGGCCGCGCACGCCGGCTTCGAACGTCTTCGAGATCACGGGCTTGAGCGCCGGGTCGGCGATGAAGTCGTTCGGCAGCGAACACGGTGCGGCCGGGTCCGCGCAGGCGAGCTCGATCGCGGTCGGCGAACGCATGCCTTCGTTGTAGGCCGCATACGCGGTGAAGCCCGCGACCGGGTTCCAGTTGAGCCCGACGGCCGGGTTGAAGCGCGAGAACACATGGTTGCCGTCGAGCAGCGGCTGCACGCCGCTCTCGTCGCCGATCCGTGCCTTCGACCAGTCGTAGCGGCCCGACAGCGTCAGCGTCCAGTGCGGCGTCAGCGACAGCGCATCGCTCAGGTATGCGCCGACATTCGCGTTGCGCGTCTTCGCGCTGGTCTGCCGGACGAAATCGCCGACGCCGATCGCCGCGCGCGCGTCGGTGAAAGACGCGTCCTGCGACGACGCGACGTAGCTCGAGTTCGCGATATCGGCCGACACGCCCGCGACCAGTTGATTCTCCATCCCGCCGAGCTTGCCGAGCAGCGTGAGCTGCACGCTGCCGCCGTAGCTGTCGGTGACGAGCGTCGATTGCGCGTTGCGGCCCTGCACCGTGTCGACCGTACCGTCGTCGTCCACCGATCCGTAGTCCGTATTGTTGTTGCTGCTCGTGTTGGCGTTGCGCAGGTGCCGGTAGTACGCATTGCCGCTCAACTCGACGTGCTCGCCGAAAAAGCGGTCGCCCGACAGCGTCAGGTAGCCGGCGCCGTTGCGGTTGCGGTCCGGATACGTATACGCCTGCTTCGGGTTGCCGAGGAACGAGCGTGGGATCGTCTGGGTGCCGGACAGCGTGTTGTCCGCGCCGCCTGCGGCGATCGACAGCGTCGTGTCCGCATCGGTGTAGCGCAGCTTGCCGAACGCCTGCCTCACGCGGCTCGCGTTGCGGTCGGCCCAGCCGCCGTCGTTCGCGACGTTCGCGCTCGCGTAGTAATCGAGGTTCGGGCCGATCGTCCCGCCCTGCTCGATACCCGCGGTCTTGCGGCCCCACGCGCCGCCCGACACCTCCGCTTCGCCGCCCGGGTTCGACCGGCCGTTCTTCGTCGTGATCGCGAGCGCACCGCCGAGCGTATTGCGCCCGTACACCGGGTTGGAGCCCGGAATCAGCTGCACGCGGTCGATCGCCTGCATGGGCAGGATGTCCCAGTTCACGACGTCGCCGAACGGCTCGTTCACGCGCACGCCGTCGACGAACACCGACAAGCCCTGCGGCGTGCCGAGCAGCGGCGACGCGGCGAAGCCGCGATAGTTGACGTCCGTCTGGTACGGGTTGCCCTGCGCGTCCGAGATCGTCACGCTCTGCAGGTTCGCGGCGAAGAAATCGGCGAGCGTCGCACGGTGCTGCACGTCGAGCTCGGCCGCCCGCACCGTCTGCACGTTCGCCGGCACCTTCGACAGCGGCGTGCCGATCCCGAGCAGCGGCGTCGTGCCGACGACGACCACCGCGGGCAGCACGACGGTCGAGGCGGGCAGCGCGGCCGCGGCGCCCTCCGCCTGCTGCTGCGCGCGCACGCCACCGGGCGACAGGCCGCACAGCGCCAGCGCGCCGAGGGTCGTGCCGACGCATCGCACACGCCGGCCACGCCGCGTCGCGACGTCGCGCCCGGCTGTCTTTGGCCTCCTGATCATTTCCGTTGTCTCCGCACTTGCATTGCGCCGGCCCGTGCGATGCACCGCGCGGCGACGGGTGTCGCGAAGCCGGCGTGCGAGAACCGTGCCAGCCCCCGAGCAAGAGCGGCGCGCACTGCCCCGCCCATCGCGTCGGACCGGCATGCGCGCGACCGACGGCCCGCTGTTCCGCGGACTGCGCCACCTGTCATGTTTGGCAACACTTCGCGCGCGACGGTGTCCCTGAATGCAACACCTTCGTCGAGCCGATGGCGCGCTGCGTCGCGCGACGCATCGCCTGCGATGCGCCGGTGCGCCGCGCCACACCGGCTTCCGGCCGCGATGGCATGCGACTTGCGTGACGGGCAGTGCACTCGGCCCGGAACCCCAACCGTGCCGGCGCGACGAATCGTTCGCGGCGCGGTGCGACCACAATGACCCAGGAGACAACCATGAAGAAACTCTCGGCTTCAGCGAGCCGGCTGGCGACGATCGGAATCGCGGTGGCGGCCGCCGTCGCGCTGAACCCAGGCCTCGTCGAAGCGGCCGCGGACTACCCTGCCGTGACCTACCAGCGCCTGAACGATGCACACGGCGACCCGGGCTGGCTGACTTACTACCGCACCTACGACGGCCGCTCGCATTCGCCGCTCAAGCAGATCGACACGTCGAACGCGAAGGATCTCAAGCAGGTGTGGGCGTACAAATTCCCCGCCGACCTGAAGCAAGGCTTCGAGGCCACGCCGATCGTCAACGGCAACTACCTGTTCGTGACGACGCCGAAGGACAACGTCTACGCGTTCGATGCGAAGACCGGCAAGCAGTTGTGGAAATACGAGCCGAAGCTCGGCGCCGCATCGTTCAAGACCGCGTGCTGCGACGTCGTCAACCGTGGCGTCGCGCTGTACGGCAAGAACGTCTACATCGCGATGCTGAACGGCGAAATCGCGGCGCTCGACGCGCAGAGCGGCAATCTCGTGTGGAAGAAGCAGATGTTCGAGCCGGGCCTCGGCTACGCGTTCTCGCTCGCACCGCTCGCGATCGACGGCGCGATCGTCGTCGGCACGTCCGGCGGCGAATACGGCATTCGCGGCTACATCGCCGCGCTGAATCCGGAGGACGGCTCGCAGATCTGGAAACGCTACACGATCCCCGCCGCCGGCGAAAAGGGCGCGGAAACCTGGCCCGACGGCATGCAAAGCCATGGCGGCGGCGCAGCGTGGCTCACCGGCACGTACGACGCCGCGTCGCGCACGCTGTACTGGGGCGTCGGCAACCCCGGCCCATGGCTCGCGGCGCTGCGTCCCGGCGACAACCTGTATTCCGACTCGCTGCTCGCGCTCGATGCGAAGAGCGGCAACCTGAAGTGGCATTACCAGTACACGAACAACGACACGTGGGACTACGACGGCGTGAACGCGGCCGTCCTCGCGGACATCAAGTACAAGGGCAAGGACTACGACGCGATCATCCACGCCGACCGCAACGGCTTCTTCCACGCGATCGACCGCACGACCGGCAAGCTGATCTACGCGACGCCGTTCGTGAAGGCGTTGTCGGTCACCGGCTACACCGCCGACGGCAAGCCGATCCAGGACGCATCGAAGTTCCCGAAGGCCGGCACGACGATCGAAACGTGCCCGAGCTTCCTCGGCGGCAAGAACTGGTGGTCGATCTCGTATGACCAGGAACGCAACATCGCGGTCGTACCCGCGCTGCATGCGTGCATGAGCCTGACCGGCAAATCGGTCAGCTACATGGAAGGCCTGCCGTATCTCGGCGAAGGCTTCGAGATCAAGCCCGAGCCGGGCAGCGAAGGCTACGGCGAACTGACGGCCATCGACGTGAACACCGGCAAGAAGCTGTGGAGCCACTGGTCGAAGAAGCCGTGGAACGGCGGCGTCGCGACCACGGCGAGCGGCCTCGCGTTCAGCGGCTCGCTCGACGGCCACCTGTACGCGTTCGATACGGCGACCGGCAAGGTGCTGTGGGAAAGCCCGCAACTGGCGAGCGGCATCATTTCGCAGCCGTCGGTGTACGAGGTCGACGGCAAGGAGTATGTCGCCGTGCTCGCCGGCTACGGCGGCGCGAACCCGATCTGGGGCGGCCCGATGGCCGACATCGCGAAGGACGTTCCGCGCGGCGGCACGCTCTACGTGTTCGCGCTCGACTGAACCGGCGCCACGCCCGAATCGCGCCCGAATCGCGCCCGCATGCGCCCGATGCGGGCGCGACGCCCCACCCGCTTCAACCGGACCCACGACCATGAATACTCGCCTCACTTCCGTTACCGTCGCCAGTCTGCTCGCCGTGGGCGTGGCGCTGACACCGGCAGCCGCGTCGGCCGGCGTGCGCGTCTGCACGTTGCCCGGCAGCCCCACCACGGCGCTCGACCGCTCCGTTGCGCGCGAGGTGTTCCGCACCGCGGGCATCGCTGCGACCTTCAACACCCGCGGCGTCGACGACAACGGCGACGACGACGGCATCTCCGCCAGCGAGCTGACGAAATCGCTCGAACGCGACTGCGACGTGATCGCGGGCTTCCCGCGTTCGGCGATCGCCGATGCGTCGGGATCGAAAATGACGTTCTCGCAAGGCTATCTGCGCTCCGGCTACGTCAGCGTGTCGCTGCGCGACGCGCAAGCGCCGACCGGCGCGAAGGAAACGATTGCGGCCACGTACGGCAGCCCGTCGCAACTGATCGCCGCGCAGCAGGCGAACGCCCGCTTCGACCTCGAAAACACGAGCGAAAAGACGATCGGCGCGCTCGCCACGGGTCGCGCGCAGCGCGCGATCGTCTGGTATCCGAGCGTCGTCGCCTACGAGCGTGCGCATCCGCGACAACGGTTCAAGGTGGCGGCGACATCGTCGCCGTACTCGGACTGGCAACTGTCGTTCGCGTTCGGGCCGGGCAAGGACGCGCTGCAACGGCGCATCGACGCCACGCTGTCGCGGATGAGCGGCAACGGCCGTCTCGCGTCGCTCACGCGCGGCTGGACGCTTCCCGACGACATCGCGCAAGCCGCCGCCACGCCCGTGCCCGCGCGGTTTCTCGACGGTGCGATCGCGGCCGCTCGGCGGCCGGCAAAAAGGGGCTTCATCAAGGTTTCGACGAGCGAAGGCAGTGGCGTCCCGTCGTTCGACCAGGCGCAGGTGCAACACGGCAAGAAGCTCTATACCGATGCATGCGCGAAATGCCACGGCGACCAGCTCGAGGGCAATACCGCACCCGCGCTGAGCGGGGAATCGTTCGCGCCCGAGGGCAAGTCGCACATCACGGTCGGCGGCATCTTCCTGTACATGTCGAGCAACATGCCGGCCGATCGCCCCGGCAAGATGACTGCCCAGGAATACGAGGACCTGATGGCGTTCCTGCTGTACTCGAACGGCTACGACGCGTCGAAGACCAAGCTGACCGCCGATATCGCCAACGCGTCGAAGGCGCCGCTCGTCGCCGGCCCGCGCAAATAACTTCCCGCCCGCTTTCGTTTCGGTCGACCTTCGTGCCCGGCAGCATGCCCGGCGCGCGGGTCGGACTTTTCTCGTCATTTCATTCAGGAATACATCATGATCTCCCGACATCGCAGAACCTTCTTCGTACAGGCCGCCGGCCTGTGCGCCGCGCTCGCGGCCGGCACGCGCGCATTCGCAGCCGCACCGCCCGTCGACGAGAACGACGCCGCAGCGAAGACGCTCGGCTACCGCGCAAAGGTCACGGCCGTCGATGCCGGCAAGTTCCCGAAGTATCAGGCCGGACAGACCTGTTCGAACTGCCGCTTCTACAAGGCCGCCGCGGGCGAATCCTTCGGTACTTGCCCGATGTTCGCGGGCAAGACGGTTGCCGCCGAAGGCTGGTGCAACGTCTATGCCAAGCACGCCTGAGGCCGGGCCCGCGCGCGACGGCGCGTCGCGGCGCGGCGCCGTGCGTTCCCCGACGGCACGGCATGCAGGCGGCTCGCATCGCTTTCGCCATCGAATCTTTAATTAGTTATACGTATTACAACATTCACAAAAACGGAGACACACGATGAAGAGCAGGACATGGACGATTTGCGCGGCGCTGCTCGGCGCGGCGGCAAGCCCGAACGGTTTCGCGCAGAGCAGCGTCACGCTGTATGGCGATCTCGACGCCGCATTGCTCTATACGAACCGATCGCTCGATTCGGCAACCGGCGGCAACGCCGGCCGACAGTTCGCGCTGACCGACACGGGCATGACGCCGACCAACTTCGGCATCGCGGGCACCGAGGATCTCGGCGGCGGGCTGCACGCGAGATTCAAGCTGGAAAGCGGCTTCAACGTCACGGACGGCGCGTTCGGCCATTCGAACGGCAACTTCTTCGGCCGCCAGGCGTGGGTCGGAATCGACGGCGGCTTCGGCGAAACGAAGGTCGGCCTGCAGTTCTCGCCGTTCGTGCTCGCGATACTCGGATCGGATCCGCGCAACGTCTCGCACTTCGGCGCCGCGCTGGTGCCGTATGTCGACAACGTGCTCGTCACGGGCCTGTTCAACCCGAACGCGATTTCGTACACGAGCCCCACGATCGCCGGGCTGACGGCCAGCGCGATGTTCGGTTTCGGCGGCAAGGCCGGCGACTTCCAGGCGGGACGCCAGTATTCCGGCAGCCTCACCTATACGAACGGCGGCTTCATGCTCAACGCGGCGCTCTACGACGGCAACGGCGGCACGTCGCCGACGCCGGTGCCGAGCACGGTCGCGTTCGTCGGCCGCACGATCGGCACCGCCTATACGTTCGGGCCGGTGACCGGCAAGGCGTCGTTCACGAGCTACAAGGTCGCCGGCTCGTCCAGCAACAACGTGTACAGCGCCGGCCTCGACTATCGCATCACGCCCGCCCTCGACCTGAACACCGGTGCGTGGTACACGACCGACCGCAACGATTCGCACAATCATTCGCTGCTTGCCGCGATCGGCGCCGACTACAGCCTGTCGAAACGAACGGGCCTGTATGCGCAGGTTGGCGTGGTCAACAACCACGGTGCGATGAATACGGGCCTCGGCATCACGGGCGGCGCGTTGTACGGGTTGCCGGGCACGACGGTCGGCGTCAACACAGGCATCCATCACGTGTTCTGACGCAACGCCTGCGCACGGGCGGCCGCCGCACGCCGCCCGTCCGGCTCCGCACCGCGGGGGCGCCGCCACGGAAACGTGGCGCAAACGCATCCCGGCCGGCATCGGTCCGACCATCCAGCATGCCGATCTCGATGTTTACCCGACCTCAAGTCCGCGGCCGTGGGGCCGTCAAGTCAGGAACGCACGCCCAACATTCGCCGGGAAACCGGCGCGCATGCCCTCAAGGAGGCCCACCAACGTGAACTTCTTCGGAATCGGCCGCGGCCGCCGTTCGTCGCGCGCGCTCGTCGGCGACATCGCCGAGCAGGCCGGCAGGCTCGGCATCGAGATCTGCGACGTGTCGGGCCACGTCGAGGAAGTGGCGGCCCGCGTCGCCCGGCAGGCGCAGGTGTGCCATACACTCCGCGAATCGGCCGCGCTCACGCTGCGCGGCAACCACCGGATCGCCGAGGCCGCGCAGCAGGTGCGCGACGTCAGCGCCAATGCGTCGAATGCGGTCCGGCAGTCGCAGCAGACGATCGAGGCATCGCTCGCCGACATTCACGGCCTCGTCGAGGGCGTCACCACGATCGGCGATCAAATGGGCGCGCTGCGCGACGCGCTCGATCACGTGCGGGCCGTATCCGAGGAAATCTCCGTCATCGCGCGCCAGACCCACCTGCTCGCGCTGAACGCCGCGATCGAGGCCGCACGCGCCGGCGAGTCGGGACGCAGCTTCGCGGTCGTCGCGGCCGAGGTCAAGAACCTGTCCGCGAAGACCGGGCAGGCGACGGCCCAGATCGAGACGACCCTCGCGCGGCTCGCCGAGCAGACCGAACACCTGATCGCGGAAGGTACCGACAACGCCGCCCGCGCGCATCGCGTGCGCGAGGGCACGCGCACGATCGGCGAGGTCGTGCATGCGACCGGCCACGCGATCACCGAGCTTGCAGGAGAAGCCGAACAGATCGCGTCGCTGACGGACGAGATCGAGACGCAGTGCCACCGTCTCGACGAGCAGGTGGGCGAGATGGCGTCCGGCGTCGAGAATTCGGCCGACAACTTCTCGCAGGCCAAGGACCGGCTCGGCAATCTGCTCTCCGTCTCCGAGACGCTGATCGAGCTCACGGCCGCGACCGGCATCGAATCGCCCGACACGCGGCTGATCGACACCGCGCGGCACACGGCCGCCGCGATCGGCAAACTCTTCGAGGAGGCGGTCGGCCGCGGCGATATCGCGCTCGACGCGCTCTTCGATGCGCACTACGAACCGATTCCGGGCACCGACCCGCAGCAGTTCATGACGCGCTTCACCGCGTTCACCGATCGCGTGCTGCCCGCCATCCAGGAGCCGGTGCTCGACGTGGACGAACGCATCGTCTATTGCGCGAGCTTCGACCGCCAGTGCTACCTGCCGACCCACAACCGGAAGTTCTCGCTGCCTCAGCGCGCAGACGCCGCCTGGAACGCGGCGAATTGCCGGAACCGCCGGATCTACACGGACCGGACGGCGCGCATGTCCGTTTCGCATAACAAGCCGTTCCTGTTGCAGACCTATCGCCGCGACATGGGCAACGGCCAGTTCGTGCTGATGAAGGACGTATCCGCGCCGATCGTCGTCGGCGGCCGGCCATGGGGTGTCCTGCGGATCGGCTACAGCGTCTGAATCGGCGCGGGGCCGCGCCTACTGCGCCAGCCCTACCCCAGCCGGCGCCCGTCGAGCGCCGCCCGCGCCATGTGCGCGGGCGAAAGACCGGCCGCCTCCGTGACCGGAATCGTCATTGCACACTCTCTCTTTTTCAGCCCGCCTTTCCCTGTTTACGGACGGGCTTCGGGAAGTCGGCTCGCCCGCCGCCGCGCAACGAAACTTTGTTTGACTCTAACTAAAAAAGTTTGACACGCGCATTTCACTGAGATAACTTTTGCGCAAGCTTCCGGAAAGCAATCCGGCCAGCGTGCCGACTCGCGTCGCGCTTTCCTGTCGTTGCAGCACCGCCGTTCGCAACATTCCCGCCTCATCGCGTCGTGCCGTTCCGTTTCATCCGAAACCTGAAGGAAGCTCGGGCATGCCCATATTCGATTCGCACTCCTGTATTTACGGCGTTCGCGGCGAACCGCCGCACTGACGATTTCCGTTCGGGGCGACGCGCTCGCCTCGACGCCGGCCGGCTGCGCGTCGCCTGACTCGCGCCGGCACCGGGCGAGCGTTCCGTACGTCTCGCCCGTCGTTGTTCGATGGTGCAGTTCCGCTTCATCCGACGCAGCACCCGGCCAGGCCGCAGGGGGCGTATCGCGAGCCGGCCGGTTCCAGACAAACACAAGAGACGAGGTCGATTCAATGAACATTCATCGAACCGGAGTGCGGCGCGCATGGCTGCCCGCGCTCGTGGCGGCCGCAACGCTTGCCGCGTGCGGCGGCGACGGCGGCGGCGGCGCGGCGGGCGTGTCAGCGCTCGCGCAGGGCCAACGGGAGGGGGCCGCCGCCGCGGCCGATACATCCGATACGCAATCGTTCGCGTCGCACTTTTCGCCGTCCGGCGTTCCTTACGCGAATCCCGCGAGCAACGGGCGCTACAAGCCGGTGATCAGCAACGGCCAGGTGCAGCCGTCGCTGTCGGGCGGCACGATCGAGGAGAACGCGTGGGTCGACACGCCGGTCGACTCCGACGGCGACGGCACGCGCGACCGCATCCACGTGCGCATCGTGCGGCCGTCCGAGACCGCGAACGGCGCGCGCACGCCCGTCATCGTGCTCGCGAGCCCGTATTACGCAGGGCTCGCCGACAGCCCCGACCACGACGTCGACGTCGAACTCGACGGCACGCCGCATCCGGCCGCGGCGGCCGGCGCCGCGGCATCGGCGTCCACCCGCATCCTGGCCGCCGCGCCGCAATCGCGGATGCTGCAGCAGGTCGAGGCGGCCGCCGCCGGCCGCTCGTGGATCGAAAGCTACTTCGTGCCGCGCGGCTTCACGATCGTCTATGCGGATTCGCTCGGCACCGCCGGCTCGGACGGCTGCCCGACGATCCTGACGCGCGACGAATCGGTTGCGATGGCGTCGGTGATCCGCTGGCTCGGCCGCGACGCGACCGCGAAGGACGCGAACGGCAAGACGGTCGTCGCGAACTGGTCGACGGGCCACGTCGGCATGTACGGCGTGTCGTACGACGGCACGCTGCCGAAGATGGTCGCGAGCCTGCGCACGCGCGGGCTCGACGCGATCGTGCCGGTGGCCGGGCTGTCGAACATGTACGGCTACTACCGCTCGGGCGGGCTCGTGCGCGCTCCGGAAGGCTACCAGGGCGAGGATGTCGACGTGTACATCAAGGCGCTGCTGACGAACGCGCATCCGGAGCGCTGCACGCACCTGATCGACGAAGCGCTGCAGCAGGAGGACCGCAAGACCGGCGACTATTCGCCGTTCTGGGCCGCGCGCGACATTCCGACCGCGTTCGCGGTCGCACCGGCGCTCGTCGCGCAGGGGCTCACCGACGACAACGTGCGCGTCGACCAGTCGACGTCGTGGTATCTGGCGATGCGACGCCAGGGCGTGCCGACCCAGCTGTGGCTGCATCGCCTGAAACACACCGATCCGACCCGTGTGCCGGCGATGGCCGACGCATGGACCGCGGAGGTGAACCGGTGGTTCACGCGCTACCTGATCGGCTATGACAACGGCGTCGAGCGCGATCCGCGCGCGGTGATCGCGCAAGCGGACGGCACGCTGCTGAAGGAAGCCGACTGGGCCGCACGGCACGCCACGCCGGTCACGTACTTCGCGGGCGGCGACGGCGCCGGCACCGGCACGCTGCTGCGGCTGCCGAGCGGCGGCCCGCTCGCACGCTTCACCGACGACGCGCGCATTCCCGCGCTCACGCTGGCGAACACGCCGACGGGCGAAAACCGCAGCCGCTTCGAGACGGCCCCGCTGACGGCCGCGACGCGCCTCTCCGGCGCCGCGACCGCGCGCGTCAGGCTGACCTTCACGGGTGTCGCGAACGTGACGGCGCTGTTGGTCGACCGCGCGCCGGACGGCACGGCGACGATCGTCACGCGTGCGTGGACCGACCCGCGCAACCGGTTGTCCGAGTGGGTGTCGCAACCCGTGCTGCCCGGCATGCCGTACGACCTGAAGCTGACGTTCATGCCGCGCGACTACAAGCTGGAAGCCGGCCACCGGCTGGGGCTCGTCGTCCTCTCCAGCGACTACGAGGCGACGCTGCGGCCGACGCCCGGCACGGGCCTGACGCTCGATCCGGCCGGCACGTCGGTGACGGTGCCGCTCGCGTCGTCGTCGTCCTCGTCGACAGGCGCGTAGCCGTGCGCCGGCTGCCGGCGTAACGACACCGCCTCCCCCGCCTGCATGCGCGTCGATGCGGGCGGGGATTCGCTGCACGAAAGAGGCACCTGCGATAGGCTGCGGAAATCGAATGCCTGCGGTGAGCCCACATGATTCCCATCAGCGCCAAAGCCATCGTCCGAGACGGACGTTCGGTCCTGTTCCTGCGCAACCCTCGCGGCGAGTGGGAGCTGCCTGGCGGCTGGCCCGAGGCCGGCGAATCGCTCGAAGCCGCCGTCGCGCGCGAAGTGCAGGAAGAATGCGGAATCGCCGCATCGGCAATCCGTTACGTGGGCAGCCGTTCGTGCGAGGTTGTGCCGGGCAGGCGCGTACTGATCGTGTGCTTCGCGTGCCAGGTCGAGCGCCGTGAAATCGTGCTGAGCGCCGAGCACGACCGGTTCGGCTGGATCGATCTCGATGCCGACAAGCCGGCGAACCTGCCGGATTTCTACTGGGCATTCTGCAAACAGGCGGACTGACTCGACGCCGCCGCCCGGCGCTTACACCGGCGTCAACACCGGTTGCCCGGCGAAATGCCGCGCCGCGTTGTCGAGAAACTGCCGCACCGAACGATCGAGCGCCTCGGGCGACCAGCCGCCCATGTGCGGCGTCAGCACGACGCTGTCGAGATCCGTCAGCGCACGCGGCGGCTCCGGTTCGCCTTCGTACACGTCGAGCCCCGCCCCCGCGATGCGTCGTTCGCGCAGCGCATCCGCCAAAGCAGCGGTATCGACAACGCTGCCGCGCGACACGTTGACGAGAAAGCCGCCGGGGCCGAGTGCGTCGAGCACGGTGCGATCGATCAGGTGCCGCGTGCCCGCGCCGCCCGGCGTCGCGACGATCAGGAAATCGGCCCACTGCGCGAGTGCGTCGATCCGGTCGAAATAACGGTACGGCCCCGGCTTCTCCGACCGGTTGTGATAGCCGATCTCGATGTCGAAGCCGGCCGCGCGGCGCGCGCATTTCTCGCCGATCTTGCCGAGCCCGACGATGCCGAGCTTCTTGCCCGACACGTTCGGCGGCGTCGACAGCCCGTCGCGCCACACGCCCGCGCGGGTTTTCGCATCGAGTTGCACGACGTTGCGCACCGCCGCGAGCAGCAGCGCGAACGCGTGATCGGCGACGCAGTCGTCGTTGGTGCCGGCGCCCGTGACCACGGTAATGCCGCGCGCCTTCGCGTGCGCGACGTCGATGTGCTCGTAGCCCGCGCCGAGCGCGCTGACGAACGTGAGCCGCGGCAGCCGATCGATTTCGGCGGCGGTCAACCCCGTGCTGCCGTTGGTCAGCACCGCGCGAATCGTGCTGCCGTGTGCGGCGATCGCGCGTTCGCGCTCGTCGGGCGTCGGGGCGTAGTGCACGTCGAACGACGCGGCGATCTCGCGATGCGCGTCGGCGCGCAGCGCGATGAGGACCAGCAGCTCGGGCTTCATGTCAGCAAATGTCCGCAGGCGGGAACGAATTTCAGTGTAACAAGCCCGTATGACGGGTGCGGGTTATCCCCACACCGGCTGTGGGCACGCCGCCGCACGCGGTTTGCCAAAGCCGGCTCAGTCAAGTAACTTTCGGCGTACGCCCCCGTCCTGGAGATTGGCCCCGATGAAGCTCGCCCTGCCCGCCCGGATTCTGGGCCTCGCGTTCGCCGCCGCCATCGCGGCGCCCGGCGCGCACGCCGACACGCCCGTCGTGGTGTCGTCGAAGATCGACACCGAAGGCAACCTGCTCGGCAACCTCATTTCACAGGTGCTGAAGGCCCACGGCATTCCCGTCACCGAAAAGATCGCGCTCGGCACGACGCCGATCGTGCGCAAGGCGCTCACGAGCGGCGAGATCGACATCTACCCCGAATACACGGGCAACGCCGCGTTCTTCTTCAACAAGGCCGACGACCCGTTGTGGAAGAACTCGAGCCAGGGCTACGACACCGCGAAGAAGCTCGACTACGCGGCGAACCATCTCGTGTGGCTCGCACCGGCGCCCGCGAACAACACGTGGGGCGTCGCGCTGCTCGCGCCCATCGCGCAGTCGCAGCACCTGAAGACCTTCTCCGACTTCGGCAAGTGGGTGGCCGGCGGCGGCAAGGTGAAGCTCGCGGCGTCGGCCGAATTCGTGAACAGCGCGTCCGCGCTACCGTCGTTCGAGAAAGCGTACGGCTTCAAGCTGAAGCCCGAGCAGCTCGTCGTGCTGTCCGGCGGCGACACGGCCGCGACGATCAAGGCCGCCGCGAACCAGACCGACGGCGTGAACGCCGCGATGGTCTACGGCACCGACGGCGGTATCGCATCGAGCGGCCTCGCGGTGCTCGACGACGACAAGCACGTGCAGCCCGTCTATGCGCCGGCGCCGGTGATCCGCGAAGCCGCGCTGAAAGCGCATCCGCAAATCGCCGAGTATTTGAAGCCCGTGTTCGCGAGCCTCGACCTGAAGACGCTGCAATCGCTGAACGCGCGCATCCAGCTCAACGGCGAGCCGGCTGCCGGCGTCGCGAAAAGCTATCTGAAATCGAAGGGTTTCGTGAAATGACGGAGGGCGCGGCGGCGTCCGCGCGGCGCGTCACGCTCGACAAGGTCGGCATCCTGATCGGCGTACTGACGATCGTCGCCGTGTTCGGCCTGTCGTTCGCGGTGCTGCGGCCGAACCGGATCGCGGCCGGCACCGGGCTATCGGTGTTCGCCGCGCTGCCCGCGATGCAGGGCGCCGCGCTCGCCGCGCTATGGACCGCCGGCGCGCTGTGGGCGATGACCGCGAGCCGTCCCGCGTGGCGGCTCGCGGCCGGCTGCACGGGGCTCGCGACGCTCGCGTATGCCGTCGGCGCGGCCGCGACGCACGTCGTCGCACCCGACGACATGCTGGCCCGCGTGTCGCCCGACGCCGGCGTCTGGCTGCTGCTGTTCGCGTGGACGGTGCTCATCGCCGACGCGCTCGCACGCCTCGCGTTCGGCCCGTGGCGGCGCCTCGCCGCGCTCGCCGTCGCGATAGCGGCGGTTTCCGTGCCGCTCGCGAGCGGCTGGTGGGACGGCCTCTCCGTGATGCGCGAATACGCGGTGCGCAGCGACGATTTCTGGCGCGAAGCGATCCGTCACGTGTCGCTCGCGGGCGGCTCGGTCGCCGCCGCGCTCGTCGCGGGCGTGCCGCTCGGCATCGCGTGCGCGCGCATCGCGGCGGTGCGCACCGTCGCGATGCCCGTGCTCAATATCGTGCAGACGATCCCCAGCATCGCGATGTACGGGCTGATGATGGCGCCGCTCGGCCTGCTCGCCGCGCACGTGCCGCTCGCGGCCGCACTCGGCATCCGCGGCATCGGCGTCGCGCCGGCCGCGCTCGCGCTGTTCCTCTACTCGCTGCTGCCGATCGCATCGAGCGTCGTGGTCGGGCTCGGACAGGTGCCGCCGCACGTGACCGAAGCGGCGCGCGCGATGGGCATGACACGCGCGCAGCGGCTGCTGCGCGTCGATCTCGTGCTCGCGCTGCCGGTGATCCTGAGCGGCGTGCGCATCGTGCTCGTGCAGAACATCGGCCTGACCGCGGTTGCCGCGCTGATCGGCGGCGGCGGATTCGGCACGTTCATCTTCCAGGGGATCGGGCAATCGGCCGCCGATCTCGTGCTGCTCGGCGCGATCCCGACGATCGCGCTCGCACTGGCGGCCGCCGTCGTGTTCGAAGCCGCGACGTCGCTCGCGAAGGGGCGTGCAGGATGATCGAGATCGAACGGATCGGCAAACGCTTCGGCGACGTGGTCGCCGTCGACGACGTATCGCTGACGATACAGCGCGGCACGATCACCGCGCTCGTGGGCGCATCGGGCAGCGGCAAGTCGACGCTCTTGCGCATGATCAACCGGCTGATCGCGCCGACCAGCGGCACGATCCGCATCGACGGCGTCGATACGGCGACCGTCGCGCCCGAGCAACTGCGCCGCGGCATCGGCTACGCGATCCAGGGGCACGGGCTGTTTCCGCACTGGAGCGTCGCGCGCAACATCGCGACCGTGCCGCGCCTGCTCGGCTGGCCGGCCGCCCGTATCGACGCGCGCGTAAACGAACTGCTCGACCTGTTCCATCTCGCGCCGGCCGAATTCGCGGGCAAGCTGCCGCACGAACTGTCGGGCGGCCAGCAGCAGCGCGTCGGCGTTGCGCGCGCGCTCGCGGCCGAGCCCGCGATGCTGCTGATGGACGAACCGTTCGGCGCGCTCGATCCGATCATCCGCAACAAGGCGCAGGACGACCTGTTCGCGCTGCAGCGCCGCCTCGGCATCACGGTCGTGATCGTCACGCACGATATCGAGGAAGCGCTGAAGCTCGGCGACACGATCGCGGTGATGGACGGCGGCCGGCTGTTGCAGGTCGCGCCGCCCGCCGAAATTCTCGGCAAGCCGGCAGCGGGTGTCGTCGAGCAGCTCGTCGCGGGCGTCGACCGGCCGCTGCGCCTGCTCGCGCTGACGCCGATCGATGCAGTGGCCGAAGCCGGCCGCGCCGACGGCGAGCCGATCGCGGCGACACGCACGCTGCGCGATGCGGTGTCCGAATTATTGTGGCGCGGTGTCGACGCGCTGCCCGTCGACGATACGGCCAGCGGCAACGCGCACGGCCCCCGCCGCATCACGCTCGACGCGATCCGTTCGCACGCGAGGCAGCCCGCATGACGACGCGCAGCAGCGTGCGGCCCAGGCGGTCTTCGCTTGCCGCGTACGTCGCCCGCGCGGCCGCGCTCGCGCTGCTGCTCGTGCTGCTGTTGCGCCCCGCGTGGCTGCACGGCCTGTTCGCGCCGTTCGCGGACAACGGCGCGCCGGTGATCTACGATCGCGCGAGCCTGCTCGATCTCACGCTCGCGCATCTCGGCACGGTCGCGCTGTCGAGCCTGATCGGCACGATCGTCGCGGTCGCGGCCGGCATCGCGGTCACGCGGCGGTTCGGCGCGGATTTCCTGCCGGTCGCGCGCAGCGTCGTCGATATCGGCCAGACCTTCCCGCCGGTCGCCGTGCTCGCGCTTGCCGTGCCGGCAGTCGGCTTCGGATTGAAACCCGTGCTGATCGCGCTCGTGCTGTACGGGCTCCTGCCGATTTTCGAAAGCACGATCGCCGGGCTCGAGGACGTGCCGCGCGACGTCGTCGATGCCGCGCGGGGGATGGGCATGAGCGGCTGGCAGCAACTGGTGTCCGTCGAGCTGCCGCTCGCGTTCCCGGTGATCGTCAACGGCGTCCGCCTTGCGGTCGTGATCAATCTCGGCACCGCGACGATCGGCTCGACGGTCGCCGCGCGCGGGCTCGGCGACGTGATCATCGCGGGCCTGCAGACGTCGAACACCGCGTTCGTGCTGCAAGGCGGCGTGATCGTCGGCTTGCTCGCAGTACTCGTCAGCGACGCGATCGGCGCGATTGCGCGGGTGGCGAGCGCGCGGCGCGCTTAGCATCGGTCACGCAATTTTTTCGAAGGAGCCACCATGCCAGTCCTGGACGCCGGCCCGTTTTTTCATGGCACGAAAGCGAATTTGCGGATCGGCGATTTGCTGACGGCGGGCTTCAGATCGAATTATCGGGACGACGTCGTCATGAATCATGTTTATTTCACGGCGCTGCCCAAAGGCGCGGGCCTGGCTGCCGAAATGGCCAAAGGCGAGGGCCGACCGCGCGTCTACATCGTCGAGCCCACCGGCGAATTCGAAAACGACCCGAACGTCACGGACAAGAAATTCCCCGGCAATCCGACGCGATCGTATCGAAGCACACTGCCGTTGAAAATCGTCGGCGAACTCGATAGCTGGGAACCCTACGATCCCGAGTTCATCCAGCAACTCAGAAGCCGCATCGAAACCGGCATCGGCGAGATCATCAACTAGCGTTTCGTCCGGACTCCGATGCGTGTCCGCGCAACGATCGGCGCGTCGATCGTTGTGGACGTCACAAGCCTACACGTCGCTTTCATTCGAGCGGGCGCTCGACCGTCTTCCTCGATTGGTCGATATACTATGCGCCTCCCATTTTCCCGCACTCGACCATGCGACGACGGTTCTTCTGGCTGATCGTGCTTTCGCTCGGCATTGCGCAACAGGCCGCGGCGCAGCAGGCGCCCGCATTGCCCGCCTCCGCGCCCGACGTACCGGCATCCGCGCCGACTGTCGCGTCCGCGCCGCTCGCGAACGCCAACGATCAGCCGAACGAAGCAAACCGCCGCATCACGTCCTACCTGACGAAGAAATTCGGCGTCGCAAGAGAAAAGGCTGCGAAGCTCGCCGATATCGTGAGCGTGACTGCGACGAAATATTCGCTGCCGCCGGCACTCGTTTACGCGATCATTTCGATCGAATCGCGCTTCCAGGAAAAGGCACGCGGCCAGCACGGCGCGACCGGGTTGATGCAGGTCGTGCCGTCCGCGCACCGCGGCATGCTGCGCAACGTGAAGGATCTCACCGAGCCGAATGCGAACGTCGATGCCGGCTCGCGCATTCTGTCGGGCTACGTGAAAGCGGCCGGCGGCAACGTGCAGGCCGGGCTGAAGAGCTACAGCGGCGGATCCAGTGCATATGCGGCGAAGGTGATGCAGCGGGTCGATTCGTTCCGGTTCGTGCTCGAACCCGAGGACGACGCGAAAAGCGCGAGTACCGCGAACGACGGGAAGGCGCACATGGTGCCGGTCGGCGATCCGTCCGGCCCGGCGCACGCCGCGAACCGCAACGCGAAGTAAGTAATGGGCACCCGCGTTCGCACGGCTCCGGCCCGACGCTGCGCGGCCCGGCTGTTCGCCATTGTCGCGCTGTCGGCCGCCCCTGTATCGGCTTTCGCTGTCGTCGACTGCGAACAGGCAGGGCCGACGATGGACGCCGTGCGACGCTGCGTGCTCGATCAGCAGCAGCAGCAAGTCGACAGCGCATACCGGTCGCTCGCTCGCAAGCTACGCCAACGCAACCCCGACGCTGCCGCCCAACTCGCGAAATCGCAGACGAGTTGGGCCGGCTTTGCCGGCGATACTTGTAACTACGTGAAGATCGCCAATCCGCAGCAGACGATTCCGAATGACGCTTGGCTCAACTGTTGGGTGGATTTCAGTCAGGCACGCGTGCGCATCCTGAAGAAGTGGGAAGCCCAGTTGACACTGCCGAACTGAACTGTCGCCCATTCCGTGGCGCCCGTCATTCCTGCGCGCAACGCGCGCGCAGACGTGGCGTGCCGACGGTCGATGAAGCACACGCTCAGAGCAGCGCAGCGTCGACCTTTGGCACCATAGGCGCAATACGCCTGACGCGTTCGGCCTGCGCTCGCACGTACTCGGCGATACGATGCACCCACGCGCGCTCGTCGCCCACATAGACGGCCGACTCCGCCAGCCCAGGAGCCAGTTTCGCAGCCAGCGTGGCCATCCGCGCCATTTCACGCGCAACGAGCGCCGGCCGGATCCGCACGCGATGCGCGAAGTCCGCGAGCGCGAAAGCGGTCAGTTCCTCGGTGCGGAACACATCTCCGTACGCCATCGCCATGTCCTGCACATAAGCGTCGCCGTACACGTTCACACAGACCAGATCGTAAAACGGCGCCGGCTCGAGCCCGGTGCTGCTGACGAAAAACGAAATGTTCTTGCCATGCGCGTCGCTGTTGCCGATCAGCAGTTGCAGCAACGCCCAGCGCAGCATGATCGTGCGCGCGGCGACCGGTGTCTCCAGCGACGATGTCAGCGAAAACAGCTTCTCGAAGCTCACGCCTTCGCGAATATTGCGCACGTCCGCGTTGTTGCCGAGATTGCGTTCGTATTTGAGCGTCGCCGGCAAATCGAGGGCCTGACATCCATCGATGACATGAAGCCGCCGCACAGCGCTCACGCGCCGCGGATCGTCCGGGTCGGTCGTCACGAGCCGGTCG
This sequence comes from Burkholderia sp. MSMB1078WGS, assembly GCF_001528895.1. Classification (NCBI taxonomy): domain Bacteria; kingdom Pseudomonadati; phylum Pseudomonadota; class Betaproteobacteria; order Burkholderiales; family Burkholderiaceae; genus Burkholderia; species Burkholderia sp. MSMB1078WGS. Next base: position 38,810 of record NZ_LPDI01000009.1, on the reverse strand, counting down.
AATCGTTCGATCAGCAGAATGGGCTCGGGGATACGTCGAATCTCGACATGCGCGACCGGCAAACCCATGCGGGCCGCCAGCGTCATGCAGAAATGCTCGTTGGCGACCATGCACGGCGCGTTCGGGCTGCGCGAGTCGGGCTTCAGAATATGCGAGCTGCTCAGCGCCCCGTCCACGAGCGCGAACTGCTCGCCTTCGACAAGCACCTGCAGCTTGTCCTGATGGCCGGCGATCGATAGGCGCACCCGATCGTCCCAGACGGGAAACGGGATCGCATCGCGCTTGCGAATACGGTCGGCCAGTTCCTCCGCTGAGATCGGTCGGCGCACGGGTTCGAGAGGTTCAGTCGGCTGCCCTGCCTCGTCGTCCGGAACGAAGCTCAACGCACCGACGGGCTCCTTGCCGAGCATCCGGATCAGGCCGAAAACGTTGTCCTTCGATATCTGATACATCGATGCGGCCACATCGAGTGCGCGGCCCTCGGGAAGCAGATTGCCCACGAAGCGCTGGATCGCGCCCGTCGTCAGCTTGCCATCGAGCGGAATGCACGGCGACAACGCAAACGCGTCTGATCGTGCGAGCCACGCCGGATCGTAGGAAAAACCGTAGTCGTCGCGGCGGGCATCGTAAGTCAGTTCCCCGACCGGCGAGCCGTCAGCCGAAATTCGCAGGCGATGGATCATCATGTGCCCTCGGGCGAACCGGGCGAAGCGGCACGTATCGTCGCGTGATCGCGCACTGCCTTGCGCGCCACCTGAACGTCGCGTTTCGGCACGACGAGCAAATTCAGGCCAAAACCGTCGAGCACCTTGAACAGCTTGTCGAGACTCACCGCGCGCCCGTTTTCGAGGCGTGACAGCACGTCCTTGGAGACGCCAAGCATGTCGGCAGCATCGTCAATCCGCATCTGGGTCTGCGCGCGCCGGTTGCGCACGAGCGCCCCCAAGGCGGCGAGATCCAGTGCGAGCGGGTCAGGTATCGCGACGGGTCGCGGTAGGGTGCGGGCCATAATTCCGAAATTTCAGGAACAACGCGCCATCGAGGTCGATCGACAGCATAGTTACGAGAATATCGGAATTATAGCGATTCGTCGGCCAGATGGCCAATTGTTCTGTTATTTCAGGAATAAACACACCAAAGGCCGCCATTGAATCATTATTCTCATATTTCAGGAACTATAGACGAGTACGGCGGCGCATTCGCGCCGCCGTCCCATGGAGTCGCCGGATCACCTCCCTCGTGCCTCGATCCAGCCCCCTCCGATCAAAGCTGCCCCGCCGCCCCCGTCCACCGCAGATAATCGCCGCGCGTCCAGTCGAGCGACACGCCCACGCGCTTCGTCCCCGGCCGGATCTTCGGCTTGTGCACCGACAGCGTCAGCGATTCCAGCGCCGGCCATTCGCGAAACGACAGCACCGCGAGATCGGCGACGAGCGTCTCCAGCAGCCGCGTATGCGGCTTGTGCGACAGGAACGACGCGACACGCGCGCAATAGCCGTCGTAATCGATCCACTCGCCCTGCTCGCTCGGCTCGCAGCGATACCCGAGCCGCGCATCGATCACGATCGGCTGCGGCGCTTCATGCTCGTGCGCATGGATGCCGATGCGTGCGGGCACCTTCAGTTCGTCGACGAACACGCTCCAGCCGCACCCGCGCAGGCGCGGCGCGTCGATCGCCACGAACGGTTCGTCGAACGGCTTCATGATGCGAGCGGCGCCGCGGCGTCGAGCATGATGCGCGCGAAATAGTCGGCGAAGCTGCGACGCAGGACGATCTCGAACGACGCGTCGCCGGTCGGGATCAGCGTGATCGGCGACTTGAAGTAGTGCGACTGCGCGCACTGGCCCGGCTTGAACACGCGCGGATGCAGATCGAGCGGGCAGCCGCGCGCGATCACGTCGCGCACGCGTTCGCCGCTGACCTCGACGACCGTGTAGCCGCTGCCGACGTCGACGGCCGCCGCATACGAGCCCTGCACGGCCTCCGCCAGCTTCGCTTCGAGCACGCCGGCCTGAACCGGCCCGTTCGACCGCACGAGCCATTCGTCAGGGCCGAGCCACAGCACGTCGTACTCGGCGCCGCGCGCCACCGTGTTCGGCTCCGCGGGCGGCCGGCAGCCGACCACACGCTCGAACGCGGCGACGAATGCCGGGTCGCTCAACTCGCCGCGCACGTTGACGAGATCGAGGAACGGCCGCTCGCGCAGCGCGAACTTCTTCGATGCGCGCGCCTGGTGCGCCTTCAGCACGTCGGCCGCGCCGACGAACGGCGACTCGAGCGTCACGCCGCCCGCACCCGCCACCTGCGTCTGGTTTCTCGTTTCATTCCACATGCTGACGCACCCCTTCGGTATCGTAGAAAACCGGGCTCGAGATCTTCGCGGTGACACGCTTGCCGTTGGCCAGCGGAATCACGACGCTCTCGCCCATCTTGTTCAGGCCGCCCTTCACCACCGCGAGCGCGATCGAGCGCTTCAGGATCGGGCTGTAGTAGCTCGACGTCACGTGGCCGATCATCGGCGTCGGATCGACCGCCGACACCTGCGTGTCCTTCGCGATGATCTGCGCGCCTTCCGGCAGCACGAACTGTTCGTCCTCGGTCAGCAGGCCGACGAACTGCTTGCGGCCTTCCTTCGCGGTATCCGAGCGCGTCAGCGAACGCTTGCCGAGGAAGTCCTTCGACTTCGCGACGAGCCCGCCCATCCCGAGGTCGTACGGCGTGATCGAGCCGTCGGTATCCTGGCCGACGATGATGTAGCCCTTCTCCGCGCGCAGCACGTGCATCGTCTCGGTGCCGTACGGCGTGATGTCGAACTCGGCGCCGGCCGCCATCAGAGCTTCCCACACCGCGCGGCCCGCATTCGCCGGCACGTTCACTTCGTAGGCCAGCTCGCCCGAGAAGCTGATCCGCATCACGCGCGCCTTCGCGCCGGCGACGGTGCCGTTGCGGTAGCTCATGAACGGGAACGCTTCGTTGCCGAAGTCGATGTCCTGGCACACCTTCTGCACGACCTTGCGGCTCTTCGGGCCGACCACCGCAAACGTCGCCCAGTGATCGGTGACGGACGCGAGCCGCACCTTCATGTCGGGCCATTCGGTCTGCAGCCAGCGCTCGAGCCACGTCAGCACGCGCGCCGCGCCGCCGGTGGTGGTCGTCATCATGAAATGCTGGTCGGCGAGGCGCACGGTCACGCCGTCGTCGAACACCATCCCGTTTTCGTCGAGCATCAACCCGTAGCGGCATTTGCCGATTTCGAGCTTGTTCCACGGATTCGTGTACATCCAGTTCAGCAGCTTCACCGCGTCCGGGCCCTGGATGTCGATCTTGCCGAGCGTCGACGCGTCGAGAATGCCGACGCCATTACGCACCGCGAGGCATTCGCGCTTCACGGCCGCATGGAGATCCTCGCCGTTCTTCGGGAAATACCACGGCCGCTTCCAGTTGCCGACGTCCTCGAACATCGCGCCGTGCTCGACGTGCCATTCGTGCACGGCCGTCTTGCGGATCGGGTCGAGGAAATCGCCCGTCTCGCGGCCCGCGAACGTGCCGAACGACACGGGCGTGTAGTTCGGGCGGAACGTCGTCGTACCCGTTTCCGGAATCGTCTTGCCGAGCGCGCCCGCGAGGATCGCCATCCCGTTGATGTTGCCGAGCTTGCCCTGGTCGGTGCCGAAGCCCATCGCCGTATAGCGCTTCACGTGCTCGACCGACTCGAAGCCTTCGCGCGCGGCGAGCAGGATGTCGGCGGCCGCCACGTCGTTCTGGAAGTCGACGAACTGCTTGGGGCCGCGCGCGGCCGCCTCGCGGCTGCCGACGAGCCACAACGGCTGCAGCGCGCCTTCGACGGCTTCGGCGACCTGCGGTACGGCCGGGCGCTGCGCGGCGGTGAAGCCGGCGGCCTTCGCCGCTTCCACGCCCGCATCGACCGCGAGCCGCAGCGCACGGGCCAGCCCCAATTCGCCGGCCGCCGCACCGATGCTCGCTTCCGCCTGCACGGGCTTGCCCGGCAGGAAGCACGCCTTCTCGTCGTTCCAGCACGCCTTGCCGCCCGATTGCGCGAACAGGTGCAGCACCGGGCTGAAGCCGCCCGACATCGCGACGAGGTCGCACGGCAGCGTCTGCAGCTTGCCGCCGGTCTGGCCGTTCGAGTAGGACGCGACGTCGACCGACGATACGCGCCACTTGCCCGATGCGGCCGTGACGACCGCGCCGCTCATCACCGTCACGCCCTGCCGCTTGGCCGCGGCCGGCAGCGCGCCGTTCGACGACGCGCGCGAATCGACGACCGTCACCTTCGCCCCGCATGCCTTCAGGTCGAGCGCGGTCTGGTATGCACGGTCGTTGTTCGTGAACACGACCACGTTGCGGCCCGGCAGCACGCCGAAGCGATGCACGTAGGTGGACACCGCGCCCGCCAGCATCACGCCCGGCAGGTCGTTGTTGCCGAATACGATCGGCCGCTCGTGCGCGCCGGTCGCGAGGATCACGCGCTTCGCGCGGATCTTCCACAGCAGCTCGCGCGTGCCCTTGCGCATCGACACCGGCAGATGATCGGTCAGGCGCTGCGTGACCGTCACGAGGTTGTGGTCCTGATAACCGAACGCGGTGCTCCGCGACAGGATCGTCACGTCGGGCAGCTTGCGCAGTTCCGCCTCGATCTTCTCGACCCATTGCAGCGCGGGCTTCGCGTCGATCTCCGCGCGGCACGACAGCAGGCTGCCGCCGAGTTCGCGCTGGTCGTCGACGAGGGTCACGCGCGCGCCGGCCGTGGCGGCCGCATGCGCGGCGGCGAGGCCCGACGGGCCACCGCCGACCACGAGCACGTCGCAGTGCGCGTAGCACTTGTCGTAGCGATCGGCGTCGAGCACTTCGGGCGCCTTGCCGAGGCCGGCCGCTTCGCGGATCTTCTCTTCGTACTTCGGCCACATCTTGCGCGGCCACATGAACGTCTTGTAGTAGAACCCGGCCGGCATGAAGCGCGAGAACTTCTGGTTGATCGCGTACTTGTCGTTCTCGAGCGTCGGCTCGGCGTTCACGCTCGTCGCGACGAGCCCCTGGTACAGCTCGATCTCGGTCGCGCGTGCGTTCGGCACGGTGTACGGACCGGTTTCGAGCTGCACGACGGCATTCGGTTCCGCCACGTCCGCCGTCACGATCCCGCGCGGACGGTGATACTTGAAACTGCGCGCGACGAAATGCACGCCGTTCGCGAGCAGCGCGGACGCGAGCGTGTCGCCCTGGAAGCCCTGGTACGTGCGGCCGTTGAACGTGAACGTCAACGGAATCGCGCGATTGATCCGGCCACCGGTGCCGAGGCGGTCTTTCTGGCTCATTTGCTCGTGCCCTCTTCGTTTGCGTTGCCGGCGGCCGCGCCACTGATGGCAGCCCCGCCGAACTTTTCGTAGCCCTTGATATCGTAGGTCACCGTGTCGCGCGTGACCTTGAACCAGCGGCGGCAACCCTGCGTGTGAAGCCATTGCTCCTTGTGCAGCCCGCGCTTGTTCTCGCGCATGAACACGTATTCGCCCCATTCGCGGTCGGTCATGGTCTCGTTCGCCACCGGGCGCACGATGTCGGCTTCGCCGCCGCACGTGAATTCGGATTCGGCGCGCGGCCCGCACCACGGACATTCGATCAGCAACATGTTTGTTTCTCCTTCAATGCGGGGGTTAGTGCGCGACGGCGGCGGCGCCGTGCTCGTCGATCAGATGGCCCGTGTAGAAGCGGTCGAGCGCGAACGGTGCGTTCAGCGGATGCGGTTCGTCGCGGGCGATCGTGTGCGCGAACACCCAGCCCGAGCCTGGCGTCGCCTTGAAGCCGCCGGTGCCCCAGCCGCAGTTGAAATACAGGCCCTTCACGTCGGTCTTGGTGATGATCGGGCACGCGTCCGGCGACACGTCGACGATGCCGCCCCACTGGCGGTTCATCCGCACGCGCGAGAACACCGGGAACATCTCGACGATCGCCTGCAGCGTGCTTTCGATGATATGGAAGCTGCCGCGCTGGCCGAAGCCCGTGTACTGGTCGATACCGGCGCCGATCACGAGGTCGCCCTTGTCGGACTGGCTGATGTACGCGTGCACCGCGTTCGACATGATCACCGAGTTCACCACCGGCTTGATCGGCTCGGACACCAGCGCCTGCAGCGGGTGGCTTTCGATCGGCAGGCGGATGCCGGCCATGTCGGCGAGCGTCGTCGTGTTGCCGGCGGCCACCACCGCGACCTTCTTCGCCTTGATGAACCCCTTCACCGTGTCGACGCCGACCACCGCGCCGCCTTCGCGGCGAATGCCCGTCACCTGGCAGTTCTGGATGATGTCGACGCCGGCGCGGTCCGCGCCGCGTGCGAAGCCCCAGGCCACCGCATCGTGACGCGCGACGCCCGCACGGCGCTGGATCGATGCGCCGAGCACCGGGTAGCGACTGTTCAGGTTGATCGTCGGCTCGATTTCCTTGATCTGCGCGGGCGTCAGGAATTCGGCGTCGACGCCGTTCAGCCGGTTCGCGTTCACGCGGCGCTCGGTGTCGCGCACGTCCTGCAGCGTGTGCGCGAGGTTCATCACGCCGCGCTGGCTGAACATCACGTTGTAGTTCAGGTCCTGCGACAGCCCTTCCCACAGCTTCATCGCCTTCTCGTACAGCGCGGCCGATTCGTCCCACAGGTAGTTCGAGCGCACGATCGTCGTGTTGCGCGCGGTGTTGCCGCCGCCGATCCAGCCCTTCTCCAGGATCGCGACGTTCGTGATCCCGTGCTCCTTCGCGAGGTAGTACGCGGTCGCGAGGCCGTGGCCGCCGCCGCCGACGATCACGACGTCGTATTCCTTCTTCGGCTCCGGGCTCTTCCACTGCTTCTCCCAGTTCTCGTGATACGAGAGGCCGTTGCGGAACAGGCTGAATATCGAGTAGCGGCTCATGTTTGGATCCTTCGTTAGCATTCGATGACGTTCACGGCGAGGCCGCCGCGCGACGTTTCCTTGTATTTCGTCTTCATGTCAGCGCCGGTTTCGCGCATCGTCTTGATCACGGAATCGAGCGATACGTAGTGCTGGCCGTTGCCCTTGAGCGCCATGCGCGACGCGTTCAGCGCCTTGATCGCACCCATCGCGTTGCGCTCGATGCACGGGATCTGCACGAGCCCGCCCACGGGATCGCAGGTCATCCCGAGGTTGTGCTCCATGCCGATCTCGGCCGCGTTCTCGACCTGGTCGGGCGTGCCGCCCATCACGGCGGCGAGCGCGGCGGCGGCCATCGAGCACGCGACGCCCACTTCGCCCTGGCAACCGACTTCCGCGCCGGAGATCGACGCGGTTTCCTTGTAGATGATCCCGATCGCCGCGGCCGTCAGCAGGAATTCGACGATGCCGGCTTCGTTCGAGCCCGGCACGAACTTCACGTAGTAGTGCAGCACCGCGGGGATCACGCCGGCCGCGCCGTTGGTGGGTGCGGTGACCACCCGGCCGCCGGCCGCGTTCTCTTCGTTCACGGCCATCGCATACAGGTTGACCCAGTCGAGCATCGACAGCGGGTCGCGCAGCGACTCTTCCGAACGCGCGCGCAGGCGGCCGTTCAGTTCGGCCGCGCGGCGCTTCACGCGCATCGGGCCCGGCAGGTCGCCCTCGACCTTGCAGCCGCGCTCGACGCACGCGGCCATCGTGCGCCAGATCGCCATCAGCCCGGCGCGCACTTCGTCGGCCGGACGCAGCGCGGATTCGTTGCGCAGCATCAGCTCGGCGATCGACAGCCCGTGTTCGCGGCACTGGCGCATCAGGTCGTCGCCGGTGCGGAACGGATACGGCACGTCGACCGCCGCGCGCACGCCGTTCACGCGATCGCCGTCGCGATTCACGACGAAGCCGCCGCCGACCGAGTAATACTCTTTCTCGACGAGCAACTGGCCGTGTTCGTCGAATGCCTGGAAGCGCATCCCGTTCGGGTGCACGATGCCGGTGCCGCTCATCAGCTTGCGATAGAAGCCGATGTGTTCCTTCTCGTCGAAGCGGACCGTCTGCTTGCCGAGCAGCGTCAGCGACTTCTCCGCACGGATCGCGGCGAGCCGCGGCTCGATCAGGTCGGGATCGATCGTGTCGGGCAGGTGGCCCTCGAGGCCGAGCAGCACGGCCTTGTCGGTGCCGTGGCCCTTGCCGGTCGCGCCGAGCGAGCCGTACAGCTCGACCCGCACGCGGCGCACGAAGCCGAGCAGGTTCGCGTCCTCGACGTGCGACGCGAAGCGGCACGCGGCGATCATCGGGCCGACCGTATGCGAACTGGACGGGCCGATGCCGATCTTGAACAGGTCGAACGCGCTGACGTTCATCTGGCTTCCTTTGGGTTGCATGCGTGAAATGTCGTTGGGCCTCAGTACATCAGGGCGTAAAATCGGCCGATAGAACAAAAACGGCATCGGCGTGGGATAGCGCCGCCAAGCGCCGCGCCGGCCGCCCGGAAAGTGCGTTTTGGCGATGGTTCGCGACGAAAAACCACAAGTCCGGCCACGGCCGATCGGCGACGCTGGCTGCATCCGTGCCGCCCTCCGGCAGCCGTAGCCCGCAAACAGAGTGAAACGAGTGAGACCGCCTTACCGGCGTGACGAGATTGGCCGCGATGACCCCCGACGTACCCGCTTCCCCCCTCGCAGAACCCGCGCCGCGGCGCATCCGCTTCGGCATCGTGCTGCTGCCGAACTTCACGCTGACGGCCTTCTCGGGCTTCGTCGACATGCTGCGGCTGTCGGCCGACGACGGCGACTACAGCAAGCCCGTGCGCTGCGCATGGAGCGTGATCGGCGAGACGCTCGCGCCGGTGCGCGCGAGCTGCGGGATCCAGATCACGCCGTGGGAGACGTTCGACGCGGCCGAGCCGTTCGACTATGTGGTGGTGGTTGGCGGGCTGCTGCATTCGGGGCCGCAGGCCGGCCCTGAAACGCTCGACTTCATCCGCCGCGCGGCGACGGGCGGCGCGACGGTCGTCGGCATCTGCACCGGCGTGTTCACGCTGATGCGCGCCGGCGTGCTCGACGGCTACCGCACCTGCGTGAGCTGGTTCCATTACTGGGACTTCATCGAGCGCTTTCCGTCCGCCGATCCCGACCTGCTGATCGCCGACCGGCTGTTCGTGATCGACCGGCGCCGGATCACGTGTTCGGGCGGCCGCGCGTCGATCGACGTCGCCGCCGCGATCCTGCTGCGCCATTTCGATCACGCCACCGTGCAGAAGGCGCTACGCATCCTGCTCGTCGGCGAGATGCAGAAAGGCAACGCGCCACAGCCGCATCCGCCGGGCCTCGAACCGGCGACGCATCCGAAGGTCAAGCGCGCGATTCTTCTGATGGAACAGCACGTGGGGCGCGCGCTGCCGCTCGAGGAACTGGCGTGCAAGCTCGACCTGTCGACGCGGCAGCTCGAGCGGCTCTTCAAGGCCGAGACCGGCAAGAGCCCGCAGGCCTTCGCGAAACAGGTGCGGCTGCGCACGGCCGCGTGGCTGCTGACGAGCTCGGACCGCACCGTCGCCGATATCGCGTCGAGTTGCGGATTCGCCGATGCATCGCACCTCGGGCGCGAATTCCGCAAGCAGTTCGGCGTGCCGCCGGCGACGTATCGCGAGCGCGGCGGCGACGTGGCCGAAGTCGATGCGATGCCCGATGCGTCGGCCGACGCCGTCGAGGACCTCGCCGACTGACGGCCCAGAGGCGTCCGCCCTCTTCGTTGGCCGATGGCAGAACCGCACACGTTCGCATCGGTTTCGGCGCTTTTGGAACCGGTTCCAATCAATTTAACCGACGTTGTCCTCCATAAAACGAGGGTTATCCCGGATGCTGATGCGCACTCAAATTTGTATGATGACCACATCACCCTACAAACTTGAGCATCATGTTCGAAAAAATTCCGGCCCGCGCGATGAGCGACCATGTCGCGCAGCAACTGCTCAAGCAGATCGAAGTGGGCAGTTTCGCGGCCACCGGCAAGCTGCCGACCGAAGCCGTGCTCGCGCAGGAATTCGGCGTGAGCCGCACCGTGATCCGCGAGGCGATCTCGCGGCTGAAGAACGAAGGCGTGGTCGAGCCGCGCCAGGGCAGCGGCGTGTTCGTGAACCAGCACGGCGCGATCCGGCCGCTGCGCATCGACTACGCGGAAGCCGTCGAGGCGAGCTCGCTGCCGCACCTGCTCGCGGTGCGCCGCGCGATCGAGGCCGAAGTCGCGGCCGAAGCCGCGCTGCACCACACCGACGACGACATGGCCGACATCGACGACGCGCTGCGCAAGATCGATGCAGCAGTGGCCGAAGGGCGCGACGGCGTGGCGGAAGACGTCGCGTTCCACCGCACGATCGCGGCCGTCACCGGCAACCCGTATTTCCTGAAGACGCTGCAGTTCCTGAACCAGTACCTCGAAGCCGGCGTGAAGGTCACGCGGGGCAACGAAGCGACGCGCGACGATTTCTCGCGGCAGGTGCGCGACGAACACGCGGCGATCGCCGATGCGATCCGCGCGCGCGACCCGATGGCCGCCCGCAACGCGGCGCGCACGCACATGTACAACGCCGCCCGCCGCCTCGCGGAAGCCGGCATCTGCTGAAGCCGGCGGCGCCCGCCGCCGCTGTCCGGAACCTCTCCCGAATCGATCAAGGTTGACCATGTCAAGAAATGTTGGAGTCATCGGCCTCGGCGCGATGGGCCTCGGCGTCGCACGCTCGCTGCTGCGCGCCGGCCTGCGCGTCCATGCATGCGACGTGCGCGACACCGTGCTGCAGGCATTCGCCGCCGAAGGCGGCATCGCGTGCGCGACGCCGGCCGAACTCGGTGCGCAGTGCGACGTCGTCGTCACGCTCGTCGTCAATGCCGCGCAGACGGAAACGGTGCTGTTCGGCGAACACGGTGCGGTCGCGGCGATGAAGCCCGGCGGCATCGTGATCGCGAGCGCGACCGTCGCGCCTGAATTCGCGGTCGCGCTCGGCGCGCGCATCGAAGCGGCCGGCCTGCAGATGCTCGACGCGCCCGTGTCGGGCGGCGCCGCGCGCGCGGCCTCCGGCGAGATGACGATGATGACGTCCGGCCCGGCCGCCGCGTATGCGGGCTGCGAGGACGTGCTCGCGGCGATCGCCGGCAAGGTGTACCGCCTCGGCGACGCACACGGCATCGGCTCGAAAGTGAAGATCATCAATCAATTGCTGGCCGGCGTGCATATCGCGGCGGCGGCCGAAGCGATGGCGCTCGGCCTGCGCGAAGGCGTCGATGCCGACGCGCTGTACGACGTGATCACGCACAGCGCCGGCAATTCGTGGATGTTCGAGAACCGCGTGCCGCACATCCTGAACGGCGACTACACGCCGCTGTCGGCCGTCGACATCTTCGTGAAGGATCTCGGCCTCGTGCTCGACACCGCGCGCCGCAGCAAATTCCCGCTGCCGCTGTCGGCCACCGCGCACCAGATGTTCATGAGCGCGTCGAGCGCCGGCCACGGCGGCGAGGACGATTCCGCCGTGATCAAGACTTTCCCCGGCATCACGCTGCCGCCCGCCCGCTGATTCGAACGACGTTCCTGCCATGACCGCTTCCGCTTCCCGTCCCCTGCTCGGCTGCATCGCCGACGATTTCACCGGCGCGACCGATCTCGCGAACATGCTCGTCAAGAGCGGCATGCGCACCGTACAGACGATCGGCGTGCCCGCCGACGGCGAGGCTGCCGACACGATCGTCGACGCCGACGCGATCGTCGTCGCGCTGAAATCGCGCACGATTCCCGCCGCCGACGCCGTCGCGCAATCGCTCGCCGCGTACGAATGGTTGCGCGCGCAAGGGTGCCGCCAGTTCTTCTTCAAGTACTGCTCGACGTTCGATTCGACCGACGCAGGCAACATCGGGCCGGTGGCCGACGCGCTGCTCGATGCGGCCGGCGGCGACTTCACGATCGCGTGCCCGGCGTTCCCCGAGAACGGCCGCACGATCTATCGCGGCCACCTGTTCGTCGGCGACGTGCTGCTGAACGAATCGGGGATGGAGCATCATCCGCTCACGCCGATGAAGGATGCGAACCTCGTACGCGTGCTGCAGCAGCAAACGAAGTCACCGGTCGGCCTGATCCGCTACGACACGATCGCGCTCGGCGCGGCCGCCGTGCGTGCGCGGATCGACCAGTTGCGCGCGGAAGGTGTGCGCTTCGCGATCGCAGACGCGCTGTCGGACCGCGACCTCTACGTCCTCGGCGAAGCGTGCGCGGGCTTGCCGCTCGTTACCGGCGGCTCGGGCATCGCGCTCGGCCTGCCCGCGAATTTCCGCCGCGCGGAGCAACTGCCCGAGCGCGACAACGCGGCGTCGCTGCCGCGCATCGACGGCCTGTCGGCCGTGCTCGCCGGCAGCGCGTCGAAGGCGACCAACGCGCAGGTCGCCGCGTGGCGCGCGACGCGGCCGAGCTTCCGCATCGATCCGCTCGCGGCATCGCGCGGCGAGCCCGTCGTCGAGCAGGCGCTCGCCTTTGCGCGCACGCACCTGCCGCAACCCGTGCTGATCTATGCAACGGCCACGCCCGACGAAGTGAAGGCCGTGCAGCAGGCGCTCGGCGTCGACGCGGCCGGCCATCTCGTCGAAAGCACGCTCGCGGCGATTGCCCGCGGGCTGCGCGAACTCGGCGTGCGCAAGTTCGTCGTCGCGGGCGGCGAGACGTCCGGCGCGGTCGTGCAGGCGCTCGACGTGAAGTCGCTGCAGATCGGCGCGCAGATCGACCCGGGCGTGCCGGCCACGGCCACCATCGACGCGCAGCCGCTCGGCCTCGCGCTGAAATCCGGCAACTTCGGCGCGACGGACTTTTTCGACAAGGCGCTGCGCGCGCTGGACGGAGCCGCACGATGAGCGACGAAGCGAAACTGCGCGAAGAGATCTGCGTGGTCGGCGCGAGCCTGTATGCGCGCGGCCATGCGGTCGGCAGCGCCGGCAACATCAGCGCGCGTCTCGCGGACGGCTGGCTGATCACGCCGACCGACGCGTGCCTCGGCCGGCTCGACCCGAACGACATTGCGAAGGTCGGCGCCGACGGCCAGCCCGTATCGGGCGGCAAGCCGTCGAAGACGCTCGCGCTGCATCGCGGCATCTACGCGCGCAACGCGGACGCGCATGGCGTCGTCCACACGCATTCGACGCATCTCGTCGCATTGACGCTCGCGGGCGTGTGGCGCGACACCGACGTGCTGCCGCCGATCACGCCGTACTACGTGATGAAGGTCGGCCACATCCCGCTGATCCGTTACCGCCGCCCCGGCGACCCGGCCGTCGCGGCCGAAGTCGCGGCGCTGGCCGACCAGGTGCGCGGCGTGCTGCTCGATCGCCTCGGCCCCGTGATGTGGGGGCCGTCGGTGTCGCACGCGTCGTATGCGCTCGAGGAACTCGAGGAAACGGCGCGGCTGTGGCTGATGACGCAGCCGAAGCCCGAACCGCTGTCCGACGCCGCGCTCGACGAATTGCGCCAGACCTTCGGCGCGCGCTGGTGACGCACCGCGCATCCGATACCGATTCACATGCCCGCTGTGTGCGCGGGCCCTTCCGTCAGCACACACATACGAACCGGCAGCCTACGCGCCGCCGGCACACGACGTCCTTGGAGACACGACGATGACTGCTCTCGACGCGGCCGCAAGCCGCTCGCCCGCCGCGGCCGCCCAGTCGGGCGAACTCGACCGCACCTACAGGAAAGTGTTCTGGCGCATCGTGCCGTTCCTGATGCTCTGCTACGTGGTCGCGTATCTCGACCGCGTGAACGTCGGCTTTGCCAAGCTGCAGATGTCGCAGGATCTCGCGTTCAGCGAAACCGTGTTCGGGCTCGGCGCGGGGATTTTCTTCCTCGGCTACTTTCTGTTCGAACTGCCGAGCAACCTGCTGATGCACCGTCTCGGCGCGCGCATCTGGATCGCGCGGATCATGATCACGTGGGGCGTGCTGTCCGCGCTGTTCGCGTTCGTGAAGACGCCGACGCAGTTCTACGTGCTGCGCTTCCTGCTCGGCCTCGCGGAAGCCGGCTTCTATCCGGGCGTGATCCTGTACCTCACGTACTGGTTCCCGTCCCATCGCCGCGCGAAGATCATCGCGGTGTTCATGTCCGCGATTCCGGTGTCGGGCATCTTCGGCAACCCGCTGTCGGGCTGGATCATGGAGCGCTTCCACGGCGGCTCGGGCTTCCACGGCTGGCAATGGATGTTCATGATCGAAGCCGTGCCGGCCGTGCTCGTCGGCATCGCGACGATCCTGTATCTCGACAACGGCATCCGCAGCGCGAAATGGCTCGACGAGCGCGAGAAGCAACTGCTCGAAGACGAAATCGCCGCGCAGCCACAGGAACAGCAGAACCACGGCCATTCGCTGAAGGCCGTGTTCTCGGACCCGCGCATGTGGTGGATGTCGCTGATCTACTTCGCGTTCGTCACCGGCCAGTACGGGCTCACGTTCTGGATGCCGACGCTCGTGAAATCGACCGGCATCACCGATACGCTGCAGATCGGCCTGCTGTCGGCGATTCCGTTCGTCGTCGCGATCGTCGTGATGAACCTGTTCGGCCACAGCGCGGACAAGCGCCGCGAACGCCGCTGGCACCTGATCGTGCCGGCGCTGATGGGCGCGCTCGGGTTTGCGGTCGCCGCGTCGTACTCGCACAATACGGCCGTGTCGATCGTGTTCCTGTCGCTCGCGGCAGGCGGCGTGCTGACCTGCGCCCCGCTGTTCTGGTCGCTGCCGACCGCGTTCCTCGCAGGCTCCGCGGCCGCGGCCGGGATCGCGATCATCAACTCGGTCGGCAACCTCGCCGGTTTCGCGAGCCCGTACGTGATCGGCTACCTGAAGGACGTCACGCACAGCACGTCGTCCGGCATGTACGTGCTGGCCGCGATGCTCGTGATCGGCGCGATCGCCGTGTGGCTCACGCCCGCGAAACTCGTGAACCGCTGATACGCCGCCGGCCGATTCATCATTCGACGCGGAGCGCACGGCGCTCCGCGCCATTCATTCACAGGACGCTCCGTCATGCCACGCTTCGCCGCCAACCTCTCGATGATGTACACCGAGCATGCGTTTCTCGAACGCTTCGCCGCTGCCGCTCGCGACGGCTTCAAGGCCGTCGAGTACCTGTTCCCGTACGACTTCGCCGCCGAGGACATCCGTTCACGTCTCGACGCGCACGGCCTCGAACAGGCGCTGTTCAACGCGCCGCCGGGCGACTGGGCCGCGGGCGAACGCGGCATCGCATCGCTGCCGGGCCGCGAGGACGAGTTCCGCCGCGGTATCGACCAGGCGCTCGACTATGCACGCACGATCGGCAACAGGAAGCTGCACGTGATGGCCGGCATGGTGCCGCCGGGCGCCGATCGCGCGCGCCATCGCGACACCTATCTGTCGAACCTGCGGCATGCGGCGCAGGCGGGGGCCGCGCACGGCATCACGATCCTGATCGAGCCGATCAACCCGCGCGACATGCCCGGCTATTTCCTGAATCGCCAGGACGACGCGCAGGCGATCTGCGCGGAAGTCGGCGCGCCGAACCTGAAGGTGCAGTTCGACTGCTATCACTGCCAGATCGTCGAAGGCGATCTCGCGATGAAACTCCAGCGCGATTTCGCGGGCATCGGCCATATCCAGATCGCGAGCGTGCCGGAACGCCACGAGCCGGACGTCGGCGAACTCAACTACCCGTACCTGTTCGCGCTGATCGACGCGCTCGGCTACGACGGCTGGATCGGCTGCGAATATCGGCCGAAGGCCGGCACGTCCGAAGGCCTCGGCTGGCTCAGGCCGTACCTGTGATTCCCGTATTCCCGAAAGGATGAAGAACATGAAAGTACTGATCACCGGCGGCGCCGGCTTTCTCGGCCAGCGTCTCGCGCGCAAGCTGCTCGAGCGCGGCGAACTGACCGGCCCCGACGGCCGTGTCGAGACAATCGACGAGCTGGTGCTGCTCGACGTCGTCCAGGGCAACGATTTCGGCGATGCGCGCGTGACGTCGATCGTCGGCGACATCGCCGATCGCGCGGTGCTCGAACGCGCGATCGACACGCGCACGGGCGCGATCTTCCACCTCGCGGCGATCGTCAGCGGGCAAGCCGAAGCCGATTTCGATCTCGGCATGCGGATCAACCTCGACGCATCGCGCACGCTGCTCGAAGTGTGCCGCGCGCGCGGCCACCGGCCGCGCGTCGTGTTCACGAGCTCCGTCGCGGTGTACGGCGGCGCGCTGCCCGACGTCGTGCAGGACGACACCGCGCTGAACCCGCAATCGTCGTACGGCGCCGAGAAGGCCATCGCGGAACTGCTGCTGTGCGACTACGCGCGACGCGGCTTCGTCGACGGCCGCGTGCTGCGGCTGCCGACCATCAGCGTGCGGCCCGGCCGCCCGAACGCGGCCGCGTCGTCGTTCGCGAGCGGCATCATCCGCGAGCCGCTGAACGGCGAGGAAAGCGTGTGCCCGGTGCCCGGCTCGACGCGGCTGTGGCTGCTGTCGCCGCGCGGCGCGATCGACGCGCTGGTCGCCGGTTGCGAGATCGACGCCGCGCAGCTCGGCAACAAGCGCGTGATCAACCTGCCGGGGCTGTCGGTATCTGTCGACGAGATGATCGCGGCGCTGCGCGAAGTCGCGGGCGACGCGGTCGTCAAGCTGATCCGCCATGCGCCCGACGAACGCGTCGAGAAGATCGTCGGCAGCTGGCCGGGCCGCTGGGATACGTCGCGCGCGGAAGCACTCGGGCTGAAGGGCGACACGTCGTTCGCGGACGTGATCCGCAGCCATCTCGCCGACGAGCGGCGCTGATGTGCGCCGGGCCGGGCTGCACCGCCGCGGCCCGGCCGATTTTCCGACGCGCCACGACGCGCGTTGCGTCCCGCCCGCCTGCCTGTCCGGACGCGTCACGTCGAACGCGAGCGCCTGCATGACGCGCGCATCGGCGCCGGGACAACATCGCACCACCACGCCATACGATTCGTATCCGTGCGCCCCCCAGCGCGCGTGTCTGCCGCGATGCCGACGGTCTCTCGCAGCACGGGTACATATCGGCCCCTAGTTGCCGCTCTGCGCCGGCATGCCGGGTTCGGCCGCCCGCGTCGTCGACGCCGCCATGCGCGCCCGTTCCTGCTCGGCGAGCTTCGCTTCCGCGGCCTGGATGTCGGCCGGATACTCGCCGTCGTCGCCCTTCGCCGGGTCGTACCCGGCCGCTTCCAGACGCATCAACTCCTCGCGAACCTGCGCACGCGTCAGCGGCGCGGCCGCTTGCGCGAATGCCGACTGACCGACGAGCGCTCCGATCATCGTCAGTAGTGCGATATATGTTTTCATCATGAGCTCCTTCAATGGGACGTAACGATCAACCACGGGACAGGCGTGACCTGCGCATGCAGGCGGGTGGGATCAGCTGCCGAAATAGATCGTGCAGAAGCTCGCGGGGCCGACGCATGCGGCGGCGCCCGGACGCCGCGACATCGCCGCCGGCTTGCCCGCTTCGGACGACATGGCCGGATCGCTGCCGACCGCCGTGCTGGCCTGCCGCTGCGGCATCCGCTCGGCTTGGTTCTGGAACAACGGGCTCACGTCCGGATACGACGTATCGGTCACGAAGCGCAACCCGCCGTTTTCGGCGTCGATCAATTCCTGCCGGACCTGCGCGCGCGTGAGTGCCTGTGCGGACGCTTGCGTCGCGACACCTGTGACAGACATCGCCACCATCGTGGCGGCCAACAGCCAGTGCTTGTTCATGTTCCACTCCTTCAGAAGTCAACGAGACGATGTGCTACACCCGTATGACGACGGAGGAGGCATGTTTATTCCCGGCCTGCCGGGCCACCCTTGCCGGACCTTCATCGAATTGTCATTCGTTCGTCAGCCGGCGTAACCTGACGTAACGCAACGCCCGTCGTGCTTCGGGCAGACTGACCACCACTTCATCCGGACCACCCATCGATCGACCATGTCCGCCGCTTACGACCATGCAGCCGCCCTGCTGCGCACGCTGTACGACCGCCATATCGACAGCGGCGCGGTGCTCGACACGGCCGCATTCCCGGATGCCGAGCGATTCGTGCGCGCGTGGCCCGCGATCCGCGCGGAGGCGCTCGACGTAGCACGCGACATGCCGCGCATCCCGCGCTTTCACGACATCATGCGCGAGCAGTACGACATCTCGGCCAACGACGCGCGCGACTGGCGCATGTTCATCATGCAGGCGTACGGCCAGCCGTTTGCGCGCAACCTGTCGCGCTGCCCGACCGTCGCGTCGCTCGTCGCGACGTCGCCGGACGTGCTGTCCGCGTCGCTGTCGTTCCTCGCGCCCGGCAAGCACATCCCGCCGCATCGCGGGCCGTTCCGCGGCATCCTGCGCGGCTATCTCGTGCTGTCGATGCCCAGGCGCGCGGACGGCACGCCGGCCGCCGTGCTGAAGGTCGACGGCCGCGAATACCGACTCGACGAAGGCCGCTTCCTGCTGTGGGACGACACGTTCACGCACGAGGTATGGAACGACAGCGACGCCGTGCGGATCGTGCTGCTGCTCGATATCCGGCGGCGCGGGATGCCGCGCTGGCTCACATGGCTGTCGAATGCGGTGATCGGCGTCGTGCGGCTCGGGATCCGGATCAGGGGGCGGTCGATTCCGGTCTAGCAGCCGCGCCGCGCACGGCAGTGCCGTTTCCCCTTTCGGCGCCCGCCGGATCGCCTAAACTACAAGCCATCCCTTCGTGCGGCTCCTGCCAGCTACCGCCATGGCGCACCTCTTCTTCGCCGCATCGATCCAGCGGCATGTCGAAACGCCCGAGCGCGACATCGACGCGCGCACGGTCGGCGAAGCATTCGACACCATTTTCAGCGAGCAACCGCGGCTGCGCGGCTACATCGTCGACGACCAGGGCGCGCTGCGAAAGCACCTGTCGGTGTTCATCGACGGCCAGCCGATCCGCGACCGGCAGCGCCTGTCCGACGCGCTCGGCGACGCCAGCCGCGTGTATGTCGTGCAGGCGCTGACCGGCGGATAAAGGGACGCACGGGCGCATCCCTCCATACCAAGTGCCGTCGCGCCAAGGCGGACCATCCGGAGACACCGCATATGAACGATCGACTGCTCGTCGCCACCCGCAAGGGCCTGTTCGTCCTGCAACCCGACGGTAACGGCGGCTGGACGCTCGGCGAACCGCATTTCATCGGCGAGCCCGTCAGCATGGCGCTCGCCGACCCGCGCGACGGCACGCTGTATGCGGCGCTCAATCTCGGCCATTTCGGCGTGAAGCTCCACCGGCTGCGCGCGGGCGCCACCGACTGGGAGGAATGTGCGGCCCCGGTTTATCCGCCGCAGCCCGCCGATGCGTCGGCCGCCCGTACCGACACGCACACGGGCAGCGGCGACGCCGACGACGCGCCTGCGGGGGCGCCGCAGCCGCCGTGGACCCTTCAGCAGATCTGGTCGCTCGAAGCCGGCGGTGCGGACGAGCCCGGCGTACTGTGGGCCGGCACGATTCCCGGCGGCCTGTTCCGCTCCGGCGACTACGGCGATTCATGGGTACTCAACCGCGCGCTGTGGGATCGCCCCGAACGCGCCGAATGGGGCGGCGGCGGGTACGACGCGCCGGGCATCCATTCGGTGATGGTCGATCCGCGCGACAGCCGACACGTCGCCGTCGGCATCTCGTGCGGCGGCGTCTGGCAGACCGTCGACGGCGGCGCGACATGGCGTGTGACCGCGGAAGGCATGGAAGCCGACTACATGCCGCCCGAGCGACGCGGCGAGCCGAACATGCAGGATCCGCACCGCGTCGTGCAGTGCGCGGCCAATCCCGACGTGCTGTGGACGCAGCATCACTGCGCGATCTTCCGCTCGACCGACGGCGGCGAACACTGGCGCCGCATCGAAGCGCAACCGTCGAGCTTCGGTTTCGCGGTGGCCGTGCATCCGCACGAACCGGATACCGCGTGGTTCGTGCCGGCCGTGAAGGATGCGTGCCGGATTCCGGTGAACGGCCGGTTCGTCGTCACGCGCACGCGCGACGGCGGCCGCAGTTTCGAGAGCCTGTCGAACGGGTTGCCGACCGCGCCCGCGTACGACCTCGTGTACCGGCATGGGCTCGCGGTCGACGATTCCGGCACGCGCCTCGCGATGGCGTCGACGACGGGCGGGTTATGGACGTCCGTCGATGGCGGCGACCATTGGCGACAGGTATCGGCGCATTTGCCGCCGGTGTATTGCGTCAGGTTCGGTTAGCGGCGCGAGACGCGCCGGGCGCCATCCGCGCCACCGCATCGCGCGTCCGTGCGATTTCCGCTTCGAGCCAGTCGAGAAACCGCCTGACCTGCGGCTCGCGCTCCCGCCCCGGCCGGCACAGCGCGACGAAGCGCGCACCGTCGAGCCGCACCGCGGGCTCGATCGGCATCAACGCACCGCGCTCCACATGCTCGGCGGCCAGCACCGAGCTGAGCAACGCGATACCCTGCCCGTGCAGCACGGCCTGCAATGCGTAGTGCTCGTCGTCGTAATGGCGAAACACCGCGCGCTCGAGCCATGCTTGCCGGCCCGCCGCACGACACCACGACGCCCAGTCGACCGACACGGGCAGCGGCGTATCCCACACGGTCTCGATCAGGTCGAGCGGCTCGTCGGTGCGATCCGCATCGAACCCGGCGGCCGCATACGCGCCGAAATACTCGTCGATCAACGCAATCTCGTGCAGCGCGGGAAACTTGCGCGACGTCGCGCGAATCGCGAGATCGATCCGCGCCTCGCGCTCGAGATCGACGAGCGCGTTCCCCGTTTCGACCTTGATGTGCAGATGCGGATCGACACGGCGAAACGCACCGAGCCGGGGAATCAGCCACATCGCCGCAAAGGCCGGCGTGGTGGTCAGCACGAGCGGGCGCTCGTCGGCCGCGTCCGGCCGCACGGCGTCGAGCCCGCGGCTCAATGCCAGCAACGCTTCGTGGCTCGCGCGAAACAGTCGCTCGCCTTCTTCCGTCAGCCGCACGCCGCCTGCGCCGCGCTCGAACAGCAGCACGCCGACGCGGCTCTCCAGCGACTTGATCTGGTGCGACACGGCAGCCGGCGTCACGGACAGCTCGTCCGCGGCGGCCTTGAACGTGCCGAGCCGTGCCGACGATTCGAATACACGCAAAGCGGTCAGGGGGATTTTCGAGAACACGGAGCCTCGCGGATCGAATGCGGCCGGGTTGAATTCGGTTCAATCGGGGTGAGATTAGGTGAATTGAAACGGGCGCGCAACGCGGCTAGCCTTGCGGGACGTTGCGGCATGGCGCCGCCGTCGAACCGGAGGAACCCCGTGCAAGGCCTACCGCGCAGGATCACGCAGGCGGTGCTCTACGAAGCGATCGCCATTTCCTGCATTTCGCCCGCGATCGCGGCGATCTTCAAGCAGGACCTCGTCTATTCGGGCGCATTGTCGGCGACGATGTCGGCGATCGCGATGCTGTGGAACATGATCTTCAACGCGCTGTTCGAACGCTGGGAAGCGTCGCGGCGGCAGCCGGCGCGTACGCTCGGGCGGCGGATCCTGCATGCCACCGGATTCGAAGGCGGGCTGATCTTCATCCTCGTGCCGGTCGTGTCGTGGTGGCTCGACATCACGTGGTTCGATGCGTTCGTCGTCGATATCGGGCTGTTCGCGTTCTTCTTCTGCTACGCGTTCGTGTTCCAGTGGGCGTTCGATCGCGTGTTCGACGTGCCGGCGGCGACGAAGGGGTCGTGAACAGGCTCTACGCCCCCGCGGCAATTTTCGGCAACTGCCAGCCGAAGCGCACCGCCGCCATCCGCAGCGCAAAGCACGCGGCGCCGCCGAGCACGGCCGCGACGACGGGCGGGCAACCGAGTCGCCGGCACGACACGACGACGACCGCGCCGAGCAGCGCCGCACTCGCATAGATATCCGTGACCAGCACGACCGGTATCCGCGCAAGCAGCAGATCGCGCACGACGCCACCCCCGCAGCCGGTCACGGCGCCCATCAGCGTCGCAATGAACGGATGGACACGGAATTCGAGCGCCTTCACCGCGCCCGCGACCGCGAACAATGCGAGGCCGGCCGCATCGAGCGTCGTCAGCAGCGACGGCGAGAACGACGCGACCCGTGCATGAAACACGAACGCGAACAGTCCCGCGGCGAACGCGAGCGCCGGATAACGCCAGTCGCTCACGGCGCTCGGCGGGCGGGCGCCGATCAACAGGTCGCGAATCACGCCGCCGCCGAGCGCGACGACGAGCGACAGCACCATCACCCCGAACAGATCGAGTCCGGCGCCGATCGCCGCATTAGCGCCTTCGATCGCGAACACCGCCGTGCCCGCGAGATCGGCGGCGAGCACCACTTGCTCGATGCGCTTCATGCGAATGAACGGCCGACGTACCGGATCGTCCGGCTGCAGCCTGCGTCGACCGAAGCGATCGCGCCATTCGGCCGCGTGCCGGCTGCGTACAGCCGCCGGGATGCATCGAGGGGGTTGCGGGTCATTGCCGTCTCCTTGGCGGGGATCGAGCAGTCTAGCGCATCGCCCGCCGGCCGTTGGCGCGAGTACGCAGCACGCTACGCGCTGCGCGCAGCAAAAAGCCGGCGCAAGCAGGTCGCCCTGCTTGCGCCGGCTCGACATTCACGCCAGGCTCCGTGCCGCGGCCGCAAAGCCCGACGCGTCGCGCTCAATGCACGCCGAGGTATGCCTTCACCGCCGGCAGGCCCGGCTTGCCGTCGATCGTCGTCACGCCGGCCAGCCATTTGTCGAGCGATTGCGGATTCGTCTTCAGCCATTCGGCGGCGGCCTTGTTCGGATCCTGCTTGTTCATGATCGGCACCATCACGTGGTTCTCGATCGACGTCGTGAACTGCAGGTTCGACACGAACTTCGCGACGTTCGGGCAGCGCTGCGCGTAGTCGGGCGGCGTGGCCGTCAGCACTTTCGCTTCGCCGTAGTTCGGGCCGAACACGTCGTCGCCGCCGCTCAGGTAGTCGATCTTCATCTGCACGTTCATCGGATGCGGTTCCCAGCCGAGGAACACGATCCACTGCTTGTCGCGAGCCGCGCGGTTCACCTCGACCAGCATCCCGGCCTCGCTCGACTCGACCAGCTTGAACTTGCCGAGGCCGAACTGGTTGCCGTCGATCATCTTCTTGATCAGCGCGTTGCCGTCGTTGCCCGGCTCGATCCCGTAGATCTTGCCGTTGAGCTTGTCCGCGAACTTCTGGATGTCCGCGAACGACTTCAGGCCGCCCTGGTACACGTAGTCGGGCACCGCGAGCGTGTATTTCGCACCGGTCAGATTGGGCGTCGCGAGCACCTTGATCGTGCCGGCTTTCGTGAACGGCTGGATGATCGGGTCCATCGTCGGCGACCAGTAGCCGAGGAACACGTCGATCTGCTTGCTCTTGATCCCCGCGAACGTGATCGGCACCGACGCGATCGTCTTCGTCGGGTTGTAACCGAGCCCCTGCAGCATCGTCGACGCGAGGCCCGTGGTCGCCGCGATGTCGGACCAGCCGACATCGGCGAAGCGCACGTTCTTGCAAACGGGCGGATCGGCCGCATAAACGGCCGACATCGGCGCGGTTATCCCGATCCCGCACACCGCTGCGATCAATAGGCGCTTCATCTTGCTTCTCCTCAAAGTGATGTCGTTTGCTCGAATGCGGGATCGTTTATTGAAGCCGCGCGCCGCGATCCCGGCGACGTCGCGGACCGATTGATCGCCCCGTTCAGCGCCCCGGCAGCCGGCGCTCGTAGCTCGGCGCATGGCCGAACTGCGCGCGGTATGCCTTGCTGAAATGACACGGCGAGTGAAAGCCGCAGACCGTCGTCACGCGCGCGATCGATGCGTCGGTCGTACGCAGCAGGTCGCGTGCGCGTTTCAGGCGCAACGTCAGGTAATAGTGGGTCGGCGATACGTTCAGGTACACCTTGAACATGCGCTGCAGATGCCGCTGCGACAGCCGCACGAGCCGCGCGAGCTCCTCGAGCGACAGCGGTTCCTCGATGTTCGCCTCCATCAACCGCACGACCTCGATCAGCTCCGCGCGCGAGAAACCGACCCGCGCATCGACCGGAATCGGCTGCGTATCGGTCGAACTGCGGATGCGCTCCAGGATGAACTGCTCGGATACCTGCGCGGCCAGTTGCTGGCCGAACCGCATGCCGACGAGGTTCAGCATCAGATCGAGCGGCGCGGTGCCGCCGGTGCAGGTCAGCCGGTCGCGATCGACGACGAACAACTCGTCGGCGAACCCGACCTGCGGAAATTCGGAATGCAGCGCGGACAGGTTCTCCCAGTGCACGGTGCAACGATAGCCGTCGAGCAGCCCGCTCGCCATCAGCGCGTAGGCGCCGGTGCAGATGCCGCCGAGCGGCAGCCCGCGTGCGGCAAGCGCCGCGAGCGTATCGCGCGCGCGTTCGTCGACCATGTCGCGGATGCGGATGCCGCCGCACACGATCATCACGTCGGGCAGGTCGTCGTAATCGAGCGGCTGCGTGGGCCGCACCGCGATGCCGTTGCTGGCATGCGCGGGCGCGCCGTCGAGCGAGTAGATCGACCACTTGTAGTGTTCCGCCCGTCCGACATAGTTCGCCATCCGAAGTACTTCGACCGCGCTCGAGAACGCGATCATCGAGAAGTTCGGCAGCGTCAGGAAGCCGAAATGGGCGAGGGACGAAACCGGTGAAACGCAGGCAACGGGCGCGACAGCGACGGCGGACGTCACATCGGTCTCCTGGCAAGGAGGTTGCAGGGAGCCAGCCCCGCGGCGCAAGCCGCGGGAGCCGTTATTCGACGAGGGTGAGCGGCCGGAGCGTGCCCGGCCGCCGGGGATCAGGCCTGCGCGGGCTCGGCCTTCACGCGAAAGAGCTGCTTGAGGCCCGAGAACAGCGGCGCTTTCGCGGTGCCCGGCGCGCGGCCGAAGCTCTCGGTGATGCGGTCGAGAATGATCGCGAGCAGCACGACCGACAGACCGCTTTCGAAGCCGAGGCCGATGTCGAGGCGCTGGATACTCGCGAGCACGTCGTTGCCGAGGCCGCCCGCGCCGACCATCGACGCGATGATCACCATCGACAGCGCCATCATGATCGTCTGGTTCACGCCCTGCATGATCGACGGCAGCGCGTTCGGGAACTGCACCTTGTACAGCAGTTGCCACGGCGTGCAGCCGAACGCCTGCCCGGCTTCGACGATCTCGCGGTTCACGTGGCGGATGCCGAGGCTCGTGAGACGCACCGCGGGCGGCATCGCGAAGATCACCGTCGACAGGATCCCCGGCACGCGGCCGAGACCGAACAGCATCGCGGCCGGAATCAGGTAGACGAAGGCGGGCATCGTCTGCATCAGGTCGAGAATCGGGCGCACGATCGCGGCGACCCACTTGCTCTTCGCGGCCCAGATGCCGAGTGGGATGCCGAGTACGAGGCTGATGATCGTCGACGACAGCGTGAGGCCGAGCGTGATGACCGTCTGATCCCAGAAGCCGGTCGCGAAGATCAGCAGCAGCGACGCGGTGGTGAACAGCGCGAAGCGCCAGCCCACCCGCCACAGCCCGACGCCGATGAAGATCGCCATCATCAGCCACATCGGGATCGCCTGCAGGCCATGCTCGACGAATGCCGCGAGCCCCTCGATCGCTCGACCGATCGCGTCGAACGTCTTCGCGTCGTGGTCGAGCAGGTAGTGAACGGACTGGTCGACCCAGGTACCGAGCGGAATCATTTCAGACATGGGAACCTCGCGAACGCGTGATGGCCTTCAGGATGAGCGCGCGATCGACCGAGCCGCAGTAGCAGCCGTCGTCGTCGACGACGGGCAGTGCATTCGGGCTCGCGACCACGCGCGCGACGACGTGTTCGAGCGACGCATCGCGCCGGATGCTTTCGATCGGCCGCACGGACGGCGTGTCCTGACCGATCGCATCGCGCGTGACGAAACCGCGGATCTTGCGTTGCGCATCGAGCACGAACGCGTATTCGGCGCTGCCGTTCAGCGACGCGGCGACGTTCGCGGCATCGCACTTCGACATGGTAGGCACGGCGCCCGTCTGCATCAGGTCGCCCGCGGTGAGGTAGCGGCTGGTGTCGATGCCGTCGAAGAACGCGCGCACGTAATCGTCGGCCGGGTTCGCGATGATGTCCTGCGGCGTGCCGACCTGCACGAGGCGGCCGCCTTCCATGATCGCGATGCGGTTGCCGATGCGCAGCGCCTCCTCCAGATCGTGCGACACGAACATGATCGTGCGGCGCTGGTCCTTCTGCAGTTGCAGCAGCACGTCCTGCATTTCGCGGCGCTTGAGCGGATCGAGCGCGGAGAACGCCTCGTCCATGATCATCAGCGACGGGTTCACGGCCAGCGCGCGGGCAAGGCCGACGCGCTGCTGCATGCCGCCCGACAGCTCGGACGGCAGCTTGTGCGAAAACGGTGCGAGGCCGACCTGCTCGAGCACTTCCATCGCACGGCGCTCGCGCTCCTTCTTGCCCATGCCCGCGACTTCCAGCCCGAACGCGGCATTCGACACCACGGTGCGATGCGGCATCAGCGCGAACGACTGGAACACCATGCTCATGTCCTTGCGACGCAGCGCGGTCAGCGCCGAGCGGCGCGCCGACGCGACGTCGAGCCCGTCGATCAGCACCTTGCCGGCGCTCGGATCGACCAGCCGGTTCACGAGGCGGATCAGCGTGGACTTGCCGGAACCGGACAGGCCCATCAGCACGAAAATTTCGCCTTCCTGCACATCGAAGGAGACGTTGTGCACGCCGACGACCTGACCGGTGCGCTTGAGCACATCGTCCTTCGTCGCGCCGGCGGCGAGCATGTCGAGCGCCTGCTGCGGATTGCTTCCAAACACCTTGCACAGACCTTCGACCACAACCTTGGGGGCATCCATCGAAACCTTCTCCTCGTGTAGCGGGGACTCGCGCTTGTCATAGCGTGCCTACATAGTTGCCAGAAAAAACCCCGGCCTGCCGACGAATTACGACAAACGCTTGCGCAAATACGACACGGCCGCCAGCCCCGTCCGGCGGGCCGCGCCGCCCTTTGCGGCGGCGCAATACGCGCTCGGCCTGCTGCGACGGGCATCGCCCTTCGGACTTGTGCGCAGCAGCGCGGCGAACGGCACATGGGATTTTGCGCCAGGCCGCATTCGGCACGCGTCGCTTTCCGACAAGTTGACGTCCGTTCCGGCGCGCATCTACTCAGACGAAAACGCGCATCGCATTCGTCAATAAAAAGCATGACCGTGCAAAAAGCCGTATGGCGACACCGAACGGCGCACGCCGCGATACCGCGCCAACCGCGGAAATCCGGGCAGGCACGCTGTGATACATTCGCCGCAAACACGCCGATCGCGACGTTGCCGCGGGCCTTCCGCACGAGGGCGCCAGCCGCACGGCGCGCACATGCCGGTTCGCCTGCCGGCCGTGCTGAAACCGCCTCGATCCGGTGCGATCCCGATCGAAGGACGATAACGATAGTGAGAGGGAGCAAGGCGTTGAACTGGGCATTCGCCGTAATCGGTTTCGTCGTGGGCGGCATCGCCGCCCTGATCGGGGATTTCCCGGCCGCGAGCGGCGCGCTGCTCGGGGCCGCCGCCGGGTTCTGGGTCGGGCACGCGCTGCGGCAACGCAAGCTGCAGAGCCGGCGCGCCGTGCCCGACGCATGGGCCAGCTCCGCGCCGCCTCCCACCCCGTTACCGCTCGCCGATCGCGTCGCGCGCCTCGAAGCCACC
Organism: Burkholderia sp. MSMB1078WGS; assembly: GCF_001528895.1. Classification (NCBI taxonomy): domain Bacteria; kingdom Pseudomonadati; phylum Pseudomonadota; class Betaproteobacteria; order Burkholderiales; family Burkholderiaceae; genus Burkholderia; species Burkholderia sp. MSMB1078WGS. The sequence continues at coordinate 11,109 of NZ_LPDI01000009.1, read as the reverse complement.
GTCGACACGCTCACGCGCGAACTCGACGCGCTGCGCGCTCAACTGTCGGGCGCGAAAGCCGGGACGGCGACATCCGGTGGCATCGCGCCAACGGCTTCGGCCGACGCCGCCTCCGCGCCGCTGCCGACGCACTTCCCGACACCGCCCGCGCCACGACCTGCCGCCGCACGCGTAGGCACGCCGGCATCCCCTTCGACGCCGGCGCCCACTACACCGCCCGCATCGGCCACCGCGGCACGCGCCGCGGCTGCGTCCGTTCAAGCCGACACCACCGCCAGCGCACCTGCCACTCCGCCCGAACCGCCCGCGCCGCGCGCACCCGGCATCGCCGAACGCGCGTTCGGCGCCGCGCGCGACTGGCTGCTCGGCGGCAACACGGTCGTGCGTGTCGGGATCGTCGTACTGTTCTTCGGCGTCGCGTTCCTGCTCAAGTACGCGGCCGACAACGACATGCTGCCGATCGAATTCCGTCTCGCGGGCACGGCGCTCGCGGCGGCCGCGCTGCTCGCGATCGGCTGGCGCGTGCGTGCGCGCCGCGCCGCATACGGCCTCGTGCTGCAAGGCGGCGGCATCGGCATCCTGTACCTGACGATCTTCGCCGCGACCAGGCTCGATGCGTTGCTGCCCGTCGGCGCCGCGTTCCCGTTGATGGTCGCGGTCTGCGCGCTGAGCGCATTCCTCGCGGTGCGGCAGAACGCGCTGCCGCTCGTGTTCATGGGCAGTGCGGGCGGCTTCCTCGCACCGATCCTGCTGTCGACCGGCCAGGGCAACCACGTCGCGCTGTTCGGCTACTACGCACTGCTGAACGCGGGCATCTTCGCGATCGCGTGGTTCAAGGCCTGGCGCCCGCTGAACCTGCTCGGCTTCGTGTTCACGTTCACGATCGGCTCCGCGTGGGGCGTGACGGCCTATCGCCCCGCGCTGTTCGCGAGCACCGAGCCGTTCCTCGTCCTGTTCTTCCTGATGTATGTCGGCATCGCGCTGCTGTATGCGGTGAAACGCGAACTCGCGCTGCGACACTATGTGGACGGCACGCTCGTGTTCGGCACGCCGATCGTCGCGACCGCGCTGCAGGCGTCGCTCGTGAAAGGCATGCCGTTCGGGCTTGCATGGAGCGCGGTCGCGCTGTCGGCGTTCTACGTCGCGGTGGCCGCATGGCTCGCGCGGCGCCGCGATCGCCTCGGTCTGCTGTTCGAATCGATGCTCGCGCTCGCGGTCATCTTCGCGACGCTCGCGGTGCCGTTCGCGTTCTCGGGGCCGACGACCAGCGCCGCGTGGGCCATCGAAGGCGCAGCCGTCGTGTGGCTCGGCGTGCGCCAGAAACGCCTGCTGCCGTTCGGCTTCGGGCTGCTGATGCAGGTCGCCGCGGCCGGCGCGTTCTTCACGAGCCTGCTTGGCCCGGCCGACACGGCCGCGCTGCCGGTGCTCAACAGCCCGTATATCGCGATGCTGCTGATCGCGCTCGCCGGCCTGTTCACCGGCTGGTGGCTGCACGGGCGCGGCGAAGCGCGCGCATGGCATGCATGGATGCCCGAGATCGGCGTCGCGGCCGCCGCGTGGGGGCTGCTGTGGTGGGTCAGCGGCGGGCTGCACGAGATCCTCGTCCATGCGAGCCGACACGTCGACCTGCATGCCGAGCGCTTCGTCGTCGATACGACCGCGCTGTTCGCGGCCGGCACCGCATGGCTCGCGCACGCCGCGCGCCGCCGGCTCGCGTGGCCGCTCGCCGAATGGCCCGCGCTCGCGCTCGCACCGGTGCTGGCGCTGCTCGCGCTGCGTGTGTTCGATGCGCACGAAGCGCCGCTGTCGGGCATGGGCGCGTTCGCGTGGCCCGTGACCATCGGCGCGGGACTTGCGCTGCTGTGGCGCCAGTCGCGCGGCACGACCGACGCCGCCGACGCGCGCGGTGTGACGCCCTCCGTTGCAGCACGCATGCTCGCGCCGCTGCATACGCTGACGTTCTGGACCCTGGGCGGGCTGCTGGCGCTCGAAGGGTTCTGGCGCCTGCGCGCGTTCGTCCCGGAAGGCGCATGGAGCTGGAGCGCATGGGCGTACGGCTTCGGCGCGCTGCTCCTGGTCGTGTCGGGCCCGGGCTCGCGCCTGCGCTGGCCCGTCGCGGCATTCCCGCGCGCCTATCAGGTGTGGGGGGCCGCGCCGCTCGCCGCGCTGCTGTGGCTGTGGAGCCTCGCCAGCACGGTGAGCGACGGCGACGCAGCGCCGCTCTTCTGGCTGCCGCTGCTCAATCCGCTCGACGTCGCGCAGGGTCTCGTCTTCGTCGCGTTCGCCGCGTGGCTGCGTCGCCTGAAAGCGCTCGGCATCGCGTGGCATCCGCGCGTCGTCGGCTATCTGGCGATCGCGACCGTGTTCCTGTGGTTCAACGTGCTGATGCTGCGCACGCTGCATCACTGGGCCGGCGTGCCGTACGCATTCGGCGCGATGGCCGAATCGACGCTCGTGCAGGCGTCGGTGTCCGTGTACTGGACGGTCTGCGCGCTCGCCATCACGATCTGGGCCACGCGCCGCGGGCTGCGCCCGCTGTGGTTCGTCGGCGCCGCGCTGCTCGCGCTCACGGTCGTCAAACTGTTCCTGTTCGACCTGTCGCACGTCACCGGCATCGAGCGCATCGTGTCGTTCATCGGCATCGGCGTGCTGCTGCTGTTGATCGGCTATTTCTCGCCGCTGCCGCCGAAGGCCGCCGCGCAACAAGGCGGCCGGCCATGAAACGACGCGCCGCCCTGCTCGGGCTGAGCCTGCTCGCGTCGTTCGCGGCAGCCGACGGCGCACCGAACGCCGGACGCGCGATGCAGCGCTTCGCGCTCGACCTCGACGGCAGCGCCGCGTATTACCAGCTCACCGTGCCTCAGCCCGTGTATGCGGCGAGCCGGCGCGACGATCTCGGCGATGTGCGCATCTTCAACGGCGCGGGCGAGCCGGTGCCGTACTCGCTCGACGCACCCGCCGCGGCTGCGGCCGCCGTGCCGCCGTCCCGCACGCCGGTGCATTGGTTCCCGCTGCCGCCCGCGCGCGCCGAGAACGGCAACGCGCCGCCCGGCGTGACGGTCGGCCCGGACGGCGCGCTGCGCGCGGCCATCGCGACGCCTTCGCGCACCCGGCACGGCGCGGACCTCGTCGACCTGTCGCATGCCGACGGCAGCATCGACGCGCTGCTCGTACACGTGGGCGACGACAGCTACCAGGGGCGTGTGTCCGTCGAAGCCAGCGACGACCTGCGCACCTGGCGGCCGCTCGGCAGCACGCAGTTGCTGAAGGTCGGCCGCGGCAACGACATGCTGGTGCAGGAGCGCATCGCGCTCGACGGCGCGGCGCCGCGCTACCTTCGGCTGGACTGGCCCGACGGCGCGCCGTCGATCGCGTCGGTCGACGTCGAGACGCATCCGCGCGACGCGCGCGGCACCGACACGGCGTCCGTGCCGCGCCAGTGGCGCGACGCCGTGCGGATACGCGCCGGCGCTGCGCCGGGCGAGTATCTGTTCGACACCGACGGCGCGTATCCGGTCGACCGCGTGCGCATCGACCTGCCGCAGCCGAACACCGTCGCGCGCGCGACGCTGCAAAGCCGCGCCGATGCGCGGGCGCCGTGGCGCGACGTCGCGGCCGCCGTGCTGTTCCGGCTGCAGGGCAAGGGCGGCGAGCAACGCAATCCGCCGCTCGAGTTCGTCGCGAACACGGATCGCGCATGGCGAATCGTCGTCGACATGCGCAACGGCGGGCTCGGCGGCGGCCAGCCGGCCGTCGCGCTCGGCTGGCATCCGGCCGCACTGACCTTCGTCGCGCGTGGCACGCCGCCGTTTACGCTCGGCGTCGGCGACGCGTCGCTCGCATCGTCGGCCGTGAGCCGCGACGCACTGCTGGTCGGCATGGTGCCGGAAGTGCGGCCCGCCCGCGTCGGCGCGGCGCTGCCGTCGGCGGTCGTGCCGGCGGCAGCCGCCGATGCGGATGCCGGGCGCCGCTACGTGCTGTGGGGCGCGCTGATCGTCGCGGTCGGCGTGCTCGGCGCGATCGCATGGCGCCTCGCGAAAGGCGGCGGCGAGACGCACAGCCGCGACGAGTAAATCCCGGGGTAACGCGGCTGGCGGACGGAACGAATATCGTTCGCGCCGATGCCGCGTGCACATCACGGCAAGCGCATCGAAGCATCGATCGTTGCCCGCGCAAGCAACGCGTCGTGCGATGAAGTCGCGTGATGATGGGCCTGTCCGGCGCGCTCGCCGTTGACACGTGCCGCCCCGCGCTCCAGACTCGCCGCTCCGTCACCCCCGCGAGCGCCCATGATCACCTGCTTCCTTCGCTACGTCGTCGATCCGTACAAACTCGTCGAATTCGAAACCTACGGCAAGATGTGGATTCCGCTCGTCGAGCAGTTCGGCGGCACGCATCACGGCTACTTCCTGCCGTCCGAAGGCGCGAGCAACATCGCGCTCGCGATGTTCTCGTTCCCGAGCCTCGCCGACTACGAGCGCTACCGCGAACGCTCGAAGGACGATCCCGCCTGCCAGGCCGCGTTCCGCTACGCGGAGCAAACGCGGTGCATCGTCAGCTACGAACGCAGCTTCTTCCGGCCGGTGTTCGAGTAACGGGCCGCGCCCCTGCGCATCGCGCCCCGTTTTCCGGCCGAGGACGAAAAAAAGCCCCGCCAGCATCCGCGCGGCGGGGCCAACCCATGTCAGTAGAGACATCATGGAGGAGACGAGCCCATCTTATCGACCGTGGCGCACCGTCCCAACCAAGCATTTCTGCTATCGATCTGCGGGGCCGCGCACACGCTTGCCGTCGCCGCGCGGCATATCGATAGAACGAAAAGTCGTTTTCAGAGTGGCGACCGGGTCGTTACCATCTGGTTTTAAGCCTGTGCTTAGCCGGGCAAGCCATTCCCGAGGAGCGCCCCTTGACTGCATTCGATCAACACCGCCGCCCGTTCGTCGTCGGCATCGGCGGGACCACCCGAGCCGCGTCGTCCACCGAACGCGCGCTGTCGTTCGCACTGCGCGGCGCGCAAGCCGCCGGCGCGCGCACGCGCCTGTTCGACGGCCCGTTCCTGCATACGCTGCCGCACTACGCGCCCGAACATAAAACGCTGACCGACGCGCAGCGCGAGCTGATCGACGCCGTGCGCCAGGCCGACGCGATCATCATCGCCACGCCCGGCTATCACGGCGGCGTGTCCGGTCTCGTGAAGAACGCGCTCGACACGCTCGAGGAGCTGCGCGCGGACGATCGCCCGTATCTCGACGGCCGTGCGGTCGGCCTGATCGTCACCGCGTACGGCTGGCAGGCGGCCGGCACCGTACTGACGTCGCTGCGCTCGATCGTCCATGCGCTGCGCGGCTGGCCGACGCCGTTCGGCGCCACCGTCAACACGCTCGAAACCCGCTTCGAAAGCGCCGATAGCTGCTCGGATCCGAAGGTCGTCGCACAACTCGAGACGGTCGGCGCGCAAGCCGCCGAATTCGCGCTCGCGTTCGCGTCGCATCGTGCGGCCTCGCATGCGGCATCGGTCGATGCGCTCGCCCCCGTGCTGAAAGTCGCCAACCAGTAACCTCCGCATTCCGCCGCGCGCCTTCGGTCGACAGGATTCGACGGGGTCGCGCGGCGCGTCTTCCGACGCGCGGCGATGTGCCGGGCGTGTCGCCGCCCCTGCCGAAAGCCCTCTTCCCGCGCACCGCCCCGATAACGATTCAGCCCCCCGCGTAATTTGCATTGGCCGAAAGATTGGTTCACGCAGGCGGCCCGTTTTCGTACGCTGAAAGTCCGAACTTTTTTGCGCGCCACCCCATGAACCGTACGATCCGCTACAAGGGCTACGAAGTCGCTCCCGCTGCCGCCCGGTTGCCGAACGGGCTGTTCGCCGCCAACCTGACGATCGAACGCGCGAGCGGCGGGCCGTCGCCGCGCTCCGTGTCGTTCGACGCAATCGATTTCTTCTTCGAGGAAGAACACGCCCTCGCCTACGCGTCACGCTGGGGCCGCCTCTGGGTCGACACGAACGCGTGACCGCGACGCGCGCGGGGCCGGCGTGCCCATGGCCACTCGAAAATACGCGATGACGGAAGCTGTGCAAGAATCTTTCGATCCGTAATCGCATAACAATAGCCATGACCGACACGCTGCACGAAGAGCATGCAGCCGCAGATCACGCGATGCGCAACTGGACCTTCGAGAGGCAAGGCCCGGTCCGAATCGGTTCCGATGCGCACAAGCAGATGTTCTGTCGGATGCTGCTCGACACACACAACCCGTACAAGCCGGCCGTGATCGACTGGCCGGCGCTCCAGCCGGCCGAACTCAGGCGGCTCACGTCGCTGCCGATCTGGGACATCGCGGTGCAAACCGAAGGCCGCGCGTCGATCCGCGTGGCGACCTACGCCGCGACGGTCGACGATCCGCTGCTGCGCCGCGCGCTCGAGATGGACGGCGGCGAGGAAGCCCGCCACAAGGTCGTGCTGTCGAAGCTCGTCGAGGCGTACGGCATCGCGCTCGCGCCGGAGCCGGCCTACCCGGCGCCGAAGCATGCCGAATGGGCATGGATGGTCACGGGCTTCAGCGAGTGCATCGACAGCTTCTTCGCGTTCGGCCTGTTCCGTTCCGCGCAGCGCTCCGGCTATTTCCCGCCCGAGCTCGTCGAAACCTTCGAACCGGTGATCCAGGAAGAAGGCCGCCACATCCTGTTCTTCGTGAACTGGTTCGCGTGGCACTGGCGCAACCTGCCGTGGTGGCGCCGGCCGTGGTTCTTCGTACGTGTCGCGGCCGTATGGGCGCACCTGATCCGCGAACGCATCGGCATTGCGCGCGGCATTGACGCCGATGGCGTCGCGCACGACGCGAACTTCCCGGCAACGAGCACCGCCGACATCGGCGATGCGCTGAATCCGCGCGAACTGATCGAGTTGTGTCTCGCGGAGAACGACCGGCGAATGGCCGGTTACGACGAGCGCCTGCTGCGCCCGATGTTCGTGCCGCGGATGGCGCGGTTCGCGCTGCGGTTCATGAAGAAGTAAAGTCGGGCGCTTGCCGCCGGTCATGCGGCAAGCGCCTGATTCGGTCCACGCCCCGGGACCGAATGTGGCGTGTCCGACACATTCAATCCATCCCTATTTTTCTTCGCCACGCCAGCACACACACGGCATGGGCGGCAAATTGCCGCGCCCGGATCTGACATTTCAGGCGCCGCCGACCCGACGCTGACCCGCGATATCTGACGTCCTGGCGCCATCACGCGAAACGCCTGCCGCGAGCGCGCCAGCTCGACTCCGGCATGTGCGCCTATTCCGCCTTGACGCCGACTTTGATGCAATCGTCAATAGGACAAATCCGATAAATTGACGCGAATTGTTTCGTCTCTGCGCTCCGTAGCACTTTTTTACAACTTCCACCGACCGGGCGGCCCGGAATGCCCGCCGCGCGGGCCACTGCGCCGGCCGGGATGCGCATATCGGCATAATTCAATTCCCTCCGAGTCGGATAAATTCAATTATCAGATAACCACAAAATACAAACTCAAATCCCGTCAAAACCAAAACATTAACAAGTTAATTAAATGCCTGCAGCATTATATCTCGGCACATCGACTTACATTACAAATATGAAAGACTTCGGCACCTCGCAAACGTTTGCTATTTCATTTGTCTTACTTTTTGAGCGATCCGGTGTGTAACCCACCGCACAAAAGTCCATTAAGTCATTGATTTAAAAGGTAAATTTTTTGACGTGGCAGCCACTTACGCCCCCTACATCGAACGTTCGACCATCTTTCAAATTCATTCACGCCAGACGCATCAAAACACGATGCATTAACCATTCTTTAACTTTAAAAACACCTCATTTATCACTGTTTGTCAATCTTTAAAATCCACCTCCAATAAACTCCGTCCATCAATTTTGAGATTCGCGCGAGCGCACGGAGTAATCCTCTAACGAAAGAGACCGGTGTGTTGCGTGCACATTTGGAGGTAGCAGGACATGAACCGCACATACCGCTCGATCTGGAACGAAGCCCTTGGCGCCTGGGTCGCGGCATCGGAAAACGATTCGGCACGGGGCAAGCCGAACAAGTCGGCCGTGGTGATCGCCGCCGTCGCAGCTCTGGCGATCGGCCTGCCCGGGCTGGCCGAAGCCAATACGCTCAACACACAGCAAACCTGCTTCACGGGAAGCAACGGCGCGGTCGGCCGCGTCAACCCGGGCGGCACGCAAAACCAGGCCGGCGACGGCTCCGGAACGTACTCGGTCGTGGCTGGCTGTAACTCCAACGGCAACGGCTGGACGGGCGTCACGGTATATGGGTCGTTCGCGCAGGCGACCGGCAACGGCGCCGTCGCCACCGGCATGCAGTCGTCGGCTGGACTCTGGGGCGTCGCGGCCGGCCTCGAAACGACCGCCAGCGGCGCCGGTGCGACCGCACTCGGCTTCGGCTCGACTGCAAATGCGCTGAACTCCGTCGCGATCGGCGGCGCGGGCGGCAACGGAACGACGCCGCTGTCGCAAGCAAACTCGACCATCGCTTCGGGCGCGGGCGCAGTCGCCATCGGCAGCAACGCGACGAAGGGCGCGCAGTCCGCCGCGTCGGACGGTATCGCGATCGGCGGGCAGTCGTCCGTCGCGTCGGGCGCCACGTCGGGTATTGCTGTTGGCCGTGGTGCGACCGTCAACGGTGCGTACGGCATCGCGCAAGGCGATGGCGCGACGGCAAGCGGCGTCTCGTCGGTCGCCCTGGGTCAATCGGCAACCGCCGGTTCGAATACGGGCACGGGTGGCGGCATCGCGATCGGCAACAGCGCGAACGCAGGCACCGCTTTCTCCGGCACCACGATCGCAATCGGGAACGGCGCAACCGCGACGTCGCCGTCGGGGTCCGGCGATTCGCTGGCACTCGGCACCAGTGCGGCGGCCACGGGCCAAGACTCGACGGCGATCGGCGCCCAAACTGCCGCCAACGGCATGAACTCGATCGCCATCGGCAACAATGGCACGCTCGCCACCGGCACGGGCGCGCAAGTCATCGGCGTCGGCTCCACGGCCAGCGGCACGAACGCGACGACGTTCGGCACGGGCTCAACGGCGACTGGTACCGGTGCGCTTGCGCTCGGCGCAGGCAGCAACGCGAAGTATGCGTCCAGCGTCGCGCTCGGCGCGGGAAGCGTCACCGGGACGGCTGCGCCGACCGGAACGGGCTATCTGACGGGCAGCGCCGCGCCGCTGTCGGAAGTGTCGGTCGGCAGCGCGAGCGCGCTGCGCCGCATCACGAATGTCGCCGACGGCTCGGCTCCGCAGGACGCCGTCACCGTCGCGCAGCTCAGCACCGGCATGAGCACGACCACGAGCGCGATCGGCAGCCTGTCGACTTCGGCGTCGACGGGTCTCTCGTCGGCCAACAGCTCGATCGCGTCGTTGTCGACTTCGACTTCGACGGGTATCAATTCGCTGTCCACCGGCCTCAGCTCGGCTAACAGCTCCATCACGTCGCTTTCGTCTTCCACGTCGACGGGCCTCTCGTCGGCCAACAGCTCGATCTCGTCGCTGTCCACGTCGACCTCGAGCGGCATCAACTCGCTGTCTACCGGTCTGAGCTCGGCTAACAGCTCCGTCACGTCGCTTTCGTCTTCCACGTCGACGGGCCTCTCGTCGGCCAACAGCTCGATCGCGTCGCTGTCCACGTCGACCTCGAGCGGCATCAACTCGCTGTCTACCGGCCTGAGCTCGGCTAACAGCTCCGTCACGTCGCTTTCGTCTTCCACATCGACGGGTCTCTCGTCGGCCAACAGCTCGATCACGTCGCTCTCGACCTCGACCTCGACTGGCCTGTCCACGGCCAACAGCTCGATCACGTCGCTGTCGACCTCGACTTCGACGGGCCTGTCCACGGCTAACAGCTCGATCACGTCGCTCTCGACCTCGACCTCGACGGGTCTGTCCACGGCTAACAGCTCCATCACGTCGTTGTCGACCTCGACCTCGACGGGTCTGTCCACGGCTAACAGCTCGATCACGTCGCTCTCGACCTCGACTTCGACTGGCCTGTCCACGGCGAACAGCTCCATCACGTCGTTGTCGACCTCGACCTCGACGGGTCTGTCGACGGCCAACAGCTCCATCACGTCGCTGTCCACGTCGACCTCGACGGGCCTGTCCACGGCCAACAGCTCCATCACGTCGCTTTCGACTTCGACCTCGACGGGCATCAACTCGCTGTCCACCGGCCTGAGCTCGGTCTCGACGAAGACGGACAACCTCGGTAATAGCACCGCCTCGGCACTTGGCGGCGGTTCGACGTACGACCCGACGACGGGCAAGGTCTCGGCCCCGTCGTACACCACGTACAACGCGAATGGCACGACGTCGACCGCCAACAGCGTGGGCTCGGCGATCGACAACATCAACAGTCAGGGCATCAAGTACTTCCACGCGAACTCTACCGGCCCCGACAGCACCGCAACGGGTGCCGACGCTGTCGCCATTGGCTCCGGCGCTGTCGCCAGCACGGACAACTCCGTCGCGCTCGGCGCCAACTCGAAGACCACCGCGGCAACCGCCACGAGCAGCGCCACCGTCAACGGCGTGACGTTCAGCGGATTCGCTGGCGCCAATCCGGTCGGCGTCGTCAGCGTGGGTGATAGCGGCAAGGAACGACAAGTCACCAACGTTGCCGCAGGCCAGGTGACTCCGACCAGTACCGATGCGATCAACGGCAGCCAGCTGTATTCGGTCGCTCAACAAGTCGGTACTGCGACCAGCGCCATTTCGTCGCTGTCCACGTCGACTTCGACTGGCTTGTCGACGGCCAACAGCTCGATCACCTCGCTGTCGACTTCGACCTCGACTGGCCTGTCCACGGCCAATAGCTCCATCACGTCCCTGTCGACTTCGACCTCGACCGGCCTGTCCACGGCCAACAGCTCGATCACGTCGCTGTCGACTTCGACTTCGACGGGTCTGTCGACGGCCAACAGCTCGATCACGTCCCTGTCGACCTCGACCTCGACGGGTCTGTCGACGGCCAACAGCTCGATCACGTCGTTGTCGACCTCGACCTCGACAGGCCTGTCGACGGCTAACAGCTCGATTACGTCGCTGTCGACCTCGACTTCGACCGGT
>NZ_LPDI01000008.1:0-2495 GCF_001528895.1 Burkholderia sp. MSMB1078WGS | reverse complement strand
CGCGGCGTTCACGACATCCTGATTGCCGTCACTGACGGGCTCAAGGGCATGCCCGAAGCGCTGGCCGCCGTATTCCCCGCCACCACGCTGCAGACCTGCATCGTCCACCTCATCCGCAACAGCCTCGATTACGCCAGTTGGAAAGACCGCCGGGGACTGGCCGCGGCGATCAAACCGATCTACGCCGCGCCCAGCGCGGAAGCCGCTCAGGCCGAACTCGATGCGTTTGCGGATGGGCCGTGGGGCCAGAAATTCCCGACTGTCAGTAGCGCGTGGCGCAACGCCTGGGATCGCGTGATCCCGTTCTTTGCGTTCCCTCCGGGTGTGCGCAAGATCATCTACACGACGAACGCGATTGAAAATATCAACTCGCAGCTGCGCAAGATCATCAAGACCCGTGGCCACTTCCCGAGCGACGAGGCCGCGACCAAACTCATCTGGCTGGCCTTGCGCAACATCACCGCGAATTGGGGAAGTGCCGCGCATGACTGGAAGACGGCCATGAACCAGTTCGCTATCCTTTACGCAGATCGATTCGTTCGGCCTTCCGTGTAATTACTCAACCTGCCTTGAACACGGAAATCCTGACACCCCCCATCCAAGCGGTTCAAATCGGTGTGCAACGCCCCTACCCTAGCCCCTTTCAGGTTCGTGCGTGCCGATTGAGTTTCCTGCCTACCCGATATATGAGCACTCGATGCCCCTCGTCCCAGCCCGCCAGCTTGTTCTTTCGATTCTCAAGAATCCGGCTTAGATTGCTACACTTCACTGACCCGCATGTCATACCCGGATTCAGATGTCGTAGCGCCAGCTACATACAGATGTCGCATGTTTCATCGGCCTTTCCATCCTTTAACGTTGAAGCGCCGAGCTTGAAGCAGCAGGGCGCTTACGTTCACCCGCGGGCCTTCGCAGACCGCTGCTCAGTTCCTGCTTTTGATGCGACCTCCAGAATCGCCGTCTCCATGTCAGCCGCTGTGAACCGGCGCGGTTTCTTGGTGCCGGGTTGCGCTTCGTTCTCCCGCACCGGAAGCCCTCGATGCGTTCGCGACGGTGCGGTCCCGATCCGCCGGCTGTCGCGCTGCGCTTGAAACGCTTGCGCCACTTGCAGCGCGTGACTCAGGCTCTTGTGGTCCACGATGGCGCCTTGATCGACCTCCGCCAGCCGGTCATAGGACTGAGCTGCCAGAATCTGACCGGCTGCCCGGATTTCGATCCGACCATCCGGGTACTCCCACACCTCGACGTCGCGATGTATCCACGCTCGATTCCCCGGCGTATCGTCCAGCAGGTACAGCACCCGGTCGTACTGCGCCGTCAACGCCTTCGTCACCCGGCGTGTCTCACGCCAAGTCAGCATCAGATCCAGATTCTCGTCGGATCGCAGAGGCCGGTGCGCATCAAAGCCGCTGCGTGGCGGCTTCGCGAAGCGCGCGTTATACGTGGCGATGAAGGAGGGCGCATAAGCATTGGCATCCGCTACCGTGCTAATCCCGCGCAAGCGTAGCTCCTTGACCAATCGGTCCTGCAGCGTCAGGTGCGCACGCTCGACACGCCCCTTGGCCGAGCTGCTGTTTGCGCAGAACGTGTCGATGTTCAGCTCATACATCGCGCGGCCGAAGTGCGTCACGCTCTGGCCGGTCTTGCCGGCGCTCGTATTGCGAAACACGCTGTATTTGTCGCTGTAGAACGCTACCGGCTTGCCATGGCGCTCCAGATATGCCCGCGTGGCCTCAAAGTAGCTGAAGGTCGATTCGGTCTGCGTGAAATGCAGCATCATCAACCGGCTCGTCGCGTCGTCCACATACACCAGCAGCGTGCAGGCCGGCGCCCGTTCCTCGAACCACCGATGATCGCTGCCGTCGATCTGGATCAGTTCGCCCAGGCACGCGCGTCGGGCTCGTGGCTGATACACCTTCGGCGGCCGCTGTCGACGCGGAATCCAAAGCCCGGCGTCCGTCATCAGCTTCCTGACCGTCTCCTTGGCCAGCCGAATGCCGTGGCACTCCCAGAGCTTCTCGCACGCCAGCGTCGGCCCGAAATCAGCGTAGCGCTCGCGAATAACGGTCAGGGCACGTAACGCCAGCCCGTCGTCGAGCTTGCGGTTGCCCGGCCGGCCGCGACGGCCCGAGGCTACGCCGCTGGCTCCTTGCTCTCGATATCGGATGATCAGCCGTTCCACCTGGCGCACGCTCAGGCCCAGCCGTTCGGCTGCACGTCCCGGCTTCAAGCCCGTATCCACCACAGCCTGGATCACCTTGAGTCGATCAAGCTCTCGCATCGTCAGTGTCACCAATCCGGCTGGCTGCATGGTCGGCTCCCGTGCTTGCTCAACGAGCCGTCCAGCATGCCAGCAATCAAAAACACGACATCTGTAAATAGCCAGAACACGACATTAGGATATAGCTGCTACACCGCATGTCATACCCGGATTCAGATGTCCACCTTCGAGCCATTTAAAAATGTCCGGTTTCAAGGTTGGTTTTGCAGCGTTT
>NZ_LPDI01000007.1:0-1844 GCF_001528895.1 Burkholderia sp. MSMB1078WGS | reverse complement strand
GTGTGCGCCCAGCATGGGCGCATTCCTGCGGGTGGAAGTCCCGCCATAAGCTGATCACGGCAAATGAAGTGAAGCGCAACTGCATGAGGGTGACCGAGTGTGGGAAGGAAGCGTGGAGCGTAAATCGCGAGCCGATGGACAAGAACCGTATAGAAGGCGCTGCCGAGCAGGGCGAGCGGGCACGTAACCGCGAAGCTCTCGTGATCAAGGCGAAGCGGCGTAGATGCGGCGGTTGTGCGATGAAGGAATGCGTTCTTACCTGGGGAGATCTCGCCTCACGCCTGAAAGGGCGACGGCGGCAAGCCGGAGCGAGAAGTCAGCAGAGGCCGTAGTAGCTGCCGGTTGTGGGCGAAGGGCCGAACGAGTAGGAGGGCCGAAGGCCGTGTCGCTCGAACGTGCAGTGCATCAGAAGCCCGCGAGTGCGGGGCGCAACGCGGGAGGGCGAGGTGAAGCCGAGCCTGAAGTAGTGCGTGATGAAGCGCGGCCGGCGCGATTCGAAACCGGAGGTTCAGGGCGAGATGACCTGCTCTCGCAGGCGCTCGCGAGAGCGAATCTGGTGATGGCGTGGAAACGCGTCAAAGCCAATCGCGGCAGTGCCGGGGTGGATGGGAAGTCGATTGCCGAGACGGCGGAGTACCTGAGGACGCACTGGCACGGGATTCGGGAAGCGTTACTGGACGGCAGTTACCGGCCCGCGCCGGTAAGGCGCGTTCAGATTCCGAAAGCCGGAGGCGGGATGCGTGAACTGGGGATACCGACGGTGACGGATCGACTGATCCAGCAAGCCCTGCTGCAAGTTCTGCAGCCCATTATTGATCCCACCTTCTCCGAACACAGTTACGGCTTCCGGCCGGGACGTCGAGCGCGTGACGCGGTGCTGAAGGCGCAGCGTCATGTGCAGGATGGTTTGCGGGTGGTAGTCGATGTGGATCTGGAGAAGTTCTTTGATCGGGTCAATCACGACATTCTGATGGAAAGGCTATCGAGGCGGATCGCGGACAAGGCCGTGCTGCGGCTGGTCCGTCATTACCTTGTGGCCGGAATCATGGATGGCGGGGTGGTCATGGAGCGTCACGAAGGTACGCCGCAAGGCGGGCCGCTGTCGCCGCTGCTGGCCAATGTGCTGTTGGACGAGGTGGACCGGGAACTGGAGACGCGAGGCCATCGCTTCGTGCGCTACGCCGACGACTGCAATGTGTACGTGCGCAGTCGCCGCTCGGGCGAACGAGTGCTGAATAGTTTGCGCAAGCTCTACGATCGACTCCATCTGAAGGTCAACGAGGCCAAGACGGCGGTTGCACAGGCGACCGGTCGCAAGTTCCTGGGCTATGAACTGTGGCTCAGTGCGGGCGAGCGGATCAAATGCGCGGTGGCCCGAAAGGCACTGGAGACCTTTAAGCAACGCATCCGAGACCTGACCGGCCGCCTGGGAGGGCGGAGCTTGGCGGAAGTAGTGGAGCGCTTGAAGGCCTATATGCCGGGTTGGAAGGCGTACTTCCAGCTTGCCCAGACGCCGCGAGTGTTCCGTGAACTCGACGAGTGGATCAGGCACCGGTTGCGTGCGATGCAGCTTAAGCACTGGCGTCGGGGCACGACGATGTACCGGGAGTTGTTGGCGTTGGGTGCCTCGAAGGAGGATGCCTACCGGGTGGCGGCGAACAGTCGGCGTTGGTGGCGAAACAGCCGCTGGCTGCTGAACCGTGCCATGCCGATCGCCTACTTCGACCGTCTCGGCGTGCCTCGACTCTCATGACCTCAACTGCTCGAACCGCCCGGTGCGGACCCGCATGCCGGGTGGTGTGGGAGGGGATCGGTCAGACTCTCTGACCGCCCCTATCCCGATC
>NZ_LPDI01000006.1:0-110447 GCF_001528895.1 Burkholderia sp. MSMB1078WGS | reverse complement strand
TCCTTCAACTGGCCAAGGTTCACCGCATCCTTGTCAGCCTTACCCGCCGCTACGTTCGACAGGATCGTGCCGCCCGCGCCCGCGAGCGTGGCCTTGCCGTGGTTCGGCGTGCCGTCCGCGTTCTTGTCGTACGTCACTGCCGCACGCGTGTGACCATCACCATCCACCAGGCCCGTGTTCGTGAACGCGTTCTTGATGTTCGTGATGTCACCCGTGTTGCCCGCAACCCGACCGTCCAGGTTTTCCAGTGCGTCGCCGACGTTGCGATACGCGACTTGCTTCGAGCCGTCCGCGGAATCGGTCAGGTTGTACGTCGGCGCGGATACCCCGCCGTTCGCATCCACCGACGAACCGCCGCCCAGCGCATTCGCCACGCTCTGCGCCGTGCCATGCAGTTGACCGCCGTTGATCGCGTCCTTGCTGCCCGCGATGACCTGGCCGGCCTTCACGTTCGTGAGCGCCGTACCTTCCGTGCCCGCCAGCGTCACCTTGTCCTTCTGCGCGCTGTCGTAAGCCACCGCGTTCGGATCCGTGCCGCCCTGGCCTTGACCAGCTGCCGCGAGCGCATCGCCGACGTTGTTGTAGACCTTGTCCCCGACCTTGTACGACGGCGCCGTGATCGTGCCGTCGCCGGCGATGGTCGTGCCACCGCCCAGCGCGTCCGTCACGCCCTTGAGCTGACTCAGGTTCACCGCGTCGGTACCTTGCGTACCCTTCGCGACATTGACGATCTGACGCTGTACCTTGTTCGAACCGACCGAAAGCGCATTGCCGCGGTTCGCGACCGAGTCGGCACCCAGCGCCACACCGCCCGCGCCGGCCGCCGTCACGCTCGCGTTGGCGCCCAGTGCCATCGCATCGCTGACGTTCTGCATGACCGATGCGGACTTGCCCATCGCGATACTGTTTCGCGCGCCGACCATCGTCTTCGCGCCATCACCCACGGCTACCGAACTGTCGCCGATCGCCGAGACCTTGTTGTTGCCGAGCGCAACCGAATTGTCGCCGTTCGCTTTCGCTTCGGAGCCGACCGCGATCGCTCGCACACCGTTCGTCGTCACCATGCTGCCGATCGCGACCGAATATTCCTGATCGACCCCGGTCTGCGCGATGCTGCCGATGCCGACCGAATGGTCCGACCCCGCCACCGACTGCAAGCCGACCGCGACGGCGTTGACCCCGGCCGCAGCCGACGACACACCGACCGCCGCAGCCGTACCCGACAGCGGATCGCGGCCATTCATCGACGCGATGTTCGGCAAGCTGCCGTCGTCGCCGAGACCTTCGATCGCCACGAAGCTGCCGGGCTTCGAAGTGACGTCACGCGTCTGCTGCGACATGGCTCCGCGCGCGGATACCATGGCCCGATTGTCGGCAGCGTGAATCGCCTCGCTCAGTTGCTTCATGTTGACGGCGTCGTTATCGTCGATACCGTCACTGATGTTCACGATCCTGCGCGTCGCACCTTCGTCGCCCACCGACACGGTATTCGGCTGCATCGCAATCGAATTGACGCCGAGCGCGATCGAATTGATGCCCGACGCGCGCGCGCCGGAACCCACGGCCAGCGCATTGATGTTCGTCGCATTCGCGTTCGAACCAATCGCGATGGTGTTCTTGCCCAACGCATTCGCCTGCGTGCCGTTCGCCTTGACCTTGATGTACTTCATGTCGAACGACCCGTCGCCCAGGCTCGTCGCGATATCGCTCTTGACGTCGTTCAGACCGGTCGCGAGTTGCTTGACGTTGACGGCATCCGTGTCCGCGACGCCGGTCGCGACGTTCTTCAGCGCGACCGGGGCCGCACCGGCGCCGCCCAGCGTCACGCTGGTCTTGGCCGCGCCGTCATACTGCACGGCATTCGAATTCGCGCCGCCGCCGCTGCCGCCGGTCGATGCCGCGGCCTGAATCGCGTCCCCGACGTTGGTATACGTCTGATCGCCCACCTTGTATGCCGGCTTCGATACCGTGCCGTCCGCGTTGACAGCCGAGCCTCCGCCAAGCGCGGATGCGACGCTCGACGACACGCCATGGAGCTGCGCGCCATTGACGGCATCCATGCTCGACGCCGTCACCCGGCCGGCTTTCACATTACCGAGCGTCGTGCCGCCCGTGCCGGCCAGCGTGACACTTCCCTTCTGCGCGCTGTCGTACGCAACCGCCAGCGACGCACCGGTCGACGGATCGATCACGCCGCCGTCGGTCAGGGACTGCTGCAAGTCGCCGACGCTCTTGTTCGTCGCGAACAGTTGCGCGCCGTTGACCGCGTCCGTGCTTGTCGCGGTCAGCCGGCCGGCCTTCACGTTGGTGAGCGCGACGGGCTGCGCGCCCGCGTTCAACGTCACGCGATCCTTCTGCGCGCTGTCGTAAGTGACTGCCAGCGATTCGCCGGTGCCGGGATCGATCAGGCCACTTCCCGTCAGCGACTGCTCGATGTTGGTCACGCGATTGTTGGTGGCGAACAACTGCGCGCCGTTGACGGCATCCGTGCTGCCCGCGGCCAGCACGCCCGCACGCACGTTGGTCAGCTTGGTCGCCGTCGCGCCCGTGCCGCCGAGCGTGACCGTGCCTTTCGTTTCGTCGTCGTACTGCACGGCGTTGCCGGCTCCACCAGCCTGCGAAGCGGCTTGCAATGCCGAGCCAACGTCGTTGTAGACCTGATCGCCGATCCGATAGGACGGCTTCGTGATGCTGCCATCGGCCGCGACGCCGGCGTTACCGCCCAGTGCGACGGTCACGTCCTGCAATTGCGCGACGTTGACGGCATCGGTCGCCTGGCCGCCACGCGCCACATTGACGATCTGCCGTTCGAAACCGGCCGAGCCGACCGATACCGTCTGCTCCCGATCCGTTTCGGAATACGAGCCGATGGCCACGCTGTCCGCCGCCCGCGCAGCCGCATTCGTGCCGATCGACAGCGCACTCTCCGACGAAGCGGCCGCTTCCCGGCCGATCGCGATCGCACCGACTTGCGACGCCACGGTCGAATCGCCGATCGCGAGGCCCGACTCGGCCGTGGCCTGCGCCTTGCGGCCCAGCGCGAATGCGCCCCAGCCGGTCGCCTTGGCCTCGTTGCCCACCGCGATCGACGACTTGCCCGCCGCATTCGTGCCAGCCCCGAGCGCCACCGAGCCCTCATCGCCCAGCGCCGACGCTCGGGCGCCTACCGCGACGTTGTTGGCTGTCGCGCTCGCCGCGCTTCCCACCGCTACCGCGCCGCCGGCTCCGGTCGACGAAGGCCGCGTGCTCGCGTTGCTGCCGATCGCAATCGACTTTTCGCCGAGCGCCGACGCATTGTCCGTACCGTTGCCGTTCGCGTCGATCTTCACGTAGGGGCTGTTGTCGGTCACGATCGCCCGGGTGCCGGCCGCCGGACTCATGCGGGCCGCGAGCGCATCCTGCTCGTCCGCGCGCCGGGTTTCCGGCGATGCGCTATCCGACAGGCGCAACGGCGTATCGGCCGGCTCTTCCGGCGCGGCAAACGCGGAACTCATCGACGCGGCGACCAGTACGGTCGCCGCAGCGATACGCGCAGCGGACGACGACGATGTCTTCGAGCGCCCACGGGTAATTTCGGAGGCCGCGCACCAAGTGCTGGTGGAGTGGTTCCATACGACACGATATGTCTTGTTCATTCGAACACTTCCTCTGGTGATAGGCCGGCCCGCTGCGGCGTGTATGCGACGTCGATACCGATATGGCGGATCCGCGGCGGTGGCCCGTGATGACGAGATGCCAGCGCTTGCGATTACTCGGGAGAAATGGCGATGCGTCCGTTCAGACGCCCGTATGACCGAAGCGGCCGAATGTGCGTCAAGGCGGGAGGGGATGCGTCATTCGCAACCGGCAACTGAAAGCTGCTCGAAATTCTATTTACTCGTCTTCACCAAAAAAACGGGACGTGTACTAGATTGAGACGCCACCTAAATAGTACAGATACGAATTAATTTAGAGAAATAGCCAAATTCTTGCCAATTGACAAACTTGACAGTTGAACACTGAAATCTGTCACCTCAAATCACGGCGCGATCTATTTTTCAGATGGTCGCCGGCGGGAACCGTTCGCCACGCCATCGCCTCGACGGGCACGCTGCCGCGCGGCTCGGCGGCACATTGCGCACGCGTATCGCTACAACCGGAGCAGATTGGGCCATCCGGAGTCCCGGATATTTTCAACCCGTACAATCCCCCCCAAAAAAATATAAAAATCAATAGCCGACACTAACTGCATAAGTCGACCGAACCCTCATATCTTTAAAAATCTCGTTTGCGTTATGCGCATCAACGAATTCCAACCCGCCAATTAAGCGAGATAAACAATCGCAAAATATCGGCCCAACCAATATCGCGGTTTCATCCGTTTCCTGCTGTCGCAATATCCCCGCGGCGCGACCGCCGCCCGGCGGCCGTCCCCCAGCGACCGTCCAAACATCCCGGTGCGCCATCGTCCAGACTTCGCTATACTTTGCCGACTTGCCGCCCGTTGGCGGCAGGTCGGAAGCGCGCCGATTTGCTGACTCGATTGCGGGCGCGCGAACCGGCCGGGGCCTTGATGCATCGTGCGTCGTTCCCCGGCGGTTCACTACAAATGCGGCTAAAGAGGTCGTCAGCCGCGCATCTCCGACTCCGCGCCTCGCCGACACCGTTTAGCCGCCCAGTCATAAGGCGGAACGAATGGAATCGATCGGCATCGTCGCTCCACAGACCATGCATTTCGCCGAACCGCTGCGCTTGCAAAGCGGCAGCGCGCTCGGCAACTATCAACTCGTCGTCGAAACGTACGGCGAGCTCAATGCCGCGCGCTCGAACGCGGTGCTCGTCTGCCACGCGCTGAACGCGTCGCATCACGTCGCCGGCGTCTACGCGGACGATCCGCGCAGCACCGGCTGGTGGGACAACATGGTCGGCCCCGGCAAGCCGCTCGACACCAACCGCTTCTTCGTGATCGGCGTGAACAACCTCGGCTCGTGCTTCGGCTCGACCGGCCCGATGAGCATCGATCCGTCGACCGGCAAGCCGTACGGCGCGCGCTTCCCGGTCGTCACCGTCGAGGACTGGGTGCACGCGCAGGCGCGTGTCGCCGATGCGTTCGGCATCGAGCGCTTCGCCGCGGTGATGGGCGGCAGCCTCGGCGGGATGCAGGCGCTCGCATGGAGCCTGATGTATCCGGAGCGCGTCGCGCACTGCATCGACATCGCGTCGACGCCGAAGCTGTCCGCGCAGAACATCGCGTTCAACGAAGTCGCGCGCTCGGCGATCCTGTCCGATCCCGATTTCCACGGCGGCGACTACTACGCGCACGACGTGAAGCCGAAGCGCGGCCTGCGCGTCGCACGGATGATCGGTCACATCACCTACCTGTCGGACGACGACATGGCCGAGAAATTCGGCCGCGCGCTGCGCCGTGCGGACGGCGCGCTCGACGCGTACAACTTCAGCTTCGACGTCGAATTCGAGGTCGAGTCGTACCTGCGCTACCAGGGCGACAAGTTCGCCGACTACTTCGACGCGAACACCTACCTGCTGATCACGCGCGCGCTCGATTACTTCGACCCGGCGAAGGCGTTCGACGGCAACCTGACGGCCGCGCTCGCGCACACGCAGGCGAAATACCTGATCGCGAGCTTCTCGACCGACTGGCGCTTCGCGCCGGCGCGCTCGCGCGAGATCGTGAAGGCGCTGCTCGACAACAAGCGCACGGTCAGCTACGCGGAAATCGACGCGCCGCACGGCCACGACGCGTTCCTGCTCGACGACGCGCGCTATCACAACCTGATCCGTGCGTATTACGAACGAATCGCCATCGAGGTGGGAGCATGAACCAGCAAGCGCTGAATTCCCTGTCCGCGCGCGCGGACTTCCGCACGATCGCCCGCTGGGTCGAGCCGCGCTCGACCGTGCTCGACCTCGGCTGCGGCGACGGCTCGCTGCTCGCGTTGCTGATGGAGGAGTTGGACGTCACCGGCTACGGGATCGAGCTGAACGACGCGGGCGTGCTCGCGAGCGCGAAGAACGGCATCAACGTGATCCAGCAGAACCTCGAGGACGGCCTGCGCCTGTTCGAGGATCACAGCTTCGACATCGCGATCCTGTCGCAGACGCTGCAGACGATCCACCAGACGGCCGCGATCCTGCGCGAAACGGCGCGCGTCGGCCGCGAGTGCATCGTGTCGTTCCCGAACTTCGGCTACTGGTCGCACCGGCTGTCGGTGCTGCAGGGCCGCATGCCGGTGTCGAAATCGCTGCCGTACCAGTGGCACAACACGCCGAACGTGCGCGTGCTGACGATCAAGGATTTCGAGGCGCTCGCGCCCGAGGTCGGCGTCACGATCCTCGACCGCGTCGTGCTGCACGAAGGCCAGCCGATTCGATGGGGAGCGAACTGGCGTGGTAGTCTTGCTGTCTATCGCGTCAAGCGCAGCTGAGCCGGGGAGCCGTTGACGGAAGATCCGGCCGGCCCGCGTGCGCGGCCGCCCCTCCTGTGCCGTCCGCGCCGCCTGCGCTGCCGCCGCCATCAGTCAACGCTACCCAGTTCCATTCCATGTCGAAAACGCCACACGAGGCGCCCGCACTCACCGCTCACGAGGATCACCCCGGCTGGCGCGCCTATCTGAACACGCACATGCTGATCTGCGTGTTCCTGGGCTTCACGTCGGGGCTGCCCCTGTTCACGCTCGTCTACCTCGTGCAGGCATGGCTGCGCTCCGAGGGCGTGAACCTGAAGGAAATCGGCCTGTTCGCGCTGATCCAGTTCCCGTATACGTGGAAGTTCCTGTGGGCGCCGCTGATGGACCGCTACGTCCCGCACCTGCCGGGCTGGCGGCCGGGCCGCCGGCGCGGTTGGCTGCTGCTCACGCAGCTGCTGGTCGCGGGCGCGATCGCCGCGCTCGGCTTCGTGTCGCCGCGCGACTCGATCTGGACGGTCGCCGCGCTCACGACGCTCGTCGCGTTCTTCGGCGCGAGCGCCGACATCGTGATCGACGCGTATCGCCGCGAGCTGCTGCGCGACACCGAGCAGGGGCTCGGCAACGCGGTGCACGTGAACGCGTACAAGCTCGCCGCGCTGATCCCCGGCTCGCTGGCGCTGATCCTGTCGGACCACCTGCCGTGGGACGCCGTCTTCGCGATCACCGGCGCGTTCATGCTGCCGGGCATCCTGATGACGCTCGTCGTGCGCGAGCCGGAAGTGGCCGGCGCGCCGCCGCGCAATCTGCGCGACGCGATCGTGCTGCCGTTCCGCGAATTCATCCAGCGCGACGGCTGGGCCGGCGCGCTGCTCGTCATCGCGTTCATCTTCCTGTTCAAGATCGGCGACACGATGGCCACCACGCTATCGACGTCGTTCTTCCTCGACATCGGCTTCACGCGCACCGAGATCGGCATCGTCGCGAAGACCACCGCGCTCGTCGCGAGCGTCGCCGGCGGCATCATCGGCGGCATCTGGCTCGTGAAGATCGGCATCGGCCGCGGGCTGTGGATCTTCGGCGCACTGCAGATGGTGTCGACACTCGGCTTCGCGTGGCTCGCGCAGTTGGGCCCCGGCTCGCCGGTGCTCGCGGTGCTGTACGACTTCACCGTATCGACGAGCCATGCGATCGCGGCCGCGCTGTCGGTGTTCGGCATCGCCGTCGCGCCGCAATTCAGCCCGATGACGGTCGCGCTCGCGCTCGTCTACGGCTTCGAAACCTTCACGACCGGCCTGACGATGGCCGCGTTCGTCGCGTACATCGCGAGCACGACCGACCCGCGCTATACGGCCACGCAGTTCGCGCTGTTCACCAGCCTCGCGTCGGTGCCGCGCACGCTCGCGTCGGCCGCGAGCGGCTTCGTCGTCGCGAAGATCGGCTGGTACGACTACTTCATCGTGTGTACCGCGCTTGCGATTCCCGGCATGTTGCTGCTGTTCAGGATCGCGCCGTGGAACGGTACCGCACGCAACGGCGAGGCCAGCCGTGCGCGGTAACCGCCTGCATCGTCTCGCCCACGTGGCGGCTTCGCTGAGCGTCGGCGCCGCGGCACTCGCCGCGCACGCGACCGACACCGGCGCGACGGCAGCGGGCTCCGCACCGGCCGCGGCGCAGGCGGCGCCTCCCGGCCCTGCCACGTCCGCCGCGCCCGTCCCGCCGTCCGCCGCGGAAGGCGCGCAGCCGACCGGCGCCGCGGCGCCGGCGAAGGCCTATACGCCGACGCCGCAGCAGGTCCGCTACGGCAACGCGATCGCGTTCCGCACGCTGATCCCGTCGCCGCTGCTCGAGCAGCTCACCGCGAACGAATACGCGCAGATCGTGCAGACGGCCGCCGACAGCAATCGCCTGCTGCCCGCGAACCAGCCGCGCGTGAAGCGGCTGCGCGCGATCGTCGCGAAGCTCGCGCCGTATTCGGTGAAGTGGAACGACCGCGTGAAAAGCTGGGCGTGGGACGTCAACGCGATCCGCTCGCGCGACATCCGCCTGACCTGCCTGCCGGGCGGCAAGGTGCTCGTGTACGGCGGCATGCTCGAGCGCGTGCGCCTGAACGACGACGAGCTCGGCGTGCTGCTCGCGCACGGCATCGCGCATGCGCTGCGCGAACACGCGCGCAGCAATTTCAGCATGACCTCGCAGACGTCGCTGCGCGCGGCCGCGCTGCCGCCGCTGTTCGGCGTCGGCGATCCGCTGCCGCAGGCGCTGAACTTCGGCGAGCGCCTGCAGTCGCTCCACTACGATCCGACCGACGAGACCGAGGCCGACGTGATCGGCGGCGACATCGCCGCACGCGCGGGCTTCGATCCGCGCGCGGCGATCACGCTGTGGGACAAGCTCGCGGTCGCGACGCGCGCGAACAAGGCGTCGGGCTTCATCTACACGCACCCGTACAGCAGCGCGCGCCGCCAGGATCTGCTGAACCGGCTGCCGGACCTGATGCCGCTGTACGCGAAAGCGACCGGCAAACGCGTCGAATCGCTGCCCGACTACGCGGGCATCAGCGCACAGCGGCGCAAGATCGTGCGGCGCTGAGCCGCCGAGCGAAACGGCGGACGCTACGCGTCCACGTCGGCCATCGCCGGGCGCACCCCGCTGTCGCGCATCCAGCGCACTTCGTCTCCGGGGCTGCGGCCGAACAGCCGCTTGAACTCGCGGCTGAACTGCGACGCGCTCGCATAGCCGACCCGCGCGGCCGCCGCGCCCGCACCGACACCGTCCTGCACCATCATCAGCCGCGCCTGGTGCAGCCGCGCGGCCTTCACGTACTGCATCGGCGACGTCGCCGTCACGTGCTTGAACTGCGCGTGGAACACCGCGACGCTCATCCCGGCTTCGCGCGCGAGCGTCTCGACATCGAGATCGGCCCTCAGGTCCGCATGGATGCGGCGCAGCGCCTTCGCGACGCGGCCGAAATGATGCTGCTGGACGAGCGCCGCACGAATCGCGTCGCCCTGCGCGCCGGTCAGCACGCGGTACGCGATCTCGCGCAT
This sequence comes from Burkholderia sp. MSMB1078WGS, assembly GCF_001528895.1. Classification (NCBI taxonomy): domain Bacteria; kingdom Pseudomonadati; phylum Pseudomonadota; class Betaproteobacteria; order Burkholderiales; family Burkholderiaceae; genus Burkholderia; species Burkholderia sp. MSMB1078WGS. Next base: position 100,993 of record NZ_LPDI01000006.1, on the reverse strand, counting down.
GATCGCGGGCCCGAGCACGCGCGTGTCGTGCGGCGACGCGAGTGTTTCGAGCAGGCGCACCACCGCGTCGGCGAGCGGCGCATCGAGCGGCGTCGAATAGACGCCGTGCGGCTCGCTGACAGCGGCACCGAGCGTCTCGTCGAGCAGGATCGCGAGCTCGGCGATCACCGCGAGATCGACGCGGATCGAGATCGCGAGAAACGGCTCGTCCATGGTCGCGAAGGTTTCGCATTCGAACGGCAGCGGTACCGACAGCACCAGATACTGCTGCGCGTCGTAGACGAACGAGCGATCGCCGAGATAACCGAGCTTGCGGCCCTGGCACACGACGATGATGCTCGGTTCATACAGCACCGGCATGCGCGGCACCGGACGGCTCACGCGAATGAAGCGCACGCCGTCGAGCGCCGCCAGCGTATCGCCTTCATTCGGCGCGAGACGTGAATGCAGCTCGATCATGCGGCGCCGCACACGGTCGCCCGAGTCGTCGAAAAGGGGCTGGAAGCTCATCGGCTTGGTCCTGTCCGGCAAGAGAATCTGGCTCGCAATGTAGCACCGCTAACGCATTTTGACGGCTGTTCGCGGGCAATTCGAGAGGAATAGGCAAATCTTCCAGACCTTCGGGTATTTCACCGCGGCGGTGCGCTCCTTACGATAGGCACCTGTCTCGCCGCATCGCCACACGATGCGACGGCAGTCTGTTTCGCCGGATCTTTTCCGGACAAGGAGCCCACCGCATGAGCACAACCTATGCCTACGCGGCGACGGATTCGCAGTCGCCGCTCGCCCCGTTCGAATTCCAGCGTCGCGCACTGCGCGACCTCGACGTCCAGATCGACGTCCTCTATTGCGGCGTCTGCCACTCGGATCTTCATCAGGCGCGCAACGAATGGCGCAACACGATCTATCCGGTGGTACCGGGCCATGAAATCGTCGGCCGCGTGACCGCGACCGGCCCGCAGGTGTCGCGTTTCAAGGTCGGCGAACTGGTCGGCGTCGGCTGCCTCGTCGATTCGTGCCGCACGTGCGCAAGCTGCGCGGAAGGTCTCGAACAGTATTGCGAGAACGGCTTCGTCGGCACCTACAACGGCCAGGATCGCGTCACCGGCGACATCACGTACGGCGGCTATTCGACGCAGCTCGTCGTCGACGAGGCGTTCGTGCTGCGCGTGCCGGACACGCTCGACCCGGCCGGCGCCGCGCCGCTGCTGTGCGCGGGGATCACGACCTACTCGCCGCTGCGGCAGTGGAACGTCGGCCCCGGCAAGAAAGTCGGGATCGTCGGTCTCGGCGGCCTCGGCCACATGGGCGTGAAGCTGGCGCGCGCGATGGGCGCGCACGTCGTGCTGTTCACGACGTCGCCGTCGAAGATCGAGGACGGCAAGCGGCTCGGCGCGCACGAAGTGGTGATCTCGAAGGACGAAGCGCAGATGAACGCGCACCTGAACAGCTTCGACTTCATCCTGAACACGGTCGCCGCGCAGCACGATCTGAATCCGTTCCTGCACCTGCTGAAGCGCGACGGCACGATGACGCTGGTCGGCGCGCCGGAGCATGACCACCCGTCGCCGCAGGTGTTCAACCTGATCTTCAAGCGGCGCCGCCTCGCGGGCTCGCTGATCGGCGGCATCGCGGAAACGCAGGAAATGCTCGACTTCTGCGCGGAGCACGGGATCACGTCCGACATCGAAACGATTCCGATGCAGCAGATCAACGCGGCCTACGAGCGGATGCTGAAGAGCGACGTGAAGTACCGGTTCGTGATCGACATGGCGTCGTTGAAGCAGTAAGCGTCGCCCCATGCGAAACGGGCCGCCTGTCGGAACAGGCGGCCCGTCTTTCATCCGGCGACCGGGATGACTCGCCCGGCGGCTGCGCGCGCGGCGCAGCGCCGACCATCACTTCTTGTAGTCGTAGTCGACCGTCAGCGGCGCATGATCGCTGAACTTGATGTCCTTGAAGATCGACGTGCTTTTCGCGGTACCGGCCACACCCGGGGTCGCGATCTGGTAATCGATCCGCCACCCGACGTTCTTCGCGTACGCCTGGCCGCGGTTGCTCCACCACGTGTACTGCTCGGGACGCGGGTCGAGCGTGCGGAACACGTCGACGTAGCCGACATCGTCGAACAGCTTCGTGAGCCACTCGCGCTCTTCCGGCAAGCAGCCCGAGTTCTTCTGGTTGCTCTTCCAGTTCTTGATGTCGATTTCCTTGTGGACGATGTTCACGTCGCCGCACAGGATCACCTCGCGCCTCTTCTTCAGCGCGGCGAGATGCGGCATGAATTCGGCCATGAAGCGGTACTTCGCCTGCTGGCGCTCTTCGCCGCTCGATCCGGACGGCACGTACACCGACACGATCGACAGCTTGCCGTAGCGCGCCTCGACGTAGCGCCCTTCGGCATCGAATTCGCTGCTGCCGAAACCGATGATCACGTCATCGGGCTCGCGGCGGCTGTACACGCCCGCGCCGCTGTAACCCTTCTTCTCGGCGTGGTGGAAATAGCTCTTGAAGCCGTGCGGCTCGACGAATTCGGCCGGCAGGTCGTCGGCCGATACCTTGATTTCCTGCACGCACACGCAATCGGCGTTCTGCTCGCCGAGCCAGTCGAAGAAGCCCTTCTTCGCGGCGGAGCGGATGCCGTTCAGGTTGGCGGTAATCACTCGCATCATGTCGGGTTCCGTTCAGTTCGATGTTTTTACAGGGTGGCAGCTTAACGGATCTTCACGCCTTCGAGCTCGGGCTTCGGCGGCGGGAATTCCAGCTTCATGTCGGTCATCGTGCGCAGCAGCAGCTCGGCGATCATCACGTTGCGGTGCGTCTTCGAATTCGCGGGGATCACGTACCACGGCGCGTGCTCGGCCGACGTCGCGGCGAGCGCGTCGCGGTACGCGGACTGGTAAGCGTCCCAGTGCTTGCGCGCGTCGAGATCGGAAATGTCGAATTTCCAGTGCTTGGTCGGGTCGTCGATGCGCGCCTGCAACCGCGCGCGCTGCTCGTCCTTCGAGATGTGCAGGAAGCACTTGACGATGGTCGTGCCGTTCTCGAACAGCATCGTCTCGAAATCGCGGATCTGCCGGTAGCGGCGCTCGCACTCCTTGTCGCCGATCGTGCCGAGCACGCGCGGCACCAGGACGTCTTCGTAGTGGCTGCGGTTGAAGATCGCGAGTTCGCCCGCCGCCGGCACCTGCGCATGCACGCGCCACAGGAAATCGTGCGCGGCCTCGATCGGCGTCGGCGCCTTGAACGGCACGATGCGCAGGCCGAGCGGATCGACCTCGCGAAACACCGCGCGCACGGTGCCGTCCTTGCCGCTCGTGTCCATCCCCTGCAGCACGAGCAACACGCGCTTCTTCTGCTGCGTGTGCAGGCGCTCCTGCTGAACGTCGAGCTCGGTCGACACGACCGACAGCCGTTCGCGATCGGCCTCCTTCGAGCCGGACGAAAACGGCTTCGCGGCCGGGTCGAACGCGTCGAGCTTGAATGCGGCGGCTTCCTTCTCGCGCGTGCTGTAGGGCACGCGAAAATCGTCGAGCGACGGTTGTTTCGCCATTCGTTCCTCCGTTGGACGGTGCGATGCATACGATAACGCATCCACCAAACGCAACGGGCCGCCCCGAACTGGTCCGGAGCGGCCCGTCGTCAAGCGCGGTTCAGGCGCGCGCGCATGCTCAGCCGAGCTTCTTCTTCAGCAGTTCGTTGACCTGCTGCGGATTGGCCTTGCCCTTCGTCGCCTTCATCGCCTGGCCGATCAGCGCGTTGAACGCCTTTTCCTTGCCCGCGCGGAACTCCTCGACCGACTTCGCGTTCGCCGCGAGCACTTCGTCGATGATCGCTTCCAGCGCGCCGGTGTCGGAGATCTGCTTGAGCCCCTTCGCGTCGATGATGCGATCGGCCGCGCCTTCGTCGGTCGCCTTCTCGTCCCAGATCGTCGCGAAGATTTCCTTCGCGATCTTGTTCGAGATCGTGCCGTCGGCAATGCGCTGCAGCAACAGCGCGAGCTGTGCGGCCGACACCGGAATCGCGTCGATCTCGATGCCGTCGCGGTTCAGTTGCGACGACACGTCGCCCATCAGCCAGTTCGCGGCGATCTTCGCGTTCGCCGCGCCGGCCTTCGCGACCACCGCTTCGAAGTACGCGGCCATCGCCTTGCTCGACGTCAGCACGCCCGCGTCGTACGCGGACACGCCGTACTCGTCGACGAAGCGCTGCTGCATCGCAGCCGGCAGCTCCGGCATGCCGGACTGCACGCGCTCGACCCAGTCCCGGCCGATCACGAGCGGCATCAGGTCGGGATCGGGGAAGTAGCGGTAATCGTGCGCGTCTTCCTTGCTGCGCATCGAACGCGTCTCGCGCTTGTCCGGATCGTACAGGCGCGTTTCCTGCACGACCTCGCCGCCGTCCTCGATCAGCTCGATCTGGCGGCGCACTTCGTAGTTGATCGCTTCCTCGAGGAACCGGAACGAGTTGAGGTTCTTGATTTCCGCGCGCGTGCCGAACTTCTCCTGGCCGACCGGGCGCACCGACACGTTCGCGTCGCAGCGGAACGAGCCTTCCTGCATGTTGCCGTCGCAAATGCCGAGCCACACGACGAGCCCGTGCAGCGCCTTCGCGTACGCGACGGCCTCGGCCGCGCTGCGCATTTCCGGCTCGGTGACGATCTCGAGCAGCGGCGTGCCTGCGCGGTTCAGGTCGATCCCGGTCATCCCGGCGAAGTCTTCATGCAGCGACTTGCCTGCGTCTTCCTCGAGGTGCGCACGGGTCAGGTTGACCGTCTTCTCGTACGCGGGCTTGCCGGCCTTTTCGTTGGCGGGCACCTGGATCGTGATCGAGCCGCCCTGCACGACCGGAATCTCGTACTGGCTGATCTGATAGCCCTTCGGCAGATCGGGGTAGAAATAATTCTTGCGCGCGAAGATGCTGCGCGGCGCGATGGTCGAGCCGATCGCGAGGCCGAAGCGGATCGCCCGCTCGACCGCGCCGCGGTTCAGCACCGGCAGCACGCCCGGCAGCGCCAGGTCGACCGGGCACGCCTGCGTGTTCGGCTCGGCGCCGAACTGCGTCGACGCGCCCGAGAAAATCTTCGAGACGGTCGACAGTTGCGCGTGCGTCTCGAGACCGATAACGACTTCCCATTGAGTCATGCTTACACCCCCGCCGGAACTTGCTTGTGCCAGTCGGTCGCGCGCTGGAACGCGTCGGCGACCTGCAGCATCCGGGCTTCGTTGAAATAGTTGCCGATGATCTGCAGACCGACCGGGCGCTTCGCGTTCGCGCCGGCGCCGAAGCCGCACGGCACGCTCATGCCGGGCAGGCCGGCGAGGCTCACCGACAGCGTGTAGATATCGGCGAGATACATCGCCACCGGATCGTCGCCCTTCGCGCCGAGATCCCATGCGACCGTCGGCGACGCCGGGCCCATGATCACGTCGCAGGACTTGAACGCTTCCTGGAAATCGTTCGCGATGATGCGGCGGATCTTCTGCGCCTGCAGGTAGTACGCGTCGTAGTAGCCGTGCGACAGCACGTAGGTGCCGACCAGGATCCGGCGCTTCACTTCAGGCCCGAAGCCTTCGGCGCGCGACTTCTTGTACATGTCGAGCAAATCGCCGTATTGCGCGGCGCGGTGGCCGAAGCGCACGCCGTCGAAACGCGACAGGTTCGACGACGCCTCGGCCGGCGCGATCACGTAGTACACGGGGATCGACAGTTCCGTCTTCGGCAGCGACACCGGCACGAGCGTCGCGCCGAGCGCTTCGTATTGCTTGAGCGCCGCGTCGATCGCCGCGCGCACGTCGTCGGCGAGGCCGTCGCCGAAATACTCGTTCGGCAGCCCGATGCGCAGCCCCGCAAGCGGCTTCGCGGCGTCGTTGCCCGGCGCCCACGGTTGGCCGAGGTGGCGCGTGAAATCCTCGTCGTCGCGCTCGAGGCTCGTCGAGTCGCGCTCGTCGAAGCCGGCCATCGCGTTCAGCAGCAGCGCGCAGTCGGACGCGCTCTGCGCCATCGGGCCGCCCTGGTCGAGCGACGACGCGAACGCGATCATCCCGTAGCGCGACACGCGGCCGTAGGTCGGCTTGATGCCCGTCACGCCCGCGAACGACGCGGGCTGGCGGATCGAGCCGCCGGTGTCGGTGCCGGTCGCGGCCGGCGCGAGGCGCGCGGCAACGGCGGCCGAGCTGCCGCCCGAACTGCCGCCCGGCACCGCGTTCGTGTCCCACGGGTTCTTCACCGCGCCGAACGCGGAATTCTCGTTCGACGAGCCCATCGCGAACTCGTCCATGTTGGTCTTGCCGAGCGTGACCATGCCGGCCGCCTGCAGGCGGGCGACCACGGTCGCGTCGAACGGGCTCTCGTAATTCGCGAGCATCTTCGAGCCGGCGGTCGAGCGCCAGCCGCGCGTGACGAAGACGTCCTTGTGCGCGATCGGCAGGCCGGTCAGCGCGCCGCCCGCGCCGCGCGCGAGTTCGGCGTCGGCGGCTTTCGCCTGCGCGAGGGTGAGGTCGGCGTCGACATGGACGAACGCGTTCAGGTCGCGCGCGGCGTCGATCCGTTTCAGATAGTGCTGCGCGAGCTCGACGGCCGAGCATTCCTTGGCGGCGAGCGCGGCGCGCAGTTCGGTCAGGCTTTTTGCGTGCATTGAGTGGTTTTCCTGGGAATTCTGGGTGGCGCGCGGCGCCGGACGGCCGGCGCGCTTGTCATCGAATGCTTACTCGATCACCTTCGGCACGAGATAGAGGCCGTCCTGGACGGCCGGCGCCGGACGCTGGTTGTCGTCGCGATCGACGACTTCCGTCACGGCGTCGTCGCGCAGGCGCTGCGCGACTTCCTGGATCTGTTCGATCGGGTGGGCGAGCGGCGCGATGCCGGCGGTGTCGACCGCCTGCATCTGCTCGACGAGGCCGAAGAATTCGTTGAGCTGGCCGAGCATGTGCTCGGCGTCGGCGTCGGCCATTTCGAGTCGCGCCAGGTGCGCGATGCGTTTCACATCGGTCAGGGTCAGGGCCATGCGATCACCGGAAAAACAAGACTGCGCAGTGCGTCGAAAGCAGCACTGCGGCGGGGGGTTGGAGGGTGCGATCCCACCCTCAAAAATCGGGGCCGAAGCGGCAAAAATACCGCCCGTTTCGATTCAAATACCGAGAAATTATAAGGTATCATTACGCGTTCGACCCAAACCCGGCAGCCTTTTCCCGCACCGTTTCGCCCCTCTTCGGCAAGCCGTGCGTGCTTCGTGCGATCCCCGGTAGACATCACTCGCAGCTTCGTGCGCCGCGGCGGCCGCTTCCGCCACGCTTCCCGAGGCTGTTATTTTTTCCGCTGCCGCCCTCAGCGCTCGCTATGCAGGGCCGGCCCAGAGCGAAACAGGATTCTGAATGTTCGGTTTTTTGCGCAGCTACTTCTCCAACGATCTCGCGATCGACCTCGGCACCGCAAACACCCTGATCTACATGCGCGGCAAGGGCATCGTGCTCGATGAGCCGTCCGTCGTGTCGATCCGCCAGGAAGGCGGCCCCAACGGCAAGAAGACGATCCAGGCGGTCGGCAAGGAAGCCAAGCAGATGCTCGGCAAGGTGCCGGGCAACATCGAGGCGATCCGCCCGATGAAGGACGGCGTGATCGCCGACTTCACCGTCACCGAGCAGATGATCAAGCAGTTCATCAAGACGGCACACGAGTCGCGCATGTTCTCGCCGTCGCCGCGCATCATCATCTGCGTGCCGTGCGGCTCGACCCAGGTCGAGCGCCGCGCGATCAAGGAAGCCGCACACGGCGCCGGCGCATCGCAGGTCTACCTGATCGAGGAGCCGATGGCGGCCGCGATCGGCGCGGGCCTGCCGGTGTCGGAAGCCACCGGCTCGATGGTCGTCGACATCGGCGGCGGCACGACCGAAGTCGGCGTGATCTCGCTCGGCGGCATCGTCTACAAGGGTTCGGTGCGCGTCGGCGGCGACAAGTTCGACGAGGCGATCGTCAACTACATCCGCCGCAACTACGGGATGCTGATCGGCGAGCAAACCGCCGAGGCGATCAAGAAGGAAATCGGCTCCGCGTTCCCGGGCTCCGAAGTCAAGGAAATGGAAGTGAAGGGCCGCAACCTCTCGGAAGGCATCCCGCGCAGCTTCACGATCTCCAGCAACGAAATTCTCGAAGCGCTGACCGATCCGCTGAACCAGATCGTGTCGTCGGTGAAGATCGCGCTCGAACAGACGCCGCCGGAACTCGGCGCCGACATCGCCGAACGCGGGATGATGCTGACGGGCGGCGGCGCGCTGCTGCGCGACCTCGATCGCCTGCTCGCGGAAGAAACCGGCCTGCCGGTGCTCGTCGCGGAAGATCCGCTGACCTGCGTCGTGCGCGGCTCCGGCATGGCGCTCGAGCGCATGGACAAGCTGGGCAGCATCTTCTCGTACGAGTGATCGCCCAGTGATCGCCTAGGCAGTCCCGTTTGATATGACGCACCCGCGGCGTGGCCGGATCGCTCGTTCAGAACGAACCGCCGCGCCGTTTGCGCGTCTGAGCATTATTTAACCGATCACACGCGCCCGGCGCCGACCATGGAATACAGTCCGCCGCCCCTCTTCAAGCAAGGTCCGCCCGCGCTCGCGCGGCTCATCTTCTTCGTCGCCCTCGCCATCGCGCTCCTCGTGTCGGACGCGCGCTTCAGCACGCTCGAAATCGTCCGCGGCGTGCTCGGCACCGTGCTCTATCCGCTGCAACGCGCGGCGCTCGTCCCGCGCGACCTGTTCATGGGCGCGGCCGACATCGCCGTCACCGGCGCGTCGCTGCGCCACGAGAACGACGACCTGCGCAAGCGCAACCTGCAGCTGTCCACGCAGGCCAACCAGGCCGCCGTGCTCGCGCAGGAAAACGCGCACCTGCGCGCGGTGCTCGAGCTGCGCCAGCACATCGCGACGCAATCGACGCCGGTCGAGATCCAGTACGACACGAGCGATCCGTTCACGCAGAAGATCGTGGTCGGGCAAGGCTCGCAGCAAGGCATCCAGGACGGCTCGCCCGTCGTCAGCGAGGACGGCGTGGTCGGCCAGGTCACGCGCGTGTTCCCGCTGCAATCCGAAGTCACGCTGGTCACCGACCGCGATCTCGCGATTCCCGTGCAGGTGCTGCGCACCGGCCTGCGCAGCGTGATCTACGGCACGCCGAAGGGCGATTCGCTCGACCTGCGCTTCGTGCCGACGAGCGCGGATCTCGTCGCCGGCGACGAGCTCGTCACGAGTGGCCTCGACGGCGTCTATCCGCCCGGCCTGCCGGTCGCGAAGGTCGTGCGCGTCGACAAGCTCGCCGATACCGCGTTCGCCCGCGTGACGTGCGCACCGGTCGCGGCCGTGCGCGGCGCGCGCCAGATGCTCGTGCTGCATTACCGGAACGACATCCCGCCGCGCCCGGCCGAGCCCGATCCCGCCGCCGACAAGAACGCGAAGGGCAAGAAGGGCGCGAAAGCCGCCGCGAAGGCCGAGAAAGCCGAGAAGGCCGACGCGAATGCGAAACCGGCCGCCGCGGCCCAGCCCGCCGTTGCGAAACCGGCGCCGGCCGCCCCCGCCGCGCCGGCCAAGCCCGCCGCCGGGCAATCGGGAGCCCAGCGATGAACCGCCCGCAATACATCCTGCAGCCGGTCAATCCGTACTTCATCGTCTTCAGCCTCGCCGCCGCGTTCCTGCTGAACCTGATGCCGTGGGGCCGCCTGCCCGGCGTGCCCGATTTCGTCGCGCTCGTGCTGCTGTTCTGGAACGTCCACCAGCCGCGCAAGGTCGGGATGGGCGTCGCGTTCGCGCTCGGCATCCTGATGGACGTGCATGACGCGGGGCTGCTCGGCGAGCACGCGCTCGCCTATACGCTGCTGTCGTACGGCGCGATCACGATCCACCGCCGCGTGCTGTGGATGCCGATCGGCGTGCAGGTGCTGTACGTCACGCCGCTGCTGGTCGGCGCGCAGCTCGTCCCGTTCGTGATCCGCCTGATGATGGGCGCCGCGTTCCCCGGTTGGCGCTATCTGGTCGACGGTTTCGTCGAAGCCGCGCTGTGGCCGATCGCGAGCCATCTGCTGCTGATGCCGCAACGCCGCCCGGTCGACCCGGACGATACGCGCCCGATCTGAGCCGGACCGACCTTGAATACCCGCCGCCCCCACGCCCGCCGCGCGCCGCGCTCCGGGGCGGCACCTCGCCTGCGCCTGCGCGCGGGCCAGATTGCCCTTAAATGACCGAATTCAACGACACCCAACAGCAGCTCTCGAGGTTCCGCCTGCGCGTCGCGGCGGCGGGCGTGTTCGTGTTCGTCTGCTTCGGGCTGCTCGCGAGCCGCTTCTTCTACCTGCAGCTGATGCAGCACGGCAAATACGCGCTGCAGGCCGAGGAAAACCGTATCTCGGTCGCGCCGATCGTGCCGAACCGCGGGATCATCACCGATCGCAACGGCGTGATCCTCGCGAAGAACTACTCGGCGTACACGCTCGAGATCACGCCGTCGAAGCTCGACGACACGCTCGACAACACGATCGACAAGCTGTCCGAGATCGTCCCGATCGACGCACGCGACCGCCGCCGCTTCAAGAAGCTGCAGGAAGACTCGAAGAACTTCGAGAGCCTGCCGATCCGTACGCGCCTCACCGACGCGGAAGTCGCGCGCTTCACCGCGCAGCGTTTCCGGTTCCCCGGCGTCGACGTGCGCGCGCGGCTGTTCCGCCAGTACCCGCTCGGCATGACGGCCGCGCACGTGATCGGCTACATCGGCCGGATCTCGAAGCGCGACCAGGATCGCATCGACGCGATGAGCGACGACAACGACAGCGACCAGGAACACTACGATCCGCGCCGCGACGCGAACAACTACAAGGGCACCGATTACATCGGCAAGATCGGCGTCGAGCAGAGCTACGAAACCGAGCTGCACGGGCTGACCGGCTTCGAGGAAGTCGAGGTGACGGCCGGCGGCCGGCCGGTGCGCACGCTGTCGCGCACGCAGGCGACGCCCGGCAACAACCTCGTGCTGTCGCTCGACATCGGGCTGCAGCAGGTTGCCGAGCAGGCGTTCGCGGGCAAGCGCGGCGCACTCGTCGCGATCGAGCCGAAGACGGGCGACGTGCTCGCATTCGTGTCGTCGCCGAGCTTCGACCCGAATTCGTTTGTCGACGGCATCGACCAGCAGACCTGGGACGAGCTGAACAACTCGCCCGACAAGCCGCTGCTGAACCGCCCGCTGCACGGCACCTACCCGCCCGGCTCGACGTACAAGCCGTTCATGGCGCTCGCCGGCCTGACGCTCGGCAAGCGCACGCCGGGCTGGGGCTTCCAGGATCCCGGCTACTTCACGTTCGGCGGCCACACGTTCCGCAACGACGTGCGCTCGGGCCAGGGCTGGGTCGACATGAACAAGGCGATCATGGTGTCGAACGACACCTACTTCTACATGCTCGCGCGCGACCTCGGCGTGAACGCGATCGCGAACTTCATGAAGCCGTTCGGCTTCGGCCAGATCACCGGTATCGACATCCAGGGCGAGGCGCGCGGGATCCTGCCGTCGACCGACTGGAAGAAGAAGGCATTCAAGAAGGCCGCGCAGCAGAAGTGGTTCGACGGCGAGACGATCAGCCTCGGGATCGGCCAGGGCTACAACTCGTTCACGATCCTGCAGCTCGCGCACGCGACCGCGACGCTCGCGAACAACGGCGTCGTGATGAAGCCTCACCTCGTGAAGGAAGTCGAGGATCCGATCTCGCGCGCGCGCCACCTGACCGTGCCGAAGGAAAGCGACGTGATCCCGCTGAAGGCGGCCGACATCGACGTCGTGAAGCGCGGGATGGAGAACGTGATCGAAAACCCGTCCGGCACCGCGTACAAGGTGTTCCGCGGCGCGCCGTACCTCGCTGCCGGCAAGACCGGCACCGCGCAGGTGTTCTCGCTGCAGGGCTCGAACTACAAGGGCCACCTGCTCGCCGAACACCTGCGCGACCACGCGCTGTTCATCGCGTACGCGCCGGTCGACCACCCGCAGATCGCCGTCGCGCTGGTCGTCGAAAACGGCGGCTGGGGCGCCCAGGCCGCCGGCCCGATCGCGCGTCGCGTGCTCGACTACTATCTCGTCGAGCGCCAGAACCCGAAAAACGAAGCTGCGGCCGTGGCCGCCGCGGCGTCGGCCACCGAGCCGGTGAGCGCGCCCGTGGTCGGCGACACCTCGAAGCCCGCCACCATCGCGGCCGGCTTCACCGCGCTGCCGCAGCCGGTCGTGCCGTCGGCGGCCAGCGCGGCCGAGGCGGCATCGGCCGCATCGGCGGCCTCCGGTACGGCCGGCGCCGGCGCCACTGCCACGCCGCCGGCCGACGCGAGCGCCGCGGCGCCAATGGCCGCAAGCCTGCCGCCGATCCGGCGCCCGCACCGGCCGCGCCGGCCCGCGAGCGACGCGCAACCGCTCGTCGCCGCGCCGCGGGACGACAACCACCGTGCGACGGCCCCCGCGAAAGCGGCGGACGCCGGCACCGCTCATTGACGGAGAAAGGCATGCAATTCGACAAGCGCGCCTGGCTCGACAAGATCAAGCAGATGTTCGCGGGGTTCGACCGCCCGCTCGCGCTCATCGTGTTCCTGCTGCTGTGCGTCGGCATCGTCACGCTGTACAGCGCGTCGATCGACGTGCCGGGCCGCGTCGAGGACCAGCTGCGCAACATCCTGCTGACGTTCGTGCTGATGTGGGTGATCGCCAACATCCCGCCAACCACGCTGATGCGCTTCGCGGTCCCGCTCTACACGTTCGGGGTCACGCTGCTGATCGCCGTCGCGCTGTTCGGGATGACCAAGAAGGGCGCGAAGCGCTGGCTGAACGTCGGCGTCGTGATCCAGCCGTCGGAAATCCTCAAGATCGCGACGCCGCTGATGCTCGCGTGGTACTACCAGCGTCGCGAAGGCGGGCTGCGCTGGTACGACTTCGTCGCCGCGTTCGGGATCCTGCTGGTGCCGGTCGGGCTGATCGCGAAGCAGCCCGACCTCGGCACGGGCCTGCTCGTGTTCGCGGCCGGCTTCTTCGTGATCTACCTCGCCGGCCTGTCGTTCAAGCTGATCGTGCCGGTGCTCGTCGCGGGCGTGATCGCGGTCGGCTCGATCGCCGTGTTCGAAGAGCGCATCTGCCAGCCCGAAGTGCAGTGGCCGCTGATGCACGATTACCAGAAGCACCGTGTGTGCACGCTGCTCGATCCGACGTCCGACCCGCTCGGCAAGGGCTTCCACACGATCCAGGCCGTGATCGCGATCGGCTCGGGCGGCGTGCTCGGCAAGGGCTACCTGAAAGGCACGCAGGCGCACCTCGAATTCATTCCGGAGAAACACACCGACTTCATCTTCGCGGTGTTCTCGGAGGAATGGGGGCTCGCCGGCGGCCTCGTGCTGCTGACGCTGTACATGGCGCTGATCGCGCGCGGGCTCTACATCGCCGCGCAGGGCGCGACGCTGTTCGGCCGGCTGCTCGCGGGCTCGCTCACGCTCGCATTCTTCGTCTACGCATTCGTCAACATCGGGATGGTGAGCGGCGTGCTGCCGGTCGTCGGCGTGCCGCTGCCGTTCATGAGTTACGGCGGCACCGCGCTCACGACGCTCGGCATCGCGATCGGGATGATCATGAGCGTCGGGCGGCAGCGGCGGCTGATGAAGAGCTGAGCGCGCGGCCCGCACCGCGGCACACGAAAACGGCGCTCCGGCGCCGTTTTCATTGGGCGCGGGTACTTACTGCGTCGGCGCGTGCGGCTTGCCTTGTTCCGCGCCGGCACCCGACGCCGGCATCGGCGCCTTCAGCCGCGCGCTCAACTCCTTGAATTTCAGCTCGGCCGTCTCGTCGCCCTGCGCGGCTGCCGCCGCGTAATACGCGCGTGCGATGTTCAGGTTCTGCGCGACGCCGTCGCCGCCGCGCTCGTAGAACGACGCGGTCACGTACTGCGCGATGGGCTCGCCCGCGTCGGCGGCCTGCTTGTACCACGCGAACGCCTGCCGGTTGTCGCGCGGCGTGCCGCGCCCGTCGAGGAACTGGTTCGCGAGCGACAGCTCGGCCTGCACGTGCCCCTGCTTCGCGGCCCGCAGGAACCAGCGATGCGCTTCGGCCGGGTTGCGCGCGACGAACTCGCCGTCGTCGAACATCCGGCCGTATACGTACTGCGCATGCGACATGTTCGCGTCCGCCGCGCGCTTCAACCAGCGCAGCCCTTCGTCGACGTTCGCCGTCACGCCTTCCCCCGTCAGCAGCATCATCGCGTAGTTGAACTGCGCGAGGCGATCGCCGCGCTCGGCCGCATCGTGGAATTGCACCAGCGCCGCGCGATAGTCGCCGGCGTTGTAGTCGGCGACCGCCGATTGCGTCTCGTGCGACGGATCGGGCTTCGCTTGCGGTGCGCCCTGTGCGACGGCCGCCGCACACACGGCCCACAGGCCGACCATCGCCCCGAGCCGCGCGCGCCGGCGGCACCCACCGTCTGCGCCGTTCATGACCGCACCTCCTGCAACGCCTGCCGCGTCGCGCGCAGCAGCCAGCTCACGTCGGCCGACACCGTGATCATCCGGTAACCGGCCTCGCGATACTGGCGCGCGGCCGCCGTGTCGCCGGCGAAGATGCCGACCGCGACGCCGGCCTGCTTGCCGGCCGCGAGCACGCGCGCCATCGCGGTTTCGACGTCCGGGTGACGGATATCGCCGAGATGCCCGAGGCTCGCCGCGAGATCGGCCGGGCCGACGAACAGGCAATCGACACCGGGCGTCGCCGCGATCCGCTCGACTTCGTCGACGCCGCGTGCCGATTCGACCTGCACGATCACCGCGACCTGCGCATTCGCCGTCTGCAGGTAGTCGCGGCGCATGCCGAACGCCGCCGCGCGCACCATGCCTGCGACCCCGCGCAGCCCGTCGGGCGATTCGGGCGACGGAAAGCGCGTGAGCCGCACCGCGTGCGCGGCGTCGTCGGGCGTCTCGATACACGGGAACATCAGCGTGCGCGCGCCGGCGTCGAGCGCGCGCTTCACGAGCCACGGCTCCCGCGCCGGCACGCGCACGACCGGTTCGCTCGGCAGGTGCGCCGCGGCGAGCGCGCGCAGTTGCGACGCCACGTCGCGACTGTCGTTCGGCGCATGCTCCATGTCGATGCAGAGCCAGTCGTAACCGGCATGCGCGAGCGCTTCCGCGGCCGAGTCGCTACCGAGCGACAGCCACAGGCCGTACAGCGGCTCGTCGCCGTCGCGCAGGCGTTGTTTGAGGGAATTGGTGAGCGTGCTCATCGATACGGCCTCCGGAACGGAACGGCAATCGAACGGGACAAGCAACAGGCGAAGCGAAACGCGCGCCGCCGGGCAATCGAAGCATGGCGGCGGCGGATCGCGCGCCGGAGAACGTGAGTCGGATCGGGCCGGCCGATCTGACAGCGCGGGCCGCGAAATCGCTCACGCGAGCGTTTTCCGGTGCCGCACGACGATCATAGCGCGGCGGGGTGCTCGATGCGGGAACTGACGGGGAAGCCGTACCGGCACGGCGCGGAGGAAGGCGAGCCGGCGGCGGCAGCGACGAGGCGGCCCACGCTGGACGGCGGGGCTGCCTCGCGGGAGGGCAGGGTCAGCGGCCGGGCTGGCGCTCGACGTCGGCCCAGCAGTTCGGCGTCTCGTACAGGCGCACGCGCTCGAGGCGCAGGTTCACGCCGTAGTGCGCGTCGTACACGTTCGCGAGGAGGTCGAACGCGATCGCCGCGAGGTTCTCGACGGTCGGGATCCGGTCGAGCACGACGGTCTTGTGGTCGGCCATCTGCTCGAGGAACGAGCGCACGACCTCGTCGCGCGCATAGACCAGGAACGCGTGGTCCCACTTGCTGACGAGATGCTCGACCGCGAGCGCCTTCACGTCGGCGAAATCCATCACCATGCCGCGGTCGGGCGCCCCCTCGGTATCGACGAGATCGCCGCGCAGCGTGATTTCGAGCACGTAGCGATGGCCGTGCAGGTTCCTGCACTGGCTGCGGTGATCGGGAATGCGGTGGCCCGCGTCGAATTCGAGTTTTCGGGTAATCAGCACGATGTCAAAAGCCGTGGCTCAGGGAATGTTCAGATATTTATGGGTCTGCATCGACAGCCGCCACTGCGGATGACGCTTGCACCAGTCGATCGCGAGCTTCGTGTTGAGGTCGCGCGACGGGCCGTCCATCGGCTGCACGAGAAAATACTCGAAATCGAGCTTCGCGTAGTCGGCCAGCCGCTGGTTGTCCTGCGGAACGACGACCTTCAGTTCGTTGCCCTTCGTGACGACGAGCGGCGCGTCGGCCTTCGGGCTCACGCAGATCCAGTCGATCGATTCGAGCACCGGCAGCGAACCGTTGGTCTCGATCGCGATCTCGAAGCCCGCCGCATGCAGCGCGTCGACGAGCGGCTGGTCGAGCTGCAGCATCGGCTCGCCGCCCGTGCAGACGACGAAGCGGTGCGCTTCGTCCTCCGGCCACCGGCCGGCGATCGTCGCGACGAGCGCCGCGGCGTCCTTGAACTTGCCGCCGTTCTCGCCGTCGGTGCCGACGAAGTCCGTATCGCAGAAGCGGCACACGGCCTCCGCACGATCCTCTTCGCGGCCCGACCACAGGTTGCAGCCGGCGAACCGGCAGAACACGGCCGGCCGGCCCGCATTCGCGCCCTCGCCCTGCAACGTGTAGAAAATTTCCTTGACCGCGTAAGTCATCGTGCTTCGTCCGGCTTGCGCCGCTCGTTGTCGATCAGAATCTGTTAGTCCATCAAGCGCTGCCCGCGCAGCCGCGTCACAGCGGCGCTTCGGTCACCCGCTCGCCCTTCAGGTAAGCCTCGTAGCCGCGCTTGCGCAGCTTGCAGGCCGGGCATTCGCCGCAGCCGAAGCCCCAGTCGTGCAGTTCCGCGCGCTCGCCCACGTAGCACGTGTGCGTCTCGACGCGGATCAGTTCGACGAGCGCCTCGCCGCCGAGCTGTTCGGCGAGCTGCCAGGTCTGCGCCTTGTCGAGCCACATCAGCGGCGTCTCGAGCACCATGCGCGTATCCATCCCGAGATTCAGCGCGACCTGCAGCGCCTTCATCGTGTCGTCGCGGCAGTCCGGATAGCCCGAAAAGTCGGTCTCGCACATCCCGCCGACCAGCACGCGCAGCCCGCGGCGATAGGCGATCGCGGCGGCGATCGTCATGAACATCAGGTTGCGGCCCGGCACGAACGTGTTCGGCAGGCCGTTTGCCGCCGTCTCGATCTCGATCGTGCGCGTCATCGCGGTATCGCTGATCGCGCCGAGCACCGACAGGTCGATCATGTGATCGTCGCCGAGCCGGTCCGACCACGCGGGAAACTTGCGCTTCAGCGCTTCGCGCACGCCTTCGCGACACTCGAGTTCGACGCGATGGCGCTGACCGTAATCGAAGCCGAGCGTCTCGACTGTCTGGTAGCGTTCGAGGGCCCATGCCACGCACGTGGCCGAGTCCTGCCCGCCGGAAAACAACACGAGCGCGCCGTCTTTAGCGTCTGTCCGAATCACCGTGATACTCCGTGAATGTGTAGGCTCGCGTCGCACTGCGCCCCGAGGCCGGCTGCCGCCGGGCGGCCCGACGCGGCCGGCCTGCGCCGGCTCGACCAGTATAGGCAGCGCGGTCGGCCGCGAATGCGGCGGCGCGCTTATACCGCTCATCGCGCGGCATCGTTGCCGCGCGCCACGGCAGGCGCACTGCGGGCGGCCTACCATGCGCATGAAGCGATGCGCTAAGTCATTGAGCGGGCACGGATTTTATCATGCTCCGGCGAATGCTGCCGGGCCCACCGCCCACGGCACGCAATACCCACCACAAACGAAAAACCCCAAGAACCTTCCGATTCTTGGGGTTTTAAATGCTGGTGGCCTGGGACGGAATCGAACCATCGACACGCGGATTTTCAATCCGCTGCTCTACCAACTGAGCTACCGGGCCAACGAAGAATGAAAGTATATCGAGCTATTCGCCCCCGAGCAAGTGCTTTCGCAAAATATTTTACAGCGCGCCTTCGGACGGCTTCTTGCCGAGCTCGACGCCGAGCTGCTTGAGCTTGCGATACAGGTGCGTGCGCTCGAGGCCCGTCTTCTCCGCGACGCGCGTCATGCTGCCGTTCTCGCGCGCGAGGTGATATTCGAAGTACGCGCGCTCGAACGCATCGCGCGCTTCGCGCAACGGGATGTCGAACGGGATCGCGGCCGTCTGGCCTGCGAGGCCGAGCGCCGACGCCATGTCGTCGCCGAGCGTCGGCAGCGCCGCCGCCGACGCGACCGCCGCCGGCCCCGCGGCCTGCCCGCCGCCCGCCTTCGCCGCCGCGTTCGCGGACACCGGCGCCGCGCCGCGTGCGAGGCCGTGCTCGACGGACTTCAGCAACTTCTGCAGCGCGATCGGTTTCTCGAGGAAATCGAGCGCGCCGATCTTGGTCGCCTCGACGGCGGTATCGATCGTCGCGTGCCCGGACATCATGATCACGGGCATCGTCAGCAGCCCCTGCGCCGCCCATTCCTTGAGCAGCGTGACGCCGTCGGTATCGGGCATCCAGATATCGAGCAGCACGAGATCGGGCGCCTGATTCAGCCGGTATTCCCGCGCGGCCTGCGCGTTCTCCGCCGCCTCGACGACATGTCCTTCATCGCTGAGGATCTCCGAGAGCAATTCCCGGATGCCCATTTCATCATCTACCACCAGGATGGTTGCCATTTACGCTGCCTTTGTCTGCTCACTTGCTTTTGTCTTGGCGGGAGTCGCCCCGTCCTGTGCACCGGATTCGGCGCCTGGCGTATCGCTCGCCATCTGCAGGAAGAGGATCGACACCTGCGCACCCTCGACGGTCTCGCCGTGCATGCGATTGCGCAGATCGATCCGCGCGCCGTGCTCGTCAACGATTTTCTTGACCGTGGCCAGCCCGAGCCCCGTGCCCTTCGCCTTCGTCGTCACGTAAGGCTCGAACGCGCGCGTCAGGATGCGTGCCGGAAAACCGGGCCCGTTGTCGGACACGGTCAGACGTACCGCGACGCGCGTTTTGCCCTCGGCGTCGGGGTCGCCATATTCTACTGTCTTGGTTTCGATCAACACACGCGGATGCGCGGACTCCGCGACCGAATCCTGCGCATTCTGCAGCAGGTTGTGAATCACCTGGCGCAATTGCGTCGCGTCGCCGCGAATCACCGGCAGCGACGGCGCGAGCTCGGCGACGATCGCGCTCTTGCCTTCGCCGACGCCGTAGAGCCCGAGCACCTCGCTCGCCAGTTCGTTCAACTGCAGGTTCGCGAGCACCGCCGGCGGCGTGCGCGCGTATTCGCGGAAATCGTCGACCATCCGCTTCATCGCGGCCACCTGGTTCACGATCATCGTCGCGCCGCGCTTGAGCACGTCCGCGTCGTGCGGTGCGAGCTTGTCGGACAGCTTCATCTGCAGCCGCTCGGCCGACAGCTGGATCGGCGTCAGCGGATTCTTGATCTCGTGCGCGAGCCGCCGCGCGACCTCGCCCCACGCGACCGAACGCTGCGCGGAAATCACGTCGGAGATGTCGTCGAACACGACGACGTAACCGGACGTCTGCGGATCGTCGGCCTGCCCCTCGACCGTCGACACGAGACGCGTGCCGCGCACGAGCAGCGTCAGCGGCTCGGTTTCGCCCGGCACCTCGATCGCGAACTGCTGCTGCCAGTGGCCGCGATCGCCGCTGCCGCCGTCGGACGCCGCCTCGCGATCGGCGAACGCCTTGCGCACCATCGCGCCGAACCCGGCGGCCACGCCGATCCGGTCGAGCGTCGTACCGATCAGCGAGTTGAACGGCTGCCGGAAGATCCGCTCGGCGCCGCGATTGGCCGTCGTCAGCCGGAACTGGCGGTCGAGCACGAACACGCCGGCCGTCAGGTTCGCGAGGATGCTCTCGAGATACGTCTTCGAATGCTCGAGCGCGATGCGGTTCTTCTCGACCGCGAGCCGCGCCTCGGACAACTGGCGCGTCATCGCGTTGAACGACTGCGTGAGGAAGCCGAGCTCGTCGCGCGTCTTGATCTCGCGCTTCGGCGTGTAGTCGCCTTCCGTGATCTCCTTCGTGCCCTGCGCGAGCAGGAACAGCGGCCGCGCGAGCTGCTGGCCGAGCGCGAGCGCGAGCATCATCGCGATGAAGGTCGCGAGGAACAGCGCGAGCGTCAGCGTGCCGATGTACATCTTGCGCAGGCCCGTGCGGCCGAG
This sequence comes from Burkholderia sp. MSMB1078WGS, assembly GCF_001528895.1. Classification (NCBI taxonomy): domain Bacteria; kingdom Pseudomonadati; phylum Pseudomonadota; class Betaproteobacteria; order Burkholderiales; family Burkholderiaceae; genus Burkholderia; species Burkholderia sp. MSMB1078WGS. The sequence continues at coordinate 80,793 of NZ_LPDI01000006.1, read as the reverse complement.
CGACTTTTCCTGGTACTCGCGGTACGCGCGCTGCACGGCGTCCGCGTTGTGCGCGAGCGTCGGCGGCACCGGCTGCGTGAGCTGCAGGAACCGCTCCGCCGGCTGCAGCAGCGACGTCGTCGCATCGGGAATCGGCCGCACGACGCGCAGCCGCAGCGCGCCCTTCGCGCCATGCGCGCGCGGGTCGCCGTCGACTTCGCCCTCGATCGCCGCATACGCGCCGTGTTCGCGCGCCTGGCTCAGCATCAGCGGCGTCGGCAGGTCGTCCGGAATCAGCGCCGCGAAATTGCCCGACGCCTGCGCGACGATGTGAAGGTCGGGCGCCGCGCCCGAGCCGCCGCGGCTCGGCTCGACGATCGTCGCGTCCTGCACGCCGAACTGGTCGCGCAGCCGCAGCAGCGTGAGCGTCGTGCCGTTCGTGTTCGCATCGACGCTCGCGAGCTGGTCGGACATCAGCCGCGCCTTCGTCTGCAGATCGGACAGCGACGCATCGAGCATCCCGCGGCCGAGGTTCAGCCCGGCCGTCAGCGCCGTCTCGACGTTCACGTCGAACCACGATTCGATACTGCGCGACACGAACTGGTACGACACGACGTAGATGATCCCGCCCGGCACCACGCCGACGAGCGCGAAGAACACCGCGAGCTTCGCGAGCAGCCGCGTGCCGAACTTGCCCTTCCTCAGGCGCACGACGATCATCCCGATCAGCCCGAGCACCACGAGCAGGAACACGAGCGCGACGACGATGTTCGTCGCGTACAGCCACGAGTAGTAGCGGTCGAAGAATTCGGTGTTCGCACTCGCAGCCGCGAGCAGCACGAGCAACAGCAGCGCGGTCAGCGCGACGGTCGAGACGATCACGCGGATGAGGAGGCTCTTCCCGCTGGCCGCGCGGCGTACTTTATTTAGCACGTTCGGTCACCGTGAAGTTGAAGCGCTTCCAGTCCGACCCGAGCGTCCAGTCGCGATTGTTCACGGCATCGACCTGGAACGGCTTCGGCATCAGCGCCGTATCGAGCTGCATCCGCACCGACGCCGTGTAGGTTTCGCCCGCGCGCACCTGGTTGCGGTCGATCACGTGCCACGACGTGATGTGACGAACCACCGCGAGCGCATCCTTCAGCGACGGGAAGCCAAGCTGCAGGCCGCCCGTCGACACGCGGTACTCGCGCGTGAGCGGCTGGAACGACAGGCGGATCGTCTGCGTGACCGCCACCGGCTGCTCGTCGAACCAGTACCAGCGCGCGCGGCTCAGTTCGAAGTCGGTCGTGAAGTAAAGCGGGATGCCCTTGTTGACGGCATCCTCGAGGCTCGGATTCAGCTCGAAGTCGAAACGCGCGTCCAGGCTCCAGCCGCTTCCGTCCGACTGAAGCGACGCGCGCTGCACGGCGATCGATTCGGCATGCGCCGGCCGGACGACGACCAGGCACAGCGTCAACGCGACCAGCAAGACGGCCGCGAGCCGAAATGGAAAAAGGTGTTTGATCGTCACCGTTTCTGAAACCGCGCGTAGAAAAATCCGTCGTGATCGATGTTCTGGTCGAGTGCGCCGGCGGCCGCCCGCCCCTGCACGCCGCCCGGCAGCAGTTGGCCAGGGGCGTCCAATCGTACCGCATCTTCGCAGGCCGCTTCAAACCAGCGGGCCTGCCATTCGCCTTCCTCAGGAAAGATCGAACAGGTCACGTAAAGCAGTTCGCCGCCCGGCTTCACGAGCGGCCACAGCGCCGACAGGATGCGACGCTGCTCCGCGACGAGCGCCGGGATGTCGGCCTCGCGGCGCAGCCAACGGATGTCGGGATGCCGCCGCACGATGCCGGACGCCGAGCACGGCACGTCAGCCAGGATGCGATCGAACGGGCGCCCGTCGTACCACGCGTCCGGCGTGCCCGCGTCGCCGACGCACACGCTCGCTGCGAGCGACAGGCGAACGAGATTCTCGCCGATGCGCGCCGCGCGCGTCGCGTCGCTTTCGAGCGCCACGACGTCCGCATCGGCGAGCTCGAGAATATGGCCGGTCTTGCCGCCGGGCGCCGCGCACGCGTCGAGCACGCGCATGCCGTCACGCGCGCCGAGCCATTCGGCCGCGAGTTGCGCACCGGCGTCCTGCACCGACACCACGCCGTCGGCAAATCCCGGAATGCGATCCACCGGCAGCGCCGATGCAAGCCGCACGGCATGCCGGCCGATCGTGGTCGCGTCGATCCCGCTTGCGCGCAACGTGTCGAGATACGCATCGACGCTCGCACGACGCGCGTTCACGCGCAGCGTCAACGGCCCCTGACGCTCGCCGGCCGCGAGGATCGCCTGCCACGCGTCCGGCCATGCGCGCTTCACCGCATCGACCCACCACGCGCGGTAGTTCCAGTGCGCGACCGGATCGTCCTGCATCGCCGCGGCGAGTGCGTCGCGCTCCCGCAGGAAACGGCGCAGCACCGCGTTGACCATCCCTTTCGCGAACGCGAATTCGCGCCGAGCACCGATGACGGTGACGGCCTGGTCGACCACCGTGAACGCCGGGTACGCGGCCTCGTCCGCCGGGTCGAGCAGCAGCGCGAACGCGCCGGCGAGCACCGCGTGCACGTGCGCGGGCGGCGCCTTGCCGACGAACTTGCCGATCAGCCAGTCCGCGCTGCCAAGGCGGCGCATCGTCCGGTAGGCGACGTCCTGGGCCGCACCGCGCGCGAGCGCCTGCGCACCGGGCGGCATCTGCGCGAACACCGCCGACAGCGCCGCCGGCAACGCGGTGCCGCGTCGCACCGCATCGACCGCCTGCGCGGCCGCGTCGAGCGCGAAGCCGAGCGAATCGGGCGACAGGTGCAGCGCAGACAGGCGCGCCGGGCGGCCGGAAGAAGTCGGAGCGGAAAAACGGGGTCGTGTCATCGGTGCGGAATCGGCAAACAAGCGCCGCAATCGGGTGCGGCAAACAAATGCGGCAAGCGGCGGCGGCAAACGGCGGGATCGCGGCCGCCACATGGCCCTGCGATCCCAAACCGCGCATTGTAGCGTGCGGTCATGCCGCCCCCTTTGGCCCCTTTACGGCGCGCGCAAATGAAACACCCCGCAGCGCGAAGCATGCGGGGTGGCGGAGCGGCCCGCGCACGGCAACGGCCGCGCGCGGTACGCCGGGGCATCAATCGAAGCGGCCGGTGCGCGCCATCTCCATCAGGCGCGCGATGCGCTCCTCGGTGGCCGGGTGCGTCGAGAACAGGTTCTGCAGGCCACCGCCGTGCAGCGGGTTCATGATCATCATCTGCGCGGTGGCCGGATGCGCTTCGGCTGCCTGGAACGGGATGCCCGCCGCATAGCGATGGATCTTGTCGAGTGCGGTGGCCAGCGACTGCGGATCGCCGGAAATCTGCGCGCCGCCTCGGTCGGCCTCGAACTCGCGGGCCCGCGAAATCGCCATCTGGATCAAGGCGCCCGCAATCGGGGCGAGCAACGCGACCGCGATACCCGCGATCGGGTTGGCCGGCCGGCCGTTCTCGTCGCGTCCGCCAAAGAACATCGCGAAGTTCGCGAGCGCCGAAATCGCGCCCGCCATCGTCGCGGTGATCGTCGAGATCAGGATGTCGCGGTGCTTCACGTGCGCGAGCTCGTGCGCCATCACGCCGCGCATCTCGCGCTCCGACAGCACGCGCAGGATGCCCGTCGTCGCGGCAACCGCCGCGTGCTCGGGATTGCGACCCGTCGCGAACGCGTTCGGTGCGTCCTCGTTGATCAGGTAGACGCGCGGCATCGGCAGATTCGCGCGCGTGGCCAGCTCGCGCACCATCCGGTAGAACTGCGGCGCCGTGTTCTCGTCGACTTCCTGCGCGTTGTACATGCGCAGCACCATCTTGTCGGAGAACCAGTACGAGAAGAAATTCATGCCGAGCGCGAACAGCAGCGCGATCGTCATGCCGCGCGAGCCGCCGATCATCCCGCCGATCACGATGAACAGGGCCGTGATCGCGGCCATCAGCATCGCCGTTTTGACCCAATTGAACATACCCACTCCTTATCCGTCAGGGGACCCGCCGCGCATCACAGCGCACAGCGGAAAATTGTAAGCGATTTGTTAGATAAGGTCTCGCCGGAAAAATTCAATCTCAGCGTTGCGAACTCGCAAGCCGAAGGCCGAGGCCGACGAAAGCGCTGCCGACCGTGCGGTCGAGCCACTTCTTGACGCCCGGCTTGCCGGCAAAGCGCTGCGTGACGCTGCCCGCCACCCACGCGACGAGGCTCGTCCAGACCGTGCTCATCGCGACGAACACCGCGCCGAGGGTCAGGAATGCCCAAGCCTTGTGCGGACTGTCGGCCGACACGAACTGCGGGAAGAACGACACGAAGAACAGCACGACCTTCGGATTCAGCACGTTGGTCCAGAAACCCTGCATGAACAGCTGGCGCAGCGGCTTGGCGGCCGCGGCCTGCGTGGCTTCGGCGCCCGACGGCGCGGCGGCCTGCTTCGCGACGATCATCCGCACGCCGAGATAGATCAGATATGCGGCGCCGGCCAGCTTGATCACCGTGAACGCGGTTGCCGACGCCGCCAGCAGCGCGGTCAGGCCGAATGCACATGCGAGCGCGTGGACGCAGCAGCCGGCCGAAATACCGAACGCCGATATCAACCCCGCGCCGCGCCCCTGCGCGACGCTGCGGCCGATGATGTAGGCCGTATCGGGGCCGGGCGTGATGTTCAGCAGGAAAACCGCGAGCACGAAGAAGCCGAAATGGACGATGCCGAACATGAAAACCTCGAAACCGGAAAGCGCAGGGAAATTCTACGCGTGCCTGCGGCCCCGCGCGACTCGGCCGTCCGGCCAGTTGCGCGGGGCCGGCGAATCCGGTCGAATGACGCTGAGGCCGTGTCAGTCGACGTCGGGCAGCGCGAAACGCTGGCCTGCGACGAGCGGCGAACCGGCGAGGAATTCGCGCGCGGGCAGCCGCTTGCCGCCCGGCTTCTGCAACTGCGTGACGCGCAGCGCGCCGCTGCCGCATGCGACCACCACGCCTTCCGGCGCGACCTCGACGATCGTGCCGGGCGCCGCATCGCCGCGCGCCGCCACGGGCTCGGCCGCCCACAGCTTGATGGCCGCACCGTCGAGCGTCGCGACGCCGCCCGGGAACGGATCGAACGCACGCACCTGGCGCGCGAGTACGTCGGCGGGCTTGCGCCAGTCGAGCGCCGCTTCGTGCTTGCCGATCTTTTCCGCGTAGCTCACGCCGTCGGCCGGCTGCGGCGTCGCCGGCAGCGTGCCGTCGCGCTCGAGCCGCACGAGCGCGTCGACGATCAGCCGCGCGCCGTCGGCGGCGAGCCGGTCGTGCAGCGTCGCGGTCGTATCGTCGGGCGCGATCGCGATGCGCGCCTCCTCGATCATCGCACCGGTGTCGAGGCCGGCATCCATCTGCATCAGCGTGACGCCGGTCTCGGCGTCGCCGGCTTCGATCGCGCGATGGATCGGTGCGGCGCCGCGCCAGCGCGGCAGCAGCGACGCGTGGATGTTGATACAGCCGGCGCGCGGGATGTCGAGCACCTCCTGCGGTAGCAGCAGTCCGTACGCGGCCACCACCATCACGTCGTGCGGCGTCGTGCGCAGCAGCCCGATCGCGTCGGCCGCCTCCGCCGGATACTTGCCCGCGCGGCGCAGCGACGGCGGCTGCGCGACGGTCATCCCGTGCTCGACCGCGTAGCGCTTCACGGCGCTCGCCTGGAGTTTCATCCCGCGGCCGGCCGGGCGATCGGGCTGGGTGAGCACGAGCGGCACCGGGAAACCGGCCTCGTGGATCGCGGCAAGGGCAGCCGCGGCGAATTCCGGCGTGCCGGCAAAAATCACGCGCAACGTATGGGTCATGACAGCGTTCGGGGTCGGGCTGGGAGTACGCGCATCACATCGCGCGTTCGAGTTTCTTCATCTTCGTCTTGATACGCGTCTGCTTGAGCGGCGACAGGTATTCGACGAATACGCGACCCATCAGGTGATCCATCTCGTGCTGGACGCACACGGCGAGCAGGCCTTCGCAGTCGAGCTCGAAGGTCTCGCCCTGCTCGTTGAGCGCGCGCACGCGCACGTGGTCGGGGCGTTCGACTTCGTCGTAGATGCCCGGCACCGACAGGCACCCCTCTTCATAGATCTGCTTCGCGTCGCTCGACCACACGATCTCCGGGTTGATGAACGCGCGCAGCTCGTTCTTCTCCTCGGAGACGTCGATCACGATCACGCGCTCGTGCACGTCGACCTGCGTGGCCGCCAGGCCGATGCCCGGCGCCGCGTACATGGTCTCGGCCATGTCGGCGACGAGCTTGCGGATCCGGTCGTCGACCTTGTCGACGGGTTTGGCGACCTTGTGCAGCCGCTTGTCGGGGTAATGAAGAATATTGAGCAAAGCCATGGCGTTCGGTATTCGGTGAAGCGGCGTGCCGCATCGGCCATCCGGCCGGCTGGCGCCGCCGCCGGGATGCAATGAAGATGAGGCGGATGCGTGGCATATCAATGCCGCGGATCGCGCCTCCTGCAATCGGCCGGGCGCCTGCGCGCACGGCCCTGTCGAGTATTTCGGATGATGAAAATTTTATCATGGCGCCACGCGCTGCGCTGGCCGCCGCATTCGAGGGCCCCCTCATGTCGCCGCAAGCGCTGACGCCCTCCGCGCTGCGCGCATGGCTGCAGCTCGCGCATGCGCCCGGCCTCTCGCCCGCCGTCTTGCAGGCGCTGCTCGCGGCATTCGGTTCGCCGGCGGCGGTGCTGTGCGCGTCCGACCAGGCCATCGCCGCCGTGAGCAGCCCCGCCGCCGCGCAAGCCGTGCGCGCGAGCGAGCGCGACGATCTCGATACGCGCACCGACGCCGCGCTCGCCTGGCTCGACGGGCCGGGCAACGTGCTCGTCACGCTGAGCGATCCGGCCTACCCGCCGCGGCTGCGCGATCTGCATGATCCGCCGCCGCTGCTATATGTAAAGGGGCGGCTCGATCTGCTGCACGCACGCGGCCTCGCCGTGGTCGGCAGCCGCCATGCGACGCCGCAGGGGCTCGCCGACGCAACGCATTTCGCCCACGCGTTGTCCGACGCGGGTCTCGCGATCGTCTCGGGCCTTGCGCTCGGAATCGACGGCGCCGCCCATCGCGGCGGGCTCGACGGCCGGTCGGGCACCGTCGCGGTGATCGCGACGGGCGCCGATCTCGTCTATCCGGCGCGCCACCGCGCGCTCGCCCACGAGATCGCCGCGCACGGCGCGATCGTGTCGGAATGGCCGCTCGGCACGCCGGCCCGTGCCGCGCATTTTCCACAGCGCAACCGGCTGATCGCCGCGGTCGCGATCGGCGTGCTCGTCGTCGAAGCGGCCCCGCGCTCGGGCTCGCTGATCACCGCGCGGCTCGCGAACGAACTGGGGCGCGATGTGTTCGCGGTGCCCGGCTCGATCCACGCGCCGCTCGCGCAGGGTTGCCACGCGCTGATCCGCGACGGCGCAAAGCTCACCGCGGCGCCGCTCGACGTGCTCGAGGAATACGGGCTCGGCGAGCCGGCGGTGCGCACAACGGGCGGCGCGGCGCGCGCCGGCAACCCGCGCGCGAACGCTGGCGAAATCCGCGCGCCCGCCACTGCCGACGTCGCGCAAGCGGATCGCGCCGTCGCGGCCGCCGCGCCGCCCCGATCCGAAGCCCCGCCACCGGGCGATCCGTCGGAACAAGCGGTGCTCGCCGCACTCGGATACGGCCCCGTTACTTACGAATGGCTCGCCGAGCACAGTGGCCTGCCCGACGACGTACTGCATGGCGCGCTGCTCGCGCTGGAACTGGCCGGCCGCATCGCGAGCGTCGCCGGCGGACGCTTCGCGCGGCTCGACGCGGCGCCCACCCCGTCCGCGCGGGGCATGCTACATTCCCCGCCATAGGGGCGGCCCGGCCGCCGACGATATCCAAGGAATTCCATGCCCGCGCTGAATCTCGACACCGATGCGGATCGGATCGCCGAGCGCCTCGCCGATCCCGGCACGTTGCTGGTGGCCTGCCTGTGCGCCGAGTGGTGCGGCACGTGCCGCGACTACCGGAGCGCCTTCGACCAGCTCGCCGATGCGCATCCGGACGCCTGCTTCGCCTGGATCGACATCGAAACCCATGCCGACCGGCTCGACGATCTCGACGTCGAGAACTTCCCGACCATCCTGATCGAGGACGCCCATACCGCGCGCTTCTTCGGCACGGTGCTGCCGCACGCGGCGATCGTCGAGCGCATGCTGTCCGACTTGAGCGCGGTGCCCGGTGCGCCGCACGCACCGAAATTGCGCAACCTCCTGAACGTCGAAGCCTGAATTCGCGGGCCCGGAGCGGCAGTTTTTGCGCATGTTTGCGCGCCCCGCGGCGCCGGGCGCTTGCCGCCGTTGCGGCCCCCCTCTATGATGAGCCGCTTTTTACACGCCGAGCCGCCGTCGCTGCGGCGTGTGCTATAAAGCGGTCGTAAAAGGGACCCACAACCGGCGAACCCGGTCTACCAACACACACCTGTCATGTCCAAAGCACTGATCATTGCGGAAAAGCCTTCTGTCGCGAACGACATCGCACGCGCTTTGGGCGGTTTTACCAAGCATGACGAGTATTACGAGAGCGACGATTTCGTCCTTTCGTCCGCTGTCGGCCACCTGCTGGAAATCGCAGCCCCGGAGGAGTACGAGGTCAAGCGCGGGAAATGGAGCTTCGCGCATCTGCCCGTCATTCCCCCGCATTTCGACCTGAACCCGATCGCAAAAAGCGAGTCGCGCCTCAAGGTGCTCACGAAACTGATGAAGCGCAAGGACGTCGACCGCCTGATCAACGCATGTGACGCGGGGCGCGAAGGCGAGCTGATTTTCCGCCTGATCGCGCAGCACGCGAAGGCGAAACAGCCGGTCCAGCGTCTGTGGCTGCAATCGATGACGCCGCAGGCGATCCGCGACGGGTTCGCGAACCTGCGCAGCGACTCGGACATGCAACCGCTCGCCGACGCCGCCCGCTGCCGCTCGGAAGCCGACTGGCTCGTCGGGATCAACGGCACCCGCGCGATGACCGCGTTCAACAGCAAGGGCGGCGGCTTCTTCCTGACCACTGTCGGCCGGGTTCAGACGCCAACGTTGTCGATCGTCGTCGAACGTGAAGAGAAAATCCGTCGCTTCGTCCCGCGCGACTACTGGGAGGTAAAGGCCGAATTCGCGTGCGCGGCCGGCTTCTACGAAGGCAAGTGGTTCGACCCGAAATTCAAGCGCGACGAATTCGATCCGGAAAAGCGCGACTCCCGCCTGTGGAGCCTGCCGGCCGCCGAAACGATCGTCGCCGCCTGCCGCGACCAGGTCGGCACGGTGTCCGAGGAATCGAAGCCGTCGACGCAACTGTCGCCGCTGCTGTTCGACCTGACGAGCCTGCAGCGCGAGGCGAACAGCCGCTTCGGCTTCTCCGCGAAGAACACGCTCGGCCTCGCCCAGGCGCTGTATGAAAAGCACAAGGTGCTGACCTACCCGCGTACCGATGCGCGCGCGCTGCCGGAAGACTATCTGTCGACGGTCCAGTCCACGCTCGAGATGCTCAAGGAGAGCCACAACTACCTGCCGCATGCGAAGCAGGTGCTCGACAAGGGCTGGGTGAAGCCGAACAAGCGGATCTTCGACAACTCGAAGATCAGCGACCACTTCGCCATCATCCCGACGCTGCAGGCGCCGAAGTCGCTGTCCGAGCCGGAGCAGAAGCTGTACGACATGGTCGTGAAGCGCTTCCTCGCGGTGTTCTTCCCGGCAGCCGAATTCCGCGTGACGACCCGGATCACCGAAGTCGCCGGCCATCACTTCAAGACCGAAGGCAAGGTGCTCGTCGAGCCGGGCTGGCTGCAGGTGTACGGCCGCGACGCCGAAGGCGCGGACGCGAACCTCGTGCCGGTGCAGAAGGACGAGAAGGTGAAGACGGACGAGATCGCCGCCGTCGCGCTGGTGACGAAGCCGCCCGCACGCTACTCGGAAGCGACGCTGCTGTCGGCGATGGAAGGCGCGGGCAAGCTGGTCGAGGACGACGAGCTGCGCGAGGCGATGGCCGCGAAGGGCCTCGGCACGCCGGCCACGCGCGCGGCGATCATCGAAGGCCTGCTCGGCGAGAAGTATCTGCTGCGCGAAGGCCGCGAACTGATCCCGACCGCGAAGGCATTCCAGCTGATGACGCTGCTGCGCGGCCTCGGCGTGAAGGAACTCACGGCGCCCGAGCTCACCGGCGAATGGGAATACAAGCTGTCGCAGATGGAGCGCGGCAATCTCGGCCGCGACGCGTTCATGCAGGAAATCGCCCGCATGACGCAGCAGATCGTCAAGCGCGCGAAGGAATACGATTCGGACACGATCCCCGGCGACTATGCGACCCTCGAGACACCGTGCCCGAACTGCGGTGGCCAGGTGAAGGAAAACTACCGCCGCTTTGCGTGCACGAAGTGCGAGTTCTCGATCTCGAAGATTCCGGGCAGCCGGCAATTCGAGATCCCGGAAGTCGAGGAGCTGCTGCAGAAGAAGGAAATCGGGCCGCTGTCGGGGTTCCGCAGCAAGATGGGCCGCCCGTTCTCGGCGATCCTCAAGCTGTCGTTCGACGACGAGACGAAGAACTACAAGCTCGAGTTCGATTTCGGCCAGGACCAGGGCGGCGAGGAAGGCGAAGCGCCCGACTTCTCCGCGCAGGAACCGGTCGGCGCGTGCCCGAAGTGCAAGGGCCGCGTGTTCGAGCACGGGATGAGCTACGTGTGCGAGCACTCGGTGGCGAACCCGAAGACCTGCGACTTCCGCTCGGGCAAGGTGATCCTGCAGCAGGAAATCACGCGCGAGCAGATGGGCAAGCTGCTTGCCGACGGTCGCACGGATCTGCTGCCGAACTTCAAGTCGTCGCGTACCGGCCGCAACTTCAAGGCGTTCCTCGTGAAGCAGCCGGACGGCAAGATCGGCTTCGAGTTCGAGAAGAAGGAGCCGAAGGCCGCCGCCGCGAAGAAAACGGCTAAATCGGCGGCAAAGGATGCCGAAACCGTGACCGAAGGCGCCGAAGAGAAACCGGCACCGGCACGCAAGACCGCCGCTCGCAAGACGGCGGCGCGCAAGACGGGTTCGTGACGCCCCGGCCGCAGGGCGCCGCTCGCGGCGCGTCCGGCACCGGCACGCAGCCATAAAAAAACGCGGATCGATCGATCCGCGTTTTTTTTCGTGCCGCCCGCCGAGCCGTTACAGCGGCGACGGCACCGCCACGCGCGTGCGCGGCGAGCGTGCAAGACGCGGCTGCAGGTTCGGATCGGTCGACTCGGGCTGCTCGGCCCGCATCTCCACACCGATCGGCGGCGGCGTCGCGCCCTGCGCGGCCCACTGCTCGCCCATCAACGCGTCGGTCGAGTGGCTGAAATGTTCGACGAGGTGGTCGATGAACGTGCGCACCTTGGCCGGCAGGTGGCGCCGGCTCGGGTAGGCGATGTTGATCTCGACCTGCGGCAGCCGGAATTCCGGCAGCAGCCGCACGAGCGCGCCGCGCGCGATGTCGCTGCCGATCAGGTAGCTCGGCAGGATCGCGACGCCCATTCCGAGCAACGCGAACTGGCGCAGCATCGCGGTGTTGTTCGCGACGATCACGTTGGTCGGGCGCACGCGCACTTCGCCGTCCGGCCCCGTGAACACGCGTTCGTCGCCCCAGTATTCGGTCGGCAGGCTCAAGGCCGGGTGCTCGGCGAGCTGTTCCGGATGAATCGGCACGCCGTGCTTCTCCAGATAGCTCGGCGTCGCGCACACGGTCATGCAACCGGTGGTGAGACGCCGCGTGACGATGCTCGCGCTGCGCATCTGGCGCGTGACGACGATGCCGACGTCGAAGCCTTCCTCGACGAGATCGACCTGCCGGTCGACCAGCGTGAGATCCGGCACCACCTTGGGGAAATTCTCCGTGTACGACTGCAGCACGGGAGCGAGGTTGTGCAGGCCGAATACGACCGGCGCAACGATGCGCAGCGTGCCGACCGGCTCGTGATTGCGTGCGACGACCATCTGCTCGACGTCCTCGAGCTCGTCGAGGATCTGGCGGGCACGCTCCAGATAGACCTGACCCGACTCCGTCAGGGAGAGGCTGCGCGTGGTGCGGTTGAGCAAACGCGTGCCGAGCCGGCCTTCCAGATCGGCGACGTGGCGCGTCGCGACCGCGTTGGAGATATCCATTGCGCTCGCGGCCCGCGCGAAACTGCCGAGATCTGCAACCTTGACGAACACGCGCATCGACTGCAAATGATCCATAAACGACTCCTGCCGCTGTTACAACTTCAAAAAGATGAAGCAAATGCGTAATTCTCCTACGACAGCGGAAAAGATGCAGAGTTGCTCAACAAGGGGCCGGTTGACGATAAAAATAGTCAAAAATCCTCGGCTTCCGCGGATAGTTGATCCAATTATTCTGCTTGGAGCAACAATTGGGTGAACCTCGTCGAGGAAGCGGCCGAATCAGAAAAGACGTGTTTGATGCGACACAACAGCGCACCCGTTCGCATGGCGCGCGAGTGGCGCCGGGGATGGCCGGCGCCGATTGCGGCGGAGCGTAACAACCTGTTAAAAAGACACCACGAAAGCGGCCGACGTTGCATCATGTCGGCCCCGGCCGGGCAGAGCGGGTGCGCAAGGTGCGCCGCCGCCCGTGCCGCTTTCAACGCGCGACACCCCGTTCACCATGAAAATTGCCATCCTCGACGATTACCAGGACGCCGTCCGCAAGCTGAACTGCTTCGAGATGCTCGCCGGCCACGACGTAAAGGTCTTCAACAATACGGTGCGCGGCCTGGGACAACTCGCCAGCCGTCTGGCGGAAGTCGAGGCGCTCGTGCTGATTCGTGAACGGACCCCGATTACTTCGCAGTTGCTGTCGAAGCTGCCGAACCTGCGCATGATCAGCCAGACCGGCCGCGTGTCGAGCCACATCGATCTCGACGCGTGTACCGACCGCGGCATCGCGGTGCTCGAAGGCACCGGTTCGCCGGTCGCGCCGGCCGAGCTGACCTGGGCGCTCGTGATGGCCGCCCAGCGCCGCATCCCGCAGTACGTCGCGAACCTGAAGCAGGGCGCGTGGCAGCAGTCGGGCCTGAAGACGTCGGCGCTGCCGCCGAACTTCGGCCTCGGCCAGGTGCTGCGCGGCCAGACGCTCGGCATCTGGGGCTACGGCAAGATCGGCCGGCTCGTCGCCGGTTACGGCAAGGCGTTCGGGATGAACGTGCTGATCTGGGGCCGCGAGCATTCGCTCGAAGCCGCGCGCGCCGACGGCTACACGGCCGCCGAGAGCCGCGAAGCGCTGTTCGAGCAGAGCGACGTGCTGTCGCTGCACCTGCGCCTGCACGACGACACGCGCGGGATCGTGAAGCAGGAAGACCTGATGCGGATGAAGCCGACGTCGCTGCTCGTCAACACGAGCCGCGCCGAGTTGCTCGAGGACAACGCGCTCGTCAACGCGCTGTCGCACAACCGTCCGGGGATGGTCGCGATCGACGTGTTCGAAAGCGAGCCGATCCTGCAGGGCTACAGCCTGCTGCGGATGGAAAACGTGATCTGCACGCCGCACATCGGCTACGTCGAACGCGAAAGCTACGAGCTGTATTTCAGTGCCGCCTTCCGCAACATTCTCGCGTTCGACGACGGCGACATGTCGAGCGTCGCGAACCCGGAAGCGCTGACGCCGATCCGCAAGCGCTGATCGCACGGGCTGCGCACGCCGCGCGGCCCCGCTGCTCCATTCCCGATCGTCAGGCGGCCACGCGGCCGCCCGTCATCGCGCCGACACGCGTGAGGAAGTGCTCGCCGTCGCGCCGCCCGAGATCGTACGCATGCCGCATCTGCGACGGGCTCGTGTAATCCCAGCTCGAAATCGGCACCTTGCTCGACGGCTGCACGTACAGCCGCCGCTGGTCGCCATGCGCGACCGTGAACATCTGCGGACGCGGATACAGCCGCGTGACGAGCACCAGCACGTCGCCCGGCGCAGGGTCGAGCGCATCGACCGGCACGTTGTCGACCATCCCGCCGTCGAGCACCGGCCGGCCGCCGCGTCGCAGCACCGGCGTGAACGGCGGCGTGCAAGACGACTGCAGGATCAGGTCGGCGAGTTCGTCGACTTGCGTGCAGGCCTGCGCGCACACGAATTCGGGCCGGAAACCGAGCGTGCGCCCGAGCGTCGGATGCAGCGTCTTGCGCACGTACTTTTCGATGTTGTACGCGACGAGGCCGGCGGCGACCGCGCTGCGCGCGCCGAGCCAGCGCGGCACGTGCGACACGCCGATGCGGATCTCCGGCGCCGCGGCGAGCTTCGCGAACGGCTCGCCGTAGATGTCGAGCAATGCCTGGCGGTAGATCCGGTAGTGCGGAAACACCGGCTCGCGCCCGAACAGGTTGCCCCAGTACGCGTTCTTCCGGTTGTGGCGCAGCGCCTCTTCGTAATAGCGCATCACCCACGCGGCGTCGCGCGTATACAGCATGCACGCGGTGGCCGCGCCGGCCGAGATGCCGGTGATCACGCGCGGGTGCAGGCCGAGGGCCGGCTGCGCGACGTCCCAGAAGCCAGCCTGCCACCAGCACCGATTGCCGCCGCCCGCAAAGACGATCTGGTCGAACATCGCGCCGCTCAGCTGACAAGCGCGTAGGTCGACGTCGCATGGACGGCCATCTTGCCGTCCTCGTCGAACAGCTCGACTTCGCCGAACACGAGGTTGCGGCCCATCCGCAGCACGCGCGCGGTGACGAGCACGTCGCCCTTGCGCACGGGACGCATGAAGTTCGTGTTCAGCGACACCGTCGTCATCGGCCGGAATTCGCCGAGCGCGGCCGAGATCGCGACCACCATCGCGGTGTCGGCGGCCGCCGTGAACACCTGGCCGCAGATCACGCCGCCCGAATGGCGGAATTCGCCGGAAAACGGCAGGCGCAGCGTGACGCTGTCGTCGCCGATCGACACGGGGACCAGACCCAGCGAGCGGACCCACGGGGCCAGCAGGCGATCCAGCAATTCGCGGACTGCGTTTTCGTCCATCTTCGAATGTCCAGAAAACGTCGCGCGACCGCCGCGCAACGCGTGTGGCGTCATCATACCGGGAGCGCGCAAACTGCGACCGCTCGTTACCGCGCCGACGGCCGCCGTCGTCTCGACGAAATATTTTCGGGATATTTGCAGAAAGGGCTTGCCAAGCCCGAAATACTCACGCATAATCTTTCTTCTGTTGGGGGCGTTAGCTCAGTTGGTAGAGCAGCGGACTCTTAATCCGTAGGTCGAGTGTTCGAGTCACTCACGCCCCACCACCGAATTTTGCAGTAGAAAATCAAGCACTTGCGCGAAAGCGTCGGTGCTTTTTTTTCGTCTATAGCCCGCGTGGGTAGGCGTCAAAAACTGGCCTTTGCCGGAAATCTGCCGGAACGGAAAAATCCAGACCAAGCGATCTCAACCTTTCGCATGGAGTCTGGAATGGCATACATCAGTCAGCGCGGCGAGTATTGGCGAGCCGAAGTCCGTCGGCGCGGATACAAACCGGTCTATCGATCATTCGACACCAAGCAGCAAGCCCAGCAATGGGCTCGACGCGTGGAGTCCGAGATGGATAGCGGCGCATACGTCGATCGCACCGAAGCCGAGCGCACTACGCTCCGTGAGGCACTGGAGCGGTACCGTCGCGAGATCGTCCCAGAAAAGCGCCACCCCTATCAGGAAAATCGGCGCATCGAGCGCTGGATCGACAACCCTCTGTCGTATCGAACTCTCGCCAACTTGCGTGGCGCAGATTTCGCAAAGTACCGAGACGAACGCCGGGCAGCCGGGCGCGCAGAAAATACCATTCGCCTCGAACTCCAGCTCGTCAGCCACCTCTTTGAGATTGCCCGGAAGGAATGGGGGCTGGAAAGCCTCCCAAATCCGCTCAAGAACATCCGGAAGCCGTCAGGCAGCCGCGCCCGTGACCGGCGCTTGAACCCGGGGGAATTCGAAGCCTTGCACGCGCAACTTGCCGCATCAAACAACGTATGGGCCGCCCCGGCCTTCGAGCTGGCAATCGAAACCAGCTTGAGGCAGGGCACGTTGTTCAGCCTTCAGTGGCCATGGATCGACCTCAAATCCCGCCTCATCACATTCCCTGCAGAGGCTCGCGGAAGCGACAACAAGGGCGTTCCGAGTGTTCTGCCCCTTTCAAGTCGGGCAGTGACGGTACTGCGCCATCTCGCCGCGCTCGCCGAAGCACCCATGCGACTTGAAGATCCTCGCGCCAATTTCGGTCCAGTGAATGTCGATCCGAGCAGGCTCAAAGGGCCGGTCTTTCAAACCACGGCCAATGCCGTGCTCTGCGTCTGGAAGCGAAGCCTTCAGAAAGTGAGCAAGTCCCTTCCCAACGTCAAAGAGCTTCGATGGCATGACTTACGTCACGAGGCAGCGTCCAGATTGTTTGAGAAGGGCCTGCATCCCATGGAAGTTGCGAGCATCACGGGACACAAGAGCATGCAGATGCTCAAGCGCTATACGCATCTGCGGCCGGAAAGCCTCCTCGAAAGACTCGGCTGACCTGTAGCAGCCCTCGAACCACGGCGACATTCGATTCTCATTTCTAAGTAGTTCTAATTTATAGGCGTTAGAAAATGGAAAGACTACTGACTTTTGGCCCCCTTCTTATCGCGATCGCTTTGACTGGCTGCGGCAAGAGCGATGAACGCAGGCTCTCTGATGCAGTGGCGGCAGACATGGCAGCAAAAGCCGATGCGATCCAGAAAGACAAAGAGCGGTCGACGCGGCGTGCGCACATCGCGGAACACCTGAAACCGCTCGTCTACGACCCGAAGACAGGCAAGTACGTCGAGCAGAAGTAGCAGCAGAGCGGCCCGACGTGGTGCTACCAACACCGCGCCAGGCCTGACCACAACCCACCTATATGAGAGGTGAATCATGGCTGAGATCAATTTTAACGAAGCTGAACCAGCATCCATAGGAAGGGACAGCGTACTCGCGCTCCGTGACTGGATTGACGACCTGCAGCTGACGCACGACGGCATGAAGATGCTGCTCAGTCTCGAGACCGGCCTGGACCAGCACGGCGTTCTGCTGAACACGGTCAAACTGCTGGCGGCAACGATCGATCGGAAACTCGACGACGGCCGCCGCCTGCTGCCTTCAGCCGACTAACCGACCCGAACTAACGAATTGAGGAATGCAGCATGGCAGATATCTACACCTACGTCGGAACCTCGATAGACAACGCTACAGCCACATGGGTCACGAGCGTTTCTTCGCGCCTGGTCGGAGGCATAACGCCGATTGTGCTTCTTGTTTTAACGGTTTGGGTCATGTGGTACGGCTACCGAGTGATGACCGGACTCACCGAATCGCCCGTGATGAACTTTTTACTGACGGCCATCAAAATCAGCCTAGTACTCGGTATCGCACTCGGCGTCGGCAACTATCAATCGATGATTGTTAGCGGCGTCCAAGACTTCATCAACGGCATGGCTCAGATCTTCTGGCCCAGTTCTACATCGCTCTATAGCGCCCTGGACACCTTTAACCAGACGGGAGCGAATCTTGGCATGGCCCTTTGGGATCGTGGCAGCCAGTCCTTACCTTGGGGTGGCTGGAGCGATGTGTTCGCCGGAAGCGTCGTATTGATTTCCGGCGGGCTCGTCGCGGTATTCACGCTGGTTGTTATGCTCGTCGCAAAAATGGCTTTGGTGTTTCTGCTCGCTGTCGGACCGGCGTTCATTGCGTGCTTGGCGTTCCCCACGGTTGCACCTTACTTCGACAAGTGGGTTTCGAAGGTACTCAACTATGCCTTCCTACAAGCCATGCTCGTAGGCGCCTGTGGCTGTTCATGCAAATCGCTCAGTACTTCACCGACCACATGTCGACCAGCATGACGAGCGGCAACACAAGCCAGTTGGGTGATGCTTTTGACCTGCTGGCCGTCTGCGCCGTACTCGCAGTGGTGATCTGGCAACTGCCACATATCACGTCGGGCTTGGTAGGCGGCATGGCGCTTGATCACGGCCTCGGCATGGCTCGTCAGGCGATGGGAAACTGGAGCGCTGGCATTCCACAAGTACAACCCAGCAAGCAGTCGTCATCGGGCGGGGGCCGCGGCGGTGCAGTCGTCGGAAGCAATTCTTCGTCTGACAGTTCCGGAGGAGTGCCGGCCTACCGGCGCGCGAGCACTTTGGCACATCAGCAAAGCACCGATCGAACGACGAGCGCCGCTTCGACAGGGAGCGGCCAGTCCTCGGCGTATCGTCGCAAACCCGGTAGTAACGCCTAACGCTCCTTGCCATTTTGACCGGATCGACGCGGACCCTGCGTCGTTCGCTCGGACTGCTCGTCGCCCTTCGACTGGCCCACTTGCCGGGCCAGTCGCTCATTAAAGGCCGCACGCAGCTTTTCCTGATCCGCCGGCGGATTGTTCGCTATCCTGCGCTCAAATGCATCTCGTTGGAGGGCCGCGACACGTTGCTCGAATATCTGGCGCGCCGCATCCTGCACCGCCGCAGATTGCCCACCGACATGCTCTTCAAACTGCTCTCGTAGCATTTGCGCCGTCGCTGCTTTGCTTCTTCGCTGCGCTCGCTCGGTTTCCAGATCGATTACTTCGGCACGCACATTCGGCACCAGTGCACTCAGCTCTCGTCGCGCTTGCCGCAAATCCGCGCGCGCCGCTCGTAGCTCAAGAACCTTCGCACGACCGTCGCCGCGCCACTGACTGGGTAGCTGCTTAGCTTCCGGCTCCATCGCTAGCCCGCGCTCGGCATAGCTGCGCATGTCGATCCGCGCATCGTGTCCGGCGCGATGCAGGTGAGCATTTGCCGTTTCCTGCCAGCGGCCACGTAGTGCCTTGAGGTCGGCGGCCCGCTCACCGCGCGTCAAAGTCTGCCCTGCATGCGGACCATAGCCTTTGCGCGCCCCACCCTTCTCCGGGGCCTTGGCGTTGTAGCGCTTGAAGTATTGATCGGGATCGCGCTCGATCCCGTCACGCTGACGCTCGCTGAACATCAAATGCACATGAGGCTGCTCTTTGCCGTCCGCAGCGGTTGGAGAGTGAATCGCCCACTGATATGCGTGATGATTGCCAATCTCTTGCCGCACGAACTCACGCACCAGGTCGGCGCGCTGCTCTGGTGTCAACTCGCGCGGCAGCGCAATCTCCATTTCGCGGTACGTTGTGCCGTTGCTCCGTTCGTTTGCGTCTGCGGCGAGCCAGAACTGCTGCGGGTCGTGCGTGGCCCAAACGGGCATATTGCCTGCCTCGGTCGCTTCGAGCACCTCGCCACGGTCGAGCCGGTTCGCATACCGGCCCACCCGTGAAATATAGGCGGCATGAGGCGCAGCCTTGCCCGCCTTTCCAACTTTCACACTCAGACGACCTATTGCCACGAAGACACCTTTTCCGAAAGCACCGCGCCCAAAAGGAAGCCAAACGGCACATCGATGGAACAAAACAGGAACATCAACGGAACACCGGAGGAACACCGGAGGAACACCGGAGGAACACCGGAGGAACACATTGGGTACATCAGTTGAACATTGATAGAACCTCGATAGCAGTTACCATTTTCGCGTACGCGAAAATCCGCCCGGAGGGCCGCGCGTTTCTCGGCTTGCCGAGAAACAACTAAGCGCGCCTTCTGCTCTGCAGAAGGATACGACGCCGCACTATGTTGCGCCATATAATTAGGATTACGGCATATAGAGGAGTGACCATGACCACCGAATGGATAGAGCATCGCGTCGCCTATATTCGCGGCTTGAAAAAACCAACTGATCGACAACGCATGCTGTTGCTACTGACCGAGAAGCGGTTTCGCTCCGCAGACGAACAACGAAAGTTGGATACGCTGATCAAGGCAGAAAAAGCGGAAGAGCGTATGCAGAAGGCACGTGCCAAGGCAGCACGTGTCGTAACGGCCGTGAAGCAGGCGGAGCGCAAAGCACGGAATCACGAACTGTATAAGGCAGCGGGCCTACTGATACTCGCCGGGCTCGTCGATAGTGCCACTGGTAAGCCATTACGCGATCGCGGTGAACTTCTGGGCGCACTACTCGACATGGCCAATAGGGAGCACGACGAGAAGACCATCAACAAGTGGAAGCGCGCCGGCGACGCTCGGCTCGAGGAACGCGCCGTAACCGGAAAGGCTGCGACGATGCTTTACGTTGACGCCGCGTTCGAGCAGTTCGGACATGCACTTAATGAACAATCCAACCATATGAATCGAGCCAAGACTACGTGAACAGCCACCACGTCCGCCTGATTTGCCGCGTACTGTCGACGTTAGTTCGATCAATATCGCGGCCGAACACGAGCGCACCGACCATCCGAAACGATCTCCTCGTTCTACCGAACAAGCGATCAGTTCGCCCTGTCACTCCTGAATTGGTCAATCAACTACGAGACGAGACGCCCCTATGACGGACTTACTTGACGTCACGTGCTCGCCTTCCATTGCTTGTCACATTCAGCTTGCAATGTCTTCCACATGCTAATGTCGATGCAGCCTTGGTCGAGCGAGACACGCGAGCGCCGAAGACTCACTGACATTACAAGCAGCAGTTCGTGAGCGCACATTCAGCACGAAACGGCACCGCAACCCCTTCGTGCCCTGGACAGTAACCGGTGCGAACGCAGCCGCTCGACCTCCGTCGCACGATCGTCGATAATGAGGCAAATTTTCTGAGTTAGTCCGGCGCGGATAGGAATCTCAGGCGTGCTGAAATCCAACTATAGTGGATAAACGATGGCAACAAAGCAAACAGGCGAACAACTAGCCGACATTCTTTTCCCGGAAGCGAAGGAACAGCAAGATTTCGCCGATGGCATTCTCTCCATTCCGCCCGAACAACGTAAATTGCATACTGAAACGTATGATTTTACCGTTGACACGATCGTTGAAAAATTAGCTGATAAATCGATTTTCATTCCACATTTTCAGCGTCGCTACGTATGGACTGAGCCGCAGGCCTCGCGCTTGATTGAATCACTGATCATTCAATGCCCCATTCCCGTTATTTATCTCAACCAAGAGAACGACGAGAGTCTTTCTGTAATCGATGGAAACCAGCGACTAACTTCGATTCAGAAATACATGGAAAATCAATTTTCACTTAAAGGCCTGACCGCATACCCGGAACTGGAGGGAAGCCGCCTTTTTGAACTCGATCCTCGATTCCAACGTCACATTAGAAACAGAACATTGCGCTGCATTGTGATTCTCAAAGACACACACCCTCAAGTTAAATTTGATGTCTTTGAGCGCCTCAATACTGGAGCAACGAAGCTAACGCCTCAAGAATTACGCCACGGCCTCTATTTTGGCGACCTGATGTCACTCTCGACAAAAATAGTCAAGGACAGCAACTTTCTTGCAACCCTCGACATTAAAAACGATAAGAGAATGAAAGCCGAGGAATTGGTTCTTCGATTTCTTGCGCTTCGAGCAGATTTCGGAAAATATAGAAAGCCGCTAGCGACATTCATCAACGATTTTTCAGAGAAAAGCCGCCACCTGACCGATGTCCAAAAAGACGCAATGCAGGCGGATTTTACAAATACACTTCACTCGGTGAATTCGCTTCTTGGCAATCTTTCGTTCAGAATCTTTGACCGAGCACTGCGAGTAGAGAGTTCCTTTAACTCAGCACTTTACGATGCGCTAATGGTCGGCATCGCCCAGCTTAAAGATAACGACAATCTTAAGTCGATGCCCATCAAGACCGCGCAACTCTTACTTGCCAGCCTTCTCGAAAACGACGAACGATTCCGTAGATCCATCAGCATTGCGACAAGCGATGAAAGTCAGGTACAGTACCGAGTATCAACTATTCGGAAAGTTTTCTCAAAATAGGGCGAGCTTAAAATGGCATATAAAAAAAGCCGCCCCCGAGTGGAACTCGACAACGCCTTCAATGACATCAAATCTCGCCTGAAATTGGTTGAAGGGCGGTCGACAAATCCCGCCATACGCGATTACGTAATCGCCGCCTCTATTTTTCTCGCACATGCGGAAATAGAGAATTTCGTCGAGGACGTGCTTTCTTCATTTGCAATCGGAATACAGGCCGCCGTATCGAAGGGGTCGAAACTGCCCGGCTACCTCCAATCACATCTCTTTTTAACAAAATCTAACGCAATAAAAATTTATAGTGGATTTCTTTCTCAAAATTCAGAAAAAGATCTTTTGAAGGCATTTTCCGTCGCAATAAAAGGAGTGCCTGGAAATATGATTGACGATAGCAGAAACATAAGCCCATTTACGGGACACGATATTTACGGAAAGCTTAAATATCCATCCCGCGAGAATTTAAAAAAGATATTCACGCGCCTAGGCGTTGAGAATTTATTCGATGAACTGAGCAGAATTTTGAAAAAAGATTCGAAGTCAATACTCGAATCTCTTGGTAGCCTGCGAACTCAACTTGCTCATACCGGCACTTTGCCTGGCGTCTCGTGTCGAGATGTTCGCGATCGTATTGACGATGCTGGCCGCTTTGTTGGCGCCCTCGATCGAGTCGTCTTCTCTATAACTGCCAAGCAATTAGGCAGCAACATCTGGACCGCGCACCTCTGCTAACGCTACAGATCAATCACTCAGCTGATTGCAAAACCCTACCTTGCAGTAACCGAACTACTGGCCGATGACGTCGGAACGCCCGGTGCGCTGCTGTGCCGTTGGAGCAGCCTACCGGCCCGTTGGCAGCCCTCTAGTCCATCCACTGAGGCAACAATCAAGGCAGAAGCCCCATCTGGTAAAAGCATCTTGGGGGCATGTCGAACGATGACGTGGTTCCGCGTGCTGCTGTCCCGAAGCCCTGAGCCGTCCGTAGACGGCTCAGGGGGCGGCGGTAGGGGCCGGGTCGGTAGACTTCGGTCGGCTTGGCCGACCGACCCCGTATCCCGCCGCAGGGCAGCACGCGGGCAGCGAGATCTGGCGTGCGGGTGGTTTGAACAACGTCAATGCGCTTACGCGGCGCCTGATCCGAACCAATTCGCTTGGTGAGATGGGAAGCCACCATATCCGAGAGCGTATCTGACAAATTTCGGGGTAGTCTGACAGCTTTCGGGGTGGGGATTCATCCTCCACGCGGTATTGCCAACGCTCTGCCCTCTTTAGATAAAGGCTCTCTCTATTTAGTAGCTCATGGGTGAGCCACTTCCCCACGAATACAGCTCGCGTGTGAACCCTTTCGCTCGCGATGTAGCTCACTCCTGATCCCGACCATCCACGATCTGTGTATAACTTTGCGCCGACGCCTCCCTCGGGACATTGACGCGGTTGACCAGGAGTGCATTGAGTGCGTTACGCAACGCCGGATGAGCAATTTTCCCTGCCGCCTCAGCCTGCTCCCCTTCCTGAACGTTTATCACGACGGCACCAGGAGCAACATGGTTGATGTTGACTTGCAGACGTTCGATATGAACGTCCGGAGGCAGGCGCCCGGCCAGCAGTGCCGCCCGTAGCTCGTCCGCCGTCGGCTTCACCAAGGAAGGAACGTATTCCCACGACGCTATCGCCGTCTGTCGCCCATCCTTGTCCTGGACCCGCCATTTCTCCTTGAAGCGATACTCGTGTGAGCGCCCACGCGGCGACTTCGACAAATATCCAAGCGATTCGAGTTCTTTGATCGCGCGCTTAACGGACGACTGGTGCAAGCCGGACTTCGATGCGATCGTCTTGTGCCCGATCGGGCCAGCGATCCCGGTTTCGATGTTTGTATGGGTCTTGATGACCAAGTACACCTTCAGGGTCGCTCCATCCATATCGGCCAACGCTCCACTGTCGACAAACGACCTGAAGACGTGAAACCAGCCAGTCTCGGCCTTGAAGAGCTCACCTTGTACCGGTAGTTGCGCAGCCATCACTCCCCCGTCGCATGTCGCGGGCGACCGATGCGCGGCCGAGTCATATCCGAGCTCGCCTCAACAGGCACCGGTGCGCCACGGCCTGTTCTCCGTGCAGCGACGTCATTCAACCAATCGCGAATATCGGCTGCAAACCAACATGCCCTCCGTTTATCTGGAAAGGCAGTCTGCGGCAGCTCGCCCCTGTAGGTCATTTGCGCGATCGCACCAACGGTAGTCGCCAACAGCGCAGCAAGCTCATCGCGCGTAACGATCGCTTGCGGAGCCATCCGCGCGAATGTCTGTCGGAAATCAGTGTCTGCCTTCTTCATTTGCAATCACCAGTGACTAGCAGTGAACATGGCGGCAGTCTAGAATTGGCTTGGAACTTCGTATAAGGCCAGTTTTTTCGAACCGCTCAGGATGACAACTCAAGGTACAAACCGGGCTCGCTGGCTGCGTCCTGCGCTTACACGCTTTGCGTCGATGCTTGTATGTGAAGCGCGCGACTTCACTGGACTCAATGACGAAGGTCTCGACAGAGCACTCCGCCTAAGCTTTCCTGCCCAAGATGAAGCAGAAGGAGTTCCTAAGGCAAAGTCGGGCAACAACACAAGTAGTTACCGGTATTTGTCTGCGCGCAGGGCACCTCCTGCGGGCAAACTCCAATCTTTGGAAAACTGCGTCGCCAAGCTGCTGCGTCGCCCAGCTCACCTTGTAGTAGTCAGGGAAGCGGTCGAGCGCGATCCAGCGATCCCGCTTCTATACCTTGCCCCCGCTCCGGGTCTTAAGCGATATGCAGATCCCGACGAGATCGAGCTTGGTTACGACAATGGATGGCCCACGTACTCCGACCTGTCGCAATTTGGAAAATACGACCTCAACGGCCCCTGGGAGGAACAGCCCGAACTGATCAAGGCGTTCGGGTGGCAATGGGGCTGTCTCTGGGACAGAGCTCCGGACGACTATCGACAAAGGTGGTGCCGTCAATTCAGGCAGATTCCCCGCCACTGGCTCTCGTACTGGTGCGAGCAAGCCAACATATCTGAGGACCTGCCTACGGAAGCTCTGCTGCCGTTGCTTGTCCGGAAGATGAGCGAGCAGCCTAGTTTGATAGACAGATGGACTTCAAAGAGGTCGTTGATTGTTGGTGAACCAGGCCGCGTCAAATCCATTGAAGCGACCGTCCCTGACGGCAGCCTTGTTGGCCCTTCTGGCTGGGACAGCATCGCGGAAGTTTTTACCGATATTTTCCTGGATGGAATAGAGTTGCCGGACCGCCCTCTGCCGGAAATCTGCCGGAGCAGTGGTGTAACGGCGAATCAACTGTAGGAACCGAGAGTCAACAAATTCCTTGTAAACTCAAGGAATTAGCTGTAACCTACAAGCAGCTTGGTTTAGCTCTTAATCCGTAGGTCGAGTGTTCGAGTCACTCACGCCCCACCAGGAATTCCAAAGGCCGGTCAGCGAAAGCTGACCGGCCTTTTTCGTTTTGGCCGACGCACACGCGGCGCGCGCCTTTCGCGGTACGCCACCGCACGCCCATCGCGCATCGTTTCCGCTAGAATCGTCCGACAAAATCACACGACCGGCGCACGTATCGTCGTCTGCCGCCGGCACTGAGAGAACACGGGACGTCAGACATGGAAGCATGTGAACGAGACGCGACCATTCGGAGGGCGTGGTCGCGCCAATATCGGCCTGTCCGTCGCGACGGGCCGCTCCCCCGGGCACACCCGAATCCGCGCGACGCACGCACCGGGTCGCGTCATGCCGGGTAAGAACGCGCTGGTCGCGCTGACGATCGGTGTCGTCCTGTCCGTGCTGACCGGCGCACTCGCCATCACGGCAAGCCGGGAACCCGGCCACCTGGTCCGCGCGCCGGGCACGGTCGTGCGCATCGTCCAGGACAGCGATGCGATGCGCGCGTACCGGCCGATCGTCGCGTACCTCGCGAACGACGGCCAGCGCCGCGAAGTCGCCGGCAATACCGCATCGGCGGTCCCCGCCTACGACATCGGCGAAAACGTCGACGTCCTGCTCGACCCCGACCACCCCGAGCGCCCGGCGCTGATCGACGATTTCACGCAACGCTGGTTTCCGGTGGCCGTGCCGGCGCTGCTCGCCGTCGCGTCGTTCGCGATCGGCAGCCTGCTGCTTGCCGACGAGCGTCGCCGCCGGCAAGCGGAGCCGGCGCGGCCCCGCGTTGCACGCAAGCTGGCACGGCGCCGCCGGGATGTCGCGATCGTGCTGATTCCGATCGCGATCGGCACGGGCTTCCTCGCCGGCGCCGGCGCGGCCGGCCTGCGTCAGTGGCAGATCGTCCACCACTATGCGCGCTCGACCGGCCATGTGGTCGAGATCGCGAAAAACGGGCGGTCGTCGCGGTCGCGCACGTCGCTGTATTCGGCCATCGTCGCGTTCACGACCGACAGCGGACGGCTGATCACGTTCGCCCAGGGCTCGGCGTCGTCGCAACCGGGCCTGCGCGAGGGCGACGCGGTCAGCGTGCTGTACGATCCCGTCACCCCCGAGCGGGCGCTCGTCGACCGCTTCTGGGATCGCTGGGGCCTCACGGCCATCCTGTTCGCGGTCGGCGCGCCGTTCCTCGCAGCGGGGCTGTTCGTCGCCGCAACGTTATGGCCCGACCACCGGCCGCACGAAGCCACCCGATGACGCACACGCGGTGCTGCAACCGTCGCGACGCACGCGTCACCGCTCCCTGAACGCCTCCACCTTCGCGCGATTCCCGCACGTGCGCATGTCGCACCACCGCCGCCCGACACCGCGGCCGCGATCGACGAAGAACCACGTACACCGGCCGCACTGCCGCACGCGCACGAAATCGTCGCTGCGCATCAGATGCTCGAAACCGAGCGCGACCGCATCGATCCAGCGCGACGCCGCGCGCGCGTCGGGCCGCCACGCGAAGCGGCCGCCGACCGCGTCGAACGCGCTGCGCCCGATCGCGTCGCGGATCGCCACCGCGAGCCGGTCCGCCGCGCGCGCCCCCGCACTGCCACCGCCTTCGGCCGTCAGATGCGCGATCGCGACGTACGCGTCGTCGCGAAAGCGGTGCAGCGCCGCCAGCTCGTCCGGGCCGTCCTGGCGCGGATGACGCAGCAGCCGCGCCAGATCGTCGGGCGCCAGCAACCCGGCTTTCGCGGCCCATGCGCGCACGGCCGGCCAGTCGACGAGCTTGTCCTCGTCGCGCGTCTTGCCGGTGTCGGCCACCGTGTTCAGAAAATCGAGCGCCGGATGGCCGCCGACGAAATCGGCCGCACGCCATTCATGCCCGTGTCGCGCCAGGTCGGATCGGGTAACCATTTATTCTCGCCTATCGGTTTCACATCCGGACAATCCGGCGTAACCTGTTAACAACCAAAACAGGTTATCACGGAGAAGCCGATGCTCGAACTCCCGAACCGCTTCGATTTCGAAGGCCACCGGATTGCATGGGGCACGCTCGGCGAAGGCCCGCCGCTCGTGCTCGTACACGGCACGCCGTTTTCGTCGCAGGTATGGCGCCGGATCGCGCCGTGGCTCGCGCGACGCCATCGCGTGTATTTCTACGACCTGCTCGGCTACGGCCAGTCCGACATGCCGGACGCGGACGTGTCGCTGGGCCGTCAGAACGCGCTGTTCGGCGCGCTGCTGAATGAATGGCAACTCGCGCGGCCGCGCGTGCTCGCGCACGATTACGGCGGCGCAACCGTGCTGCGCGCGCACTTTCTCGACGGCATCGCGTATGCGGATCTCACGCTCGTGAACCCGGTCGCGATCGCGCCGCAAGGTTCGCCGTTCGTGCGTCACGTCGCGCAGCACGAAGCCGCGTTCACCGGCTTGCCCGCGTACGCGCATCGCGCGCTCCTGTCGGCCTATCTCGGCAATGCGGTCGCGCAACCGTTGAGCGACGACGTGCTGTCGATCTACCGTGCGCCGTGGCTCACGCCGGCCGGCCAGGCCGCGTTCTATCGCCAGATCGCGCAGATGCGCCAGCGCTACATCGAGGAAGCGGAGGCCCGCTACGCGCCGCCGGACTTTCCGGTGCGCATCGTGTGGGGCGAGGCCGACGCGTGGATTCCGCTCGAGCAAGGACAGGCCCTGGCCGATCGCATCGCGAACGGCCAGCTGATCCGGGTCCCGCGCGCGGGGCATCTGGTTCAGGAAGATGCGCCGGAAGCGATCGTCGCGGCGGTGCTCGACGGGTATGCGCCGGGCTGAGCCGGCACCGGACCGGCGAAAATGCAAATCGGCCGACGATACGAGCCGATCGAACGACGCCCGTGCCGGCTGCGATGCCGACGCGGGCGCGTGACACGTCGCTTACCAAGGCAGCGAATACGTCTTCGTATTCGTGAAGCTCTTCATCGCCTCCTGCACGCCCTCCTTGTACCCGAGCCCCGAATCCTTCACGCCGCCGAACGGCGTCAGTTCGAGTCGATAGCCCGGCACCTCGCGCACGTTTACGCTGCCGACTTCCAGCTCGGTGATGAAGCGCGTGATGTGATCGAAGCGATTCGTGCATACCGACGACGACAGCGCGTAGTCGGTGCTGTTCGACATCCGGATGGCTTCGTCGATGTCGCGAAAGCGCATGATCGGCGACACCGGGCCGAAGGTTTCATGCTTCACCAGCGGCATGTCGGGCGTCACGCGATCGACGACGGTCGGCGAATACAGCGCGCCGTCGCGCACGTTGCCGACCAGCAGCCGCGCACCGCGCGCGATCGCGTCGTTCACTTGCTGCTCGCAGAACTTCGCAGCCGCTTCGTCGATCACGGTGCCCATGTCGACCGACGGATCGGATGGATTGCCGTACGACCACGCGCGCGTTTTCTCGACGACCAGCTCCGTGAAGCGATCGGCCACCGACTCGTGCACGAGCATCCGCTTGATCGCCGTGCAGCGTTGCCCCGAATTCCTGTACGAGCCCGACACCGCGAGCGTGCTCGCTTCGTCGAGATCGGCGTCTTCCATCACGATGATCGGATCGTTGCCGCCGAGCTCGAGCACCGCGCGCCGGTAGCCCATCCGCGCGGCGATCGACTTGCCGATCGACACGCCGCCGGTGAACGTGATGAGATCGATCGCCGGGTTCGTGATCAGCTCGTCGGCGATCTCTTTCGGGTCGCCGGTGACCACCTGCAGCATCTGCGGCGGCAGGCCGGCTTCGTACAGGATGTCCGCGAACAGGTAGCACGACAGCGGCACCTTCTCGGACGGCTTCACGACGATCCGGTTGTTGGTCGCCACCGAAGGCACGATCTTGTGCGCGACCTGGTTCATCGGGTGATTGAACGGCGTGATCGCCGAAATCACGCCGAGCAGCGGGTCGCGCTGCGTGTACACGCGGCGCTTCTTGCCGTGCGGCGTCAGATCGCACGAGAAGATCTGCCCGTCGTCCTTCAGCACTTCGCCGGCGCCGAACGTCAGCACGTCGGCCACGCGGCCGGCTTCGTACGTCGAATCCTTGATGCACAACCCGGCCTCGGCCGTGATCAGCGCCGCGATCTCCGCGGTGCGCGCACGCACGATGTCGGCCGCGCGGCGAAGGATCGCCGCGCGATCGTGGCGCGTGAGCGTCGGCCGGTACGCACGTGCGACCGCGAACGCGCGGCGCACGTCGTCGAGCGTCGCCTTCGGCACGGTGCCGACCAGCGCGCCGTCGTACGGATTGCGCACGTCGATCACCGCGTCGCGGTAGATCCTTTCACCATCGATTCGCAGTGCTTCACGACGAAGCGTGCGGACATCCGACGATTCTGCAATGGCGTTCATGAGTGTCTCCTGGCGGATGCGTCCGCGTCACTGCAGATGGTTGAGCGCGATGTCGATGATGTCGAAGTTGCGCAGCCGCGCGCGGCCCGCGACGTCGGTCGCGACCGGCTTGCTGAAGATCAGCGGCACGATCTGCTCGGAGATCCCGCCGTGCGAGCGCAGCGGCACGTCGAGGCCCGACAGGTCGTGCTTGATGCGGCGCGTACCGAGCACGACGTCCTGCTTCGAGATCACGATCAGGTCACCCATCCGCGCAGGCGGCAACTCGAAGCGCGCGCAGCCTTCCGCGCCCGTCAGCACGACCTCGATGCCGTCGACCGCGGCGAGCCGCGCGCGCAACGCATCGGCATCGGCCGTCGCCGGCACGTAGACGGTCGCGAACGAACCGAGCGCACCGTGGTGCACGACGTACGGATCGGTGATCGGCAGGATCACGCGCGCCGCATCGTGGCCGAGCCATTCGTCGAACAGCTCCTGCAGGTAGATCACGTTCGGCTCGCCGGTCGCGTCGTCGTGCTTCGCGTTCATCCCGTGGTCGGCCGTGATCGCGACGATCGCGCCGAGTTCGTCGAGGCGCTGCAGGTACGTGTCCATCATCGCGTAGAACGCGTTCGCGCCGGGCGTGCCGGGTGCGCACTTGTGCTGCACGTAGTCGGTGGTCGACAAGTACATCAGGTCGATCGGGCGCGTCTCGAGCAGGCGCACGCCGGCGGCGAACACGAACTCCGACAGGTCCGCGCTGTACACGCTCGGTACCGGCTTGCCGACCAGTTCGAGCACGTTGTCGATGCCGTTTTCCTCGATGCTCGCTTCGTCGGCCTTCTCCGACGAGAAGCAGATGCCCTTCAGCCCCTTGCCGAGCAGGCGGCGCAGCTTGTCCTTCGCGGTGACGACCGCGACGCGCGCGCCCTGTTCGGCGAAGGTCGCGAGCACGGTGGGCGCGATCAGGTATTTCGGATCGTTCATCAACACCTCGGCGCCGGTGTCGCGATCGTAGAAGTAATTGCCGCTTATCCCGTGGATCGCCGGCGGCACGCCGGTGACAATCGACAGGTTGTTCGGATTCGTGAAGCTCGGCACCACGCACTCGCCCTTGAGCGCCGTGCCCGGCTTCAGCAGCGTGCGCAGGAACGGCGCGACGCCGGCCTCGGCGGCCTCTTCCAGATATTCGTATGCGCAGCCATCGACGCAGACGACCACCACGGGCCGGCTCATCCAGTTGTAGCGGCGGCCGTTCACTTCCACGGATACAGGCGTTTCAGTCATGACGTTCATTCCTTTCAGGTCGAAGGGGTGAGCCGTCGGCGCCCGCGCCGCGCCGAAGGGAGGTGTTTTCCATGCTTGACATTAAAATTGAGGATTTGTAGATTGTCAACAACATGCAGAGAACAGAAAGCAAAACAACGGTGCAGCAAGAGGGCTGGTCTCCACTCATCCGCCGCGTGCCGCGGCGCCACAGTCAAGGGGTCTGAAGATGAACGAAGTGCCGGTACACAAGCGTTTCCATGCATGGAGGGGCGCGGCCCGTGTCGCGCTGGCGGTGGCCGTCGCGCTCGGCGCCGCCCAGGCCGCGCACGCGAAGACGTCGCTGCTCGTCTACACCGCGCTGGAAGACGAGGCGATGAAGCCCTACAAGGACGCGTTCGAGAAGGCGAACCCCGATATCGAGATCCGCTGGGTGCGCGACTCGACCGGCTCGGTCACCGCGAAGCTGCTCGCGGAAAAGAGCAACCCGCGCGCGGACGTCGTGCTCGGTCTCGCCGCGTCGAGCCTCACGCTGCTCGACCTGCAAGGCATGCTGATGCCGTACGCGCCGAAGGGCTTCGACCAGCTCACGCGCAAGTACAGCGACGCCAACACGCCGCCGCACTGGGTCGGCATGGACGTGTGGGGCGCGACGATCTGCTACAACCGCGTCGCCGCGCAAGCGAAGAACATCCCGAAGCCGACGTCGTGGGAAGACCTGACGAAGCCGGTCTACAAAGGCGCGATCGTGATGCCGAGCCCGGTGTCGTCGGGCACCGGCTACCTCGACGTGACCGCGTGGCTGCAGACCTTCGGCGACGACAAAGGCTGGAAATTCATGGATGCGCTCGACAAGAACGTCGCGCAGTACGTGCACTCGGGTTCGAAGCCGTGCACGCTCGCCGGCACCGGCGAATTCCCGATCGGCATCTCGTTCGAATTCCGCGGCCACGAACTGCAGGCGCAGGGCGCGCCGATCGATCTCGTGTTCCCGAAGGAAGGGCTCGGCTGGGACATGGAAGGCACGGCGATCATGAAAACGACGAAACAGCCCGACGCCGCGAAGAAGCTCGCCGATTTCATGGCGAGCAAGGAAGCGAACCAGATCACCGCGCGCTGGTGGGCGATCGTCGCGTATCCGGGCGTGGCGCGAAAGCTGGCCGGCATCCCCGACAACTACCCGGACCTGCTCGTGAAGAACGACTTCGTGTGGTCGGCGAAGAACCGCCAGTCGATCCTCGATACGTGGCAGAAGCGTTACGGGGCGAAAGCGCAGCAATGACGCTGCCCGCGGCGGGGTCGCGCCGCGCGCCGCCCCGCGTCACCCTTTCCGTCGTCGAACCCGGCCCCCGGGCCGCCCCTCCATGGAGGCGCGCATGGCACCTTATCTGAGCGTAGAACGCATCGAGAAGCGGTACAACGACACGCAGGTCCTCACCGACATCGACCTGAACGTGATGAAGGGCGAGATGATCTGCTTCCTCGGGCCGTCCGGCTGCGGGAAGACCACGCTGCTGCGGATCATCGCGGGGCTCGAGACGCAGAACGCCGGCCACATCATGCAGGACGGTCGCGACATCTCGCGGCTGCCGCCGCAACTGCGCGACTACGGGATCGTGTTCCAGTCGTATGCGCTGTTCCCGAACCTCACCGTGTACGACAACGTCGCGTACGGGCTCGTGAACCGCAAGATGAAGCGCGACGCGATCCACGAGCGCGTGCACACGCTGCTCGCGCTGGTCGGCCTGCCCGACAGCCATCGCAAGCATCCGGGCCAGTTGTCCGGCGGCCAGCAGCAGCGCATCGCGCTGGCGCGCGCGCTCGCGACGTCGCCGGGCCTGCTGCTGCTCGACGAGCCGCTGTCCGCGCTCGACGCGCGCGTGCGCGTGCGGCTGCGCCAGGAAATTCGCGCGCTGCAGCAGCGGCTCGGCGTGACGACGATCATGGTCACGCACGACCAGGAAGAAGCGCTGTCGATGGCCGATCGCATCGTCGTGATGAACCACGGCGTAATCGAACAGATCGGCACCCCGCTCGAAATCTACCGGCAGCCGGCATCGCCGTTCGTCGCGGATTTCATCGGCCGCGTCAACACGATTCCCGCCGAAGTCGCGCAGGACGGCACGCTGCGCGCGGGCGCGGTCGGCCTCGATTGCCGCCATGGTGCGGCCCGCCCCGCGCAGGGCGCGGCGGTATCGGTCTACGTGCGGCCCGAGGACCTGCGCATCCGCGTGCCGGGCGAGACGGCCGACAACGTGCTGGCCGGCTGCGTCGAGAAGCTCGAATTCCTCGGCGCGTTCTGCCGCGTGAGCTTCCGGATCGACGGGCTCGACGGCCAGGAGATTGTCGCCGACCTGTCGTATCGCGACGTCGACCGCACCGGCGTGCAGGCCGGCGCGCGCATCGACCTCGCGCTCGATCGCGAGCATGTCCGCATGTTCCCGTGCGCGAAGGAGCGACTGCAATGAGCACCGTCCTGACCGAGCGCCGCCGCGGCGCGTCCGCCCCCGCCGAGGTGCGACAGATCACGCACTGGCACGACCGCATCGCCCAGCTCGCGCTCGTCGCGATAGCCGCGCTGATGTCGCTGTTCCTGCTGCTGCCGCTCGCGCTCGTCGTGCAGAAATGCTTCGTCGACGCCGACGGCCGCTTCGTCGGCGCGCACAACTTCGTCGAGTATCTGGAGGACAGCGGCGTGCTGCGCTCGATGCTGCATTCGCTGACGGTCGGCGCGCTCGTCACGGCGATCGTCGTGCCGATGGCGTTCACGTTCGCGTATGCGCTCACGCGCTCGTGCATGCCGCTGAAGAACGCCGCGCGCACGATCGCGCTGCTGCCGCTGCTCGCGCCGACGCTGCTGTCGGCCGTGTCGTTCATCTACTGGTTCGGCAACGCGGGGCTGCTCAAGCCGCTGCTGCACGGCCATTCGATCTACGGGCTGCCGGGCATCGTGCTGAGCATGGTGTACGCATCGTTCCCGCACGTGCTGATGATCCTCGTCACCGCGCTGTCGCTCGCCGACGGTCGGCTCTACGAGGCCGCCGACGCGATGGGCACGCGCCGCCTGCGCAAGTTCTTCACGATCACGCTGCCCGGCGCGAAGTACGGGCTGATCAGCGCGACGATGGTCGCGTTCACGATGTGCATCAACGACTTCGGCGTGCCGGTCGTGATCGGCGGCTCGTACAACGTGCTGTCGACCGACATCTACAAGCTGATCATCGGGTTGCAGGACTTCAACCGCAGCGCGGTGGTGAGCCTGATGCTGCTGTGCCCGGCGCTCGTCGCGTTCGGCATCGACTTCTTCGTCCGCCGTCGCCAGCAGTCGCAGCTCGGCGCGCGCTCGACGCCGTACCAGCCGAAGCCGTCGCGCGGCTTCGACGCCGCGATGCTCGCGTACTGCGCGCTCGTGTGCGCATTCTTCATCGCGGTGGTCGGCATCTCGGTGTTTGCGTCGTTCGTGAAGTTCTGGCCGTACCAGATGAGTCTCGGGCTGCAGCACTACCGGATGGGATTGATCGCGGCCGGCATCTTCGACGCGTACAAGAACAGCTTGCGGATGGCCGCGACGGTGGCGCTCGGCGGCACGATCGTCGTGTTCGGGGGTGCCTACCTGATCGAGAAGACCCGCGGCGCGCGCTGGCTGCGCGGCTTCATCAGCCTGTGCGCGATCTTGCCGATGGGCGTGCCGGGGCTCGTGCTCGGCATCAGCTACATCTTCCTGTTCAACGCGCCCGGCAATCCGCTGAACGGGCTGTACGGATCGCTGTGGCTGCTCGCGATCGTCACGGTCGTCCACTACTACGCGTCCAGCCACCTCACCGCCGTCACCGCGCTCAGGCAGATCGACGGCGAGTTCGAGGCCGTATCCGCGTCGCTGAAGGTGCCGTTCTACAAGACCTTCCTGCGCGTGACGGTGCCCGTGTGCCTGCCCGCGATCCTGCTGATCGCGCGCTATCTGTTCGTCAACGGGATGACGACGGTGTCGGCCGTCGCGTTCCTGTACTCGCCGGACACGCAGCCCGCATCGGTCGCGATCCTGAACCTCGACGACGCGGGCCAGATGGGTCCGGCCGCCGCGATGGCCACGCTCGTGCTCGCGACCTCGTCGTTCGCATGCGTGCTGTTCGCGTGCATCTCGCATCGCCTGCTGCGCCGTACGCAGGCGTGGCGCCATCCGCATCGCCGTTGAGTTCCTGCCGCATTCCCGTGACGTCCCGACTTCATCAAGGAGACACCATGACGCTCGCCGCCCAGCCCATCCTGCTCACCCCCGGCCCTCTGACGACCTCCGCCCGCACGCGCGATGCGATGCTGCGCGACTGGGGCTCGTGGGACGGCGATTTCAACGCGATCACCGCGCGACTGCGCGAACGGCTGCTGCAGATCGTGCACGGCGAGGGCACGCACGAATGCGTGCCGCTGCAAGGCAGCGGCACGTTCTCGGTCGAGGCGGCGATCGGCACGCTCGTGCCGCGCGACGGCCACGTGCTCGTGCCGAACAACGGCGCGTACTGCCAGCGCATCGCGAAGATCTGCCGCGTGCTCGGCCGCACGTTCACGACGATCGACTACCGCGAGGATCGCCGTGTCGATCCGATCGACGTCGAGCGCGCGCTCGCCGCCGATCCGACCATCACGCACGTCGCGCTCGTCCACTGCGAAACCGGCGCCGGCGTGCTGAACCCGTTGCACGACGTCGCGCAGGCCGTCGCGAAGCACGGGCGGGCGCTGATCGTCGATGCGATGAGCTCGTTCGGCGCGATCGACATCGACGCGCGCACGACGCCGTTCGACGCGGTGATCGCCGCATCCGGCAAGTGTCTCGAAGGCGTGCCGGGGCTCGGCTTCGTGATCGCGAAGCGCAGCGCGCTCGAACGCAGCGAAGGCAACAGCCATTCGCTCGCGATGGACCTGTACGACCAGTGGGTCTACATGCAGCGCACGACGCAGTGGCGCTTCACGCCGCCGACGCACGTGGTCGCCGCGCTCGACGCGGCCGTCGCGCAATACGTCGACGAAGGCGGGCTCGCCGCGCGCGGCGGCCGCTACCAGCGCAACACTCGCGCGCTGATCGACGGGATGCGCGCGCTCGGCTTCCGGCCATTCCTCGATCCGGCGATCCAGGCGCCGATCATCGTCACGTTCCATGCGCCGGACGATCCGAACTACGATTTCAAGCGGTTTTATCAGGAGGTCAAAAAGCGCGGCTACATTCTGTATCCGGGCAAGCTCACCGAAGTGGAGACGTTCCGCGTCGGCTGCATCGGCCATTTCGGCGAAGCCGGGATTCCGGGCGCCGTCGCGGCCATTGCCGACTCGCTGAAAGCGATGGGCGTGCGCCGCGTATCGGCCGAAGCGGCGGCATGACGAGGTGACGCGAGGCACCCGGCCGCGTGCGCACGAGCATGCGGCCGCCCGTTTTTCCCGGCCGTGCGTCGCGCGGCCCCTTACCTTATCGACGAGCCTTCCGATGCGCCCCTTCTGGATCGAACAAGCGCTGTTCAACGACGGCGATCTCGCCCCCGCGCTGCAAGGCGCGACGCAGGCCGACGTGTGCATCGTCGGCGGCGGCTTCACGGGACTCTGGAGCGCGATCCAGGCGAAGCAGCAGCACCCCGCGCTCGACATCGCGATCCTCGAAGCCGACCTCTGCGGCGCCGGCGCGAGCGGGCGCAACGGCGGCTGCCTGCTCACCTGGTCCGCGAAATTCCTGACGCTGCGGCGTCTGTTCGGCGAAGCCGAGGCGATCCGGCTCGTGAAGGCGTCGGAAGCGGCCGTGCAGCACATCGCCGATTTCTGCCGCGCGCACGGCATCGACGCCGAATTGCGGCTCGACGGCACGTTGTACACCGCGACGTCGCGCGCGCAGGTCGGCACGCTCGCGCCGGTGCTCGACGCGCTCGCCGCGTGCGGCATCCACAGCTACGAGCCGCTGCCGCCCGCCGAAGTCGCGCGCCGCTCGGGCTCCGCGCGCAATCTCGACGGCGTCTACTCGCCGGTCGCCGCGACCGTGCATCCCGGCAAGCTCGTACGCGGGCTGCGCCGCGTTGCGCTCGACATGGGCATCCGGATCTACGAGCGCACGCCGATGCTCGACTTCACGCCCGGCCAGCCGGCCGTCGTACGCACGCCGTCGGGCAGCGTCACGGCCGGCAAGCTGGTGTTCGCGATCAATGCGTGGATGGCGAGCCGCTTCCCGCAGTTCGAACGCACGATCGCGGTCGTGTCGAGCGACATGGTGATCACCGAGAAATGTCCGGCGTTGCTGGAACAGACCGGGCTCGTGGACGGCGTGTCGGTGCTCGATTCGCGGATCTTCGTCTACTACTACCGCACGACGGCCGACGGGCGGCTGATGCTCGGCAAGGGCGGCAACACGTTCTCGTGGCGCAGCCGCATCGCGCCGGTGTTCGACCGCCGCTCGCCGTACGAGGCGCAGCTCACACGGAGCCTGCGCGCGTTCTTCCCGTCGCTGGCGGACGTGCCGATCACCGCGAGCTGGAACGGGCCGTCGGATCGTTCGGTCACGGGCTTCCCGTTCTTCGGCCGCCTCGACGGCGCGCCGAACGTGTTCTACGGGTTCGGTTATTCGGGCAACGGCGTCGGGCCGACCTACATGGGCGGGCAGATCCTGTCGTCGCTCGTGCTCGGCCTCGACAACGCGTGGACGCGCAGCCCGATCGTACGCGGCCCGCTCGGCCATTTTCCGCCGGAGCCGATCCGCTACGTCGGCGCGCACGTCGTGCGCAACGCGATTCGCCGCAAGGAACGCGCGGAAGACGAGAACCGGCAGCCGTCGGTCGTCGATACGTGGCTCGCGAAATTTGCGAGCGCGGCGGGGAAAGCCGACAAGGCGTGACGATGTGTTGACCGGCTGAACTGAAGCGCAACGAAAAAGGGACGCGACGACGCGTCCCTTTGCCGATGCGCGGCAGCCCGCGCGACCGTCGCCGGCGCTTATGCGCCGGCCTTCTCCCGCGCCGCCTTGCCCGCCGCAGGCAACCCCTGCTCGTGCGTGCGGCGCATCCGCGCGAGGCCGTGCGCGACGTGCTCGCGCACGAGCGCGACGGCCTTTTCCTCGTCGCCGGCCGCGAGCGCCTGCACGATCTTGTCGTGCTCGGCCGCCGACACGGCGATCGCATCCTCCTCGGCCTCGATCGCCGCCTGACGCAGCAGGCCGAGCTGGCGCACGAGCCGCCGGTAGGTATCGGTGAGATGCGTATTGCCGACGCCGACGACCATCGCGTCGTGGAACTGCACGTTCAGCTCGGTGTAGCGCGTGACGTCGTGCGCCTTCGCGGCGTCCTTCATCGACTGGATGATGCCCTTCAGCACCTTCAGCGTCTCGGGCGAGATACGCTTCGCGAGCGCGCGCGCGACCGATTCGTCGAGCATCGCGCGCACTTCGTAGATCTCCTCGGCCTCGCGCAGCGGCACGACGCGCACGGTCACGCCGCGGTTCTTCTCGTTGCGCAGCAGGCCGGCCTGCTCGAGCGCGCGGAACGCTTCGCGCACCGGGCCGCGCGACACGTTCAGCCTGGTCGCGATCTCGACTTCGTTGAGCTTCTCGCCCGGCGCGTATTCACCGGAGACGATCGCGCGCTCGAGCATGTCCTGGACGATCATCGCGAGCGACTGGCTTTGCAGGAGTTCGATGGCGCTGAGCGCGTTCGGGGCAGTCATGGTCGGGCAGCGGGCTGGGGGTGAAAACGACGGCGCCATATCGGCGAATGATCCCTGTATACCCTCGCCCCGACATATTGTCAACAGTTTTCAGTTTCCAAAAGCCAATCCCACGTGCCCGCACGTGGGCAGACCCCAGCCGGCATGCAACCGGCACGCGGCGCTCGCGCGATGCGGGGAACCGCCCCGCTTCGCGCGACGCCGGCGCAGCCGTCAGGCCGTGCGCTTCACCGGCCCCGGATCGCTGTGGCTCGGCCGGCCCGTCTCGACGTGGCCCGCGAAGCGGCGCACGACCTTGTCGTCGCCGCCGCGCAGCGTGGTCGCGGTGATCGTCAGATCGTACCAGCCGTGGCTCGACGACAGCTCGAAGTGCCCTTCGACGCGCTCGCCCGGCTCAAGCGTGTAGGTGCGCGCCGGCGCATGGCTGTACGCGTTGTCGACCGTCACGCGGCAGGTCGCGCGCCCGCTGTTGCGCAGTTGCAGATACACGTGACGGTTGCGCACGTCGTAGCCGATCTTCGCTTCGGGGTTCGCGTGGCGGCCGTCCGCGGCGAGCCGCGTGTTGCCCTGGAACTCGCACAGATAGCCGTTCGGGCCGTAGGCGGCCAGATGGTACTCGCCGCGCGCGGCCGACGTGCTCCACGTATCGACGAAGCGGTCGTGCGCGGACACTGCGTAGCGGCGCGGCGGCGTCGCCGGGTTGCGCCGGTCGTACACGTAGAACGCGGCACCGGCGTCGCCGGTGTTCGCGAAGTCGAGCGACACGGTATCGTCATGCACGCCCACGCGGCTGTGCACGAACAGCTCGTACGGCAGCGCACGCGCCGGACGCGTGCCGGGTTCCTGCGTCGGCATCGACTGCTGCGCGGGCACCTGGTACGCCTGGCCGGCCGTCGCGATGTGCTGCGGCACCGTGAAGCTCACCGTGCGCGTGTCGGGGCGCGCGGAGAAATCGAACGCCGACGTGAGGTCGCCGCAGATCGACCGGCGCCACGCGCTGATGTTCGGCTCCTTCACGCCGAAACGCGCTTCGAGGAAACGCAGCACCGACGTATGGTCGAACGTCTCCGAGCAGACCCAGCCGCCCTTCGTCCACGGCGAGATGATGATCAGCGGCACGCGCGGCCCGAGGCCGATCGGCTGGATGCCGCCCGGATCGGCGCCCGGCACGAGCGGGCTCATCTCGCCCGGGTACTTGTTCAGGTCGAGCAGCTCGTCGCCGAGGTTCGACAGCAGGTTCGACGACACGATGCCCTGGCCGCCCACGCCGCTCGTGACCGGCGGCACCGGCGGCACGACGTGGTCGAACAGCCCGTCGTTCTCGTCGTAGTTGAGGATGAACACCGTCTTCGCCCACACCTCGGGGTTCGACGTCAGCGCCTCGAGCACCATGTTGATGTAGAACGCGCCGTCGGTCGGCGACGCCTGCGGGTGCTCGCTGTACTTGTACGGCGACACGATCCACGACACCTGCGGCAAGCGGTTGGCCTGCACGTCGGCCTTCAGTTCGGCGAGCGTGTGGTTCGACGCGCCCTTGTCGACCAGCGGGCCACTCGCGCCCTCCTTCACCTGGAACTTCTTGAAGAACATCAGCGAGTTGTCGGTGTAGTTGTCGGTCGGGTCGCCCGGGATGCCGGTGCCGCCCTGGTACACCTTCCAGCTGATCTTCGCGTCCTCCAGGCGTTCGGCGTAGGTCGTCCACGTGTAGCCGTTCACGTCGTTGCGCTCGCCGATGCCCGGGCCGTTCGGCGCGCTGCCGTAGACGTTGCGCGAGTCGACCGTGCCGGTCCACAGGTAGATGCGGTTCGGCGCGGTGTCCGCGTGCGCGGAGCAGAAGTACGAATCGCAGATCGTGAACGCATCGGCGAGCGCGTAGTGGTACGTGAGATCCTGGCGCTTCAGGTAGCCCATCGTCAGCACGTCCTGCTTCTGGTTCACCCACTGATCCCACTGGCCGTTGTTCCAGGACAGGTGGCCGCTGCTCCAGCCATGGTTCGTGCCCGGCTGGAATTCGGTCGTCTGCTTCGGATCGAGATAGAACGGCAGCACGTACGGCGCCGACGGATCGA
Source organism: Burkholderia sp. MSMB1078WGS (assembly GCF_001528895.1). Taxonomy (NCBI): domain Bacteria; kingdom Pseudomonadati; phylum Pseudomonadota; class Betaproteobacteria; order Burkholderiales; family Burkholderiaceae; genus Burkholderia; species Burkholderia sp. MSMB1078WGS. The sequence goes on along the minus strand of NZ_LPDI01000006.1, from coordinate 40,182 downwards.
GCCCGCGCGAATGGTAGTTCTTCGTGAACACCGACGCCGGCGGTTGCTGCCACACCGGCGCGCCGTTCGGCAGCAGGTGCGGGCGCGGATCGTCGAAGCCGCGCACGCCGCGCAGCCCGCCGAAGTAATGGTCGAACGAACGGTTTTCCTGCATGAAGATCACGACGTGCTCGACGTCGCGGATCGTGCCGGTGCGATAGGCGGCCGGCATCGCCAGCGCATTGCGGATCGCGGGCGGGAAGCCCGCATAGGCGGCCATCGCGCCGGCCGACTGCGCGGCGAGGCGCAGGAAATCGCGTCGATTGTTCGAGGACATGAAGAGAGCCTTGTGGTCGGGGGAGTGGGGGCGCCGGGCGAGCGGGGCCGGCGATCTGCGTCGCCGTTATTACCCCGCACCGGCATGTCCCGGCCGTGACCGGTTCCCGCAGGTTTCTTGCGCTCACCCCCAGCTTTTTTTCGAAGCCGCGCACGCCGCGCCTTTCATGCGGCCGACACATGCACGCGCTACGCTGACGCGCGATGAAGAGGGGGGAGAAGCCGACACGTGTTCGATCAGCTGAAGGCGTTCCACGCGACCGTCCGGCAGGGCAGCATCACGCGCGCCGCGCGCCACCTCGGCGTGAGCCAGCCGACGATTGCCGCGCAGATCCGGCAGGTCGAGCAGTTGTACGGCGTCGAGCTGTTCTACCGCAGCGGCCGCAAGCTCGAAGTGACCGAGACGGGCATCGAGCTGCTGCCGCTCGTCGAGAAGATGATCGCGCTCGAGGCGCAGGCCGACATCATGCTGCGCAACGTCGGCGGCCTGTTCGAAGGCCACCTGCGGATCGGCGCGACGGGCCCGTACTACATCATGGATGCGATCGGCCGCTTCTCGAGCGCGCATCCGTCGATCGCGCTGACGTGCCGGATCGGCAACTCCGAGGAAATCCTGCAGGCGCTGCAGGAGTTCCGCATCGATCTCGCGGTCTCGTCGCAGCGCAACGACGCCGACGGCCTCGAACGCAAGGTGATCTCGACCGATCCGCTGGTGCTCGTCGTGCACCGCCGTCATCCGCTCGCGCGGTTCGATTCGGTCGACCCGGCGCAACTCGCCGACGTGCGGCTGCTGATCCGCGAGGAAGGTTCGGTCACGCGCCGCTGCACGGAGACGATCCTCGCAGCGGCCGGCGTCGCGGCCGCCTCGGTCGCCGAGATCGGCAGCCGCGAAGCGATTCGCGAGGCGATCCTGCATGGGGTCGGCGGCAGCCTGTTTCCGCGCGGCGAGGCCGAGCGCCATCCCGACCTGCGCGTGATCGCGCTGCGTGGCGTCGATACGACGATCGACGAATACGTGTACTACCTGAAAGCGCGCCGCCAGAGCCCCGCGATCGACGCGTTCCTCGCGTGCATCCTGCCGGACGATGGCGAAGCCGCCGGCGCGGTCGATGCGGTTGAACCCGGACGAACGACGCGGCGGGCGAACGCGCGCTGAGCCGCCGCGCGTTCGCCGCTTCCGCACACTACGTGGCGCTTTTCCCGCGCCTTCCCTCGTTGCTTTCCTCGTGCCTTCCTTCTGTCGTGGCGCCGCGCGTCACTTCGGCAGCGCCGGAATCATCCAGGTCAGCACGTGCTGCTGCAGGAACACCAGCACGCCGAGCAACAGCGTGAGGATCACGCTGTGCCAGAAGGTGCGCGCGAACACGACGCCCTCCTGCCCTTTCAGGTCCGTCGTCGACACGCCCGTCGCGATGTTCTGCGGCGAGATCATCTTGCCCATCACGCCGCCCGACGAGTTGGTCGCGGCCATCAGCACCGGATCGAGGCCGAGCTGCCGGGCGGCGACGACCTGCAGGTTGCCGAACAGCGCGTTGCCCGACGTGTCGCTGCCGGACAGGAACACGGCGATCCAGCCGAGCGATGCGGACACCAGCGGGAACAGCGCGCCCGTCGACGCGACGCCGGTACCGAGCGTGTAGCTGATGCCCGAGTAGTTCAGCAGGTACGCGAGCCCGACGATCATCATCACCGTGACGATCGCGATCCACGTCTGGCGCCACGTCTTCACCACGCATTCGACAAACGCGCCGGGGCCGGTGCGCGTCAGCGCGGCCGTGACGATCGCCGACACGAGGATCGCGGTGCCCGTGCCGAGCGGCTGGAAATCCCAGATCGCCGCATACGGCTTGTGGTACAGCGACACGTACACGGCGTTGTGCAGCCCCGGCCACTTGATCTTCACGTCGCCGATCGCCGCGATGTTCGCGTGCACCCAGACGATCACGACCACCGACACGACGAGCCACGGCAACCAGCCGCCGAAGCCCGCGCGCGCGGCGCCGGCCGCGGCCGGCACGCTGCGCGCGAGCGCATATTGCGGATCGGGCTGCGGCTTCCACAACTGCAGGAAGCCGATCGTCACGATCAGCGACGAGAGCGACGACAGCACGTCGGTGAGCTGGTAGCCGAGGAAGTTCGACGTGACGAACTGCGCGATCGCGAAGCTGCCGCCGGACACGAGCAGCGCGGGCCACAGCTTCGCGATCGAGCGCAAGCCGCCGTATGCGCCGACCACGTAGAACGGCAGCAGCAGCGCGAAGAACGGCAACTGGCGGCCGACCATCTGCGCGAGCGTCGCGGGCGGCAGCGACGTGACCGCACCGAGCACGGTGATCGGCACGCCGAGCGCGCCGAACGCGACCGGCGCCGTGTTGAACAGCAGCGTATAGGTGAGCGCTTCGAGCGCGGGAAAGCCGAGCGCGATCAGCAGCGCGCTCGTGATCGCGACCGGCGTGCCGAACCCGGAGATCCCTTCGAGCAGACAGCCGAACGAGAACGCGACGACGAGCAGCACGAGGCGGCGATCGTCGGGCAGGTTGTCGAGCATCCACTGCCGGAACTGGTCGAAGCGGCCGGACTTCACCGCGATGTTGTACAGCAACAGCGCGTTGAAGACGATCCACATCACCGGCACGACCGCGAGCGCCATGCCGGCGCCGACCGCGTTGAACGCGAGCCCGGCCGGCATCCCCCACGCGCCGATCGCGACCGCGAGGCCCGCGACGAGCCCGGCGAGCGACGCCTGCCACGCGGGGCGGCGCAGCACGCCGAGCGCGACCAGCGCGACCGCGATCGGGATCGTCGCGACGAGGAACGACAGGAGCAGCGAGTGGGCGACCGGCGTCAACGGTTGCGCGAAGACGATGCCGGGCGGTAGGGCGTCGGTGGGATTCATCGTGTCTCCAGATGTCGACCCGAGTTGGCGCTTCAGCGCGTACTCGGGTCCCATGCCTTGTGCGGCCGGCCCGGGTTCGCATGTCGATGCGCCGGGCTCGGTACAAGTCGATGTCCTGCAGTCGCGACTACGATCGGGCGCTTGCGCACGCAACGACGTTGCGCGGCCAACCGATCGGTCGCTTAAAAGAGGTTAGGAGGCGCGACGCGCTTGTACAAGGGGGGAGAAGCCCGATGCGGGCGAGTCGATGCGGATCCGCCGCCGCACGATGGCCGGCAGATGGCGTGCCGCTGTCGCGTTCGACAGAAAACCCGTCGCGGCCGGCTCGAGCGTGGCCGCGCGATGCCGGTACCCGCGCAATGTTGCGCGACCGGAAAAGGTGACTGCCAGCCGCGAGGATGTTTCGTTTGGCGTCCGAAGCCTAGACTGGCTGCATCGTTTCCGGCCGCGCCGACGATGGCGCGGCACCGGAACCCCACGGAGCACACACGATGATGAAAATGAAACACGCGGCATGCGCGCTCGTGCTGATCGGCGCAGCGTTCGCCGCTCACGCGCAAGCCGCGTCGACGCTCACGCGCGCGCAAGTCCGCCAGGAACTCGCGGAACTGCAGGCCGCCGGCTACCGGACGCGCCTCGCAAGCAGTCCCGACTTTCCGCGGAACATGCAGGCGGTCATGCAACGTGCGGCGCAGGCGCGCGGCGAGGGCGAGGGCGACGCTGCCGGTTACGGCAGCGATGGCCAGGCCCACGCGGAATCGGCGAAGCCGGCGCTGCCGCACGCGGCCGATCGCGGCACGTACGCCCATCACTGATCGTCGACGGAACCGGATTGCAATCGCATCGCGGCGCGGCGCACCGTGCGCCGGCCGCATGCGCGATCGTCACACGCTGAAGCGGTTCAGCGTATAGGCGCGATAGGCGGCGACGAACGCGTCGAACGATCCGGCCTCCTTCGCTTCAAGCTCGGCCTGCTCGGCCAGCGACTTCGCGGCGAGCGCCTGCTCGGTGCGCAGCATCTCGGCCGAAGGCGGGTGCGCGCGGAAATGCGCGGCATGCGCTTCGCTTTGAGCGAGCGCGAAGGCGAGGAACGACTGACCGTTCTCGCGCATCGTGCGCAGCACGCGCGCGGACGGCGTGCGCTCCGGGTCGGCGAGCTTCTCGCGTTGCGCGGCAATCGCGCGCGCATGCTCGTCGCCGCCGCGAATGTCGTCGAGACGGCGGCCGACGATGTCGATATCGGCCATCAGCGCGTCCGCCCACGCCTGCAGCGCGACCGGCTGGCCGTCGCGCATCAGCGTGAGCCCCGGCTTGCGGCCATCCAGCGTCACGCTGCCGAAGTTCGCGTTCGCTTCCTTGTACGCGTCGCAGTCGAGCGGCGCGCTTTCGTCGAGCGCGCAGGCGAGCAGGAACGCGTCGAGGAAGCGCGCGGTCTCCAGTGCGATGCCGGTCGGTTCGAACGGATCGATGTCGAGACAGCGCACCTCGATGTACTGCACGCCGCGCGACGCGAGCGCATGCAGCGGCCGCTCGCCCGAATACGTGACGCGCTTCGGCCGGATCGTCGAGTAGAACTCGTTCTCGATCTGCAGCACGTTCGTGTTGATCTGGATCCACTCGCCGTCGCGATGCGTGCCGATCGCCTCGTACGCCGGATACGGCTCGCTGACGGCCTTCGACAGCGCGTCGAGATAGCCGGGCAGCGTGTTGTAGTCGACGTGCAGCGCGGCCTGGGCCGTCGTGTTCGAGTAGCCGAGATCGCTCATCCGCAGGCTGGTCGCATACGGCCGGTACAGCGTATCGGCGTCGAACGTGTCGAGCTTGTGCGGCTTGCCGCGCAGGAACTTCGTGTCGAGCACGGGCGACGCGCCGAACAGGTACATCAGCAGCCAGCTGCGGCGGCGGAAGTTGCGGATCAGCGCGAGATAGCGTTCCGACTGGTAATCGACGAGCGTCGCCGTCGATCCTTCTTCCGCATGCAGGCGCCGCCACACTTCCTCGTGCAGCGAGTAGTTGTAGTGGATGCCGGCGATGCATTGCATCGTGCGGCCGTAGCGATACGCGAGGCCGCGCCGGTACACCGTCTTCAGGCGGCCGATGTTCGACGTGCCGTAGTCGGCGATCGGGATCTGATCGTCGGCCGGCAGCAGGCCGGGCATCGAGTCGCTCCACAGCATCTCGTCGCCGAGCGATGCATAGACGTAGCGATGCAGATCGTCGAGGCGTTCGAGCGTGAGCGCGGCGTCGCGCTCCGCGGGCGTGATCAGTTCGATCAGCGCTTCGGAATAGTCGGTCGTCAGCGCCGGATGCGTGAGCGCCGAACCGAGCGCGCGCGGATGCGGCGTGAACGCGATCATCCCGTCGCGCGTCACGCGCAGGCTTTCCTTTTCGATGCCGCGCAGGCCGTCGGGCAGATGCTGCCGCGTCGGGCCCGAGCTCAGCGCGTCGAGGCGATTCAGCAGCAGTTCGGACTGGCGGTGAGTCATGGTGTTCGACATGGAGACGCAAGTGCGTGACGGCCGCGCGCAGAACGCCGCGCGCGGCCGGCTGGATTGTTGGTCGCTTCGTTGGTAGCGGGCACTTTAACATCTCGCCGGAACCCGCGCTTGAGGTGGCCTCGGGCACGGCGCGCGGGCCTGAGCGGGCCGTCGGACGGGCCGGGCGCGGCCGTCCCGGCCGGTATCGCCGGTTCCGGACGATGCCGATCGGCACGCCGGCCAGCGCCATTCGTCGGACGGAACGCGAACGGCGAACGAGCGGCGGCAAGTGCAACCTTGTCGGCGATTGGATCGCGAAACGACGCGTACGCACGCATCGCACGCGCGACGTCCGGCCGACGCCGGACGCGCGAACTCGCCATGACCCGCCGCGTCACGCCGGCGCTTGCCGCATGCCGACGCCGTGTGCGCAACGGGTTGCAACCCGGCCGCGTTGCGGTCGCGCCCGGTGGCGGGCCGCCGCGCTTACCCGCCGCGCGCGCCGCCCGCCCGGTCGGCCACTTCGTTCCACAGATGCAGCGCCGCATACGCACGCCACGGCCGCCAGCCTTCGGTGCGGCGCTTCTGGCTGGTGAGCCGGTCGAGCGCCGGGTCGCGCGCGGCGATCGACTGCATCAGCACGAGATCGGATGCCGGCCACGCGTCCGGGTCGCGCCACGCGCGCATCGCAATGTATTCGACGGTCCACGGGCCGATGCCGGGCAGCTCGAGCCATGCGCTGCGCAGCGTCGCGAGATCGGCATGCGCGCGGTCGACCGGCACGTCGCCCGCCGCCACCGCGCGCGCCACGCCGGTCAGCGCCGCCACGCGCTTGCCGGGCATCCCGATCTTGTCGAGATCGCACGCGGCCAGCGCGTCGGGTGTCGGGAAACGCCACGCGGGCGCGCCGTCGTCTTCATGAATCACGCGTTCGCCGGCCCGTTCGACGAGCCGGCCGACGATCGTCGTCGCGGCCTTCACGCTCACCTGCTGGCCGACGATCGCGCGCACGGCCAGCTCGAACCCCGACCACGCGCCCGGCACGCGCAGCCCCGGCGCGGCCTCGACGAGCGGCGCGAACCAAGGGTCGCGCGCGAGCCCGCCGCCGATCGCGGCCGGATCGGCGCCGAGGTCGAACATCGTCGCGACGCGTGCGGCGAATGCATCGTCGACGTGACGCGCGAGCGCCCCTTCGACGGTCGCGATCAGGCAATGCTTGCGCGGGTGTTTCGCGACGGTGAGCCGGCCTGCAATGCCGTGCAGGTCGACGATGCGGCGATACACGCCGTCGGCGACCTGCTCGACGCCCGGAATCGCGCGCCCGCTGAAGAAGCGCAGCACGCGCGCCCAGTCGTACGGCGCCTTGTAGCGCAGTTCCATCTGCGCGGACGGCGGCACTGGGCCGCCGTTCGCGAGGGACTTGATCGTCGTCGTCTCGATACTCAAACCGCACTGCCCTCCGTCTCGGCTTCGGCTTCATCGTTGTCGTGGATATGACGCGCCTCGGCCGCGAGCAGCGTCGCCTTGCGGCGCACGCCCCAGCGATAGCCGGCGAGCGCACCGCCCTTTTGCACGACGCGGTGGCACGGGATCGCGAGCGCGACCGGATTCGACGCGCACGCGGACGCGACCGCCCGCACCGCGCGCGGCGAGCCGAGCGCCTCGGCGATCTCCGAATAGCTGCGCGTTTCGCCGTACGGGATGTGCGTCAGCGCTTCCCACACGCGCTGCTGGAACGCGGTCGGCGCGATGTCGAGCGGCAGGTCGAATGCGTGCCGCGTGCCGTCGAGGTACGCGCGGATCTGCGTGACGAACGGCGCGAGCCGGGCCGGCGATTCGACCAGTTCGGCCCGCGCGAACGCCGCCTTCAGCTCGCCGACGAGCGACGCCGCGTCGTCGCCGAACGCGATCCGGCAGATGCCCTGTTCGGTGGCGGCGACGAGCACAGTGCCGAGCGACGTCGGCGCGGTCGCATAGTCGATCCGCAAGCCCGCGCCCTGGCGGCGGAAGGACGACGGCGCCATCCCCAATTCGCGCGGCACCGACGCATAGAGCCGCGACGGCGAATTGAAACCCGCGTCGACGGCCGCCTGCGTGACCGGCTGCCCGCTTTGCAGCGCCTGCCGCAGCGCAGCGCCGCGCTGCGCGGCCTGGTACTGCCGCGGCGACACGCCGACCACGCGCTTGAAGAGCCGCTGCAGGTGGAACGGGCTCACGTGCACGGCATCGCTCAACTGCTGCAGCGTGAGCCGCTCGGCGTGCGCGTCGAGCACCGCGCACGCGCGATTGACGATTTCCAGCTCGCGCGGCAGCCCTTCCGGCTGGCAACGCTTGCAGGGCCGGAAGCCGGCCGCGCGCGCGGCCGCCGGATCGGCGAAAAAGGACACGTTCTCGCGGCGCGGCTGGCGCGACGCGCAGGTCGGCCGGCAGAACACGCCGGTCGTGCTGACGGCATAGAAGAACGCGCCATCCGCATGCGGATCGCGTTCGGTCACGGCGGCCCAGCGGGCCTCGTCGGTCGGATAGGCGGTTTTCATTTGAACCTCGCACTCTCTAGTGTAGACGGTGCCTACTCTAGACATCGGCACATGCCGTCGCGCCCTGAATCTTGCTCTGTGATTCGTACCGATGAATCGGGGCCGCATCGCTAAAAATAAATCCGACGAAACGCGCGCGACAGCCGCTCCCGCATGGCTTTCGTCATCGTCGCGTCATCATTTTGCTGCAGTGCGGATGCGACAAATCGTCGTCCTGACGTTTTTTTGCAATCGGAATATTGCGTCGCACCATCGCCGTGTGTATAGTTGGAACTGTCTCCTCCATGTCTCCTCCTGATATGGATTAAGCCCGTTCCGCTCTGCGTGAACGGGCTTTTTTTCGTCCGTCGATTGTGCCGCGCTCCGGCCGGCAGCGCAGGCGCGTTGCGTCTACACTCGATGCTCGTCGACTGCGAAGGAGTGCCCGCCCATGAAGCCCACCATCCGCGGAATCGATCACATCGTGCTGCGCGTGACCGACATGGCGGCAATGACACGTTTTTACTGCGACGCCGTCGGTTGCCATGTGGAGAAGGAGCAGCCCGACCTGGGCCTTGTGCAGCTGCGCGCCGGCGATGCACTGATCGACCTGCTCGCGGTCGGCGGCCCGATCGACCGCCCCGACAGCGGCCCGCCCGGCACCGGGCGCAACCTCGACCACCTGTGCCTGCGCGTCGAGCCGTTCGATCCCGACGCATTGATCGCCCATTTCGCCGCGCATGGCGCGCGGCCGGAAGCGCCGGCGCAACGCTACGGCGCAGGCGGCTACGGGCCGTCGATCTACCTGTTCGATCCCGAAGGGAACATGGTCGAATTCAAGGGGCCGCCGGCCGCGCTCGGCTGAACGCGGCCGGCGCGCGGGCCGTCACGCGTCGGCGCGCGCCTTCAGTACCGTCCACTCGACCGCGACCGGATCGTGATCGGCGCTCGAGATCCATGCGGCGCCGTCCTGCACCGTGCACTGCAGGCGCATCGTGCGCTCCGCGAGTCGCCCGAGCGCAGCCGCGACACCATCGGCGAGCGACAGCACCTGCACGTTGCGCAGCCGTTCGACCTTGCTGCGCACGCCCTGCCACCAGATCTCCGACGTCTTGCCGCCGTAGGCGATCACCGTGACCTGCCCGGCACGGCCGGCCGCCTTCGAGATGCGCCGTTCGTCCGGCTGGCCGGCCTCGATCCATACGTCGATCGCGCCCGTCAGGTCCTTCTGCCACAGATCGGGCTCGTCGACGTCCGACAGCCCCTTGCAGAATTCGAGTCGCTCGTGCGCGAACAGCGCGAACGCGACGATGCGCACCATCATCCGATCGTCGGTTTCCGACGGATGGCGCGCCACCGTCAGCGCGTGATCGGCGTAGTAATGCCGATCCATGTCGGCGATTTGCAGTTCGGCTTTGTAGATCGTGGATTTCAGCGCCATGCGGATGCGGCCCGGGCGGGCATTCGGTTCGGTCGGGCCGTGATGATACCGAATGCGCGCCGTCCGGCGTGCTTCATGCGCGATCCACAGTACAACGGCCCGGCATGGGCCGGGCCGTGTTCGATTCGCGCCGCCGACCCGACGGGCCGGCGCGCTCCGCGTCGTGCGACGGCGCGGTGAGTGGACGGTTACTGCTTGACGAAGCGCGAATCGGTCCAGAGGCCTTGCTGGTCGCTGTTGTCGGCGCTGACGAACTGCACGTCGCCCTGCTCGACCGATACCACGCGGAAGCGCTGGCCTTCCGGCACCGAAAGACAGCGGAAGTCGTCGAAGTACTGCTGCTTCGCCTGCGACTTGCCGTCACGTTCGTGACTCAGTACGGAGTCCAGATTGTCTTTCGACAGGCAGCCCCATGCGTTCTTCGTCAGCTGGATTTCCTGCTTCGGCTTGACGGCCGAATCGCCGCCGGCCTGGGCAATCGACATAGCGCAAAATGCGCCGACAAGGGCAAAAAGGACACCGGTACGCTTCATCATGTTCTGTCTCCAGGCTTGCGGGCACCAGGCTGGGTTAGCTATGTGTTTAAAGGTGATCGTGAACCCGCGTTTTTCACTTTAGAAGACCGGCAAACGATAGCAAGCACATTTGTTGTGCGACCGCAATAGCGGCGGATTGTCGCACCCCGTGCGCAGCCCGCTTTTGGCGCGACACGCGCGGGCGGCACGGGCTGCCGAACGATGCGCCGGCCCGCGCCGCCGGGCGGAAAGCGTTACCCGGCAAGGCTTTCAGCAAATTTACAATGCAACGATTGAACGGTTTGGATAATCCATTTCGCTATCCGGATCATTTTGATGCGTTGCACATAAAGTCATCCGAAACGATTCGACTTTACCGCAGCGCGGAATCGCTTTTACCTGAAACAAGAAAAATGCCAGATATAAGCGCATCCGTATTTATCCGTAGTTCCCCGCATCCGTTCGGCGCCTGCGAAGCCCCGTCGCAAGCGCCTTTTACCAGTGTGGTGTTTACCCTGCTTTATTCAGCCCGATTGGCTGACGCGCGAAATAATCGTGCTGGAAGATGCACATCCGATAAGCGTTGTGATACGCGCCATTCCCGAAAAATTCTTCCTTCAATTCGGCCTCGTGCTGGAATCCGCATTTCTCGTACACATGGATCGCCGCCGCGTTCGACGTATCCACGATCAGGTAAAGCTTGCGCATGTTCAGCACCTTGAACGCGTACTCGACCGCGAGACGCGTCGCCTGGCCCGCGTAGCCGCGCCCCTGGCAGTGCGGCGCGATGATGATCTGGAACTCGCCGCGACGGTGGATGTAGTCGAGCTCGATCAGCTCGACGAGGCCGACCAGTTCGTCTTGCGTATCGACCGCGACGAACCGGCGCTCGCGCTGGTCGTGCACGTGGCGGTCGTACAGTTGCGACAGTTCCGAGAAGGTTTCGTACGGCTCCTCGAACCAGTAGCGCATGATCTTCGCGTCGTTGTTCAGCTCGTGGACGAAGCGCAGGTCCTGGCGCTCCAGCGGCCGCAGCGCGAGCGTGTGGGTATCGTTCTGGAGTTGCATGTTCATTGTCCTTTTCGATGCCGGCGCACGTGCGGAACGCCGGCGCGGCACGGCCGCGTTCGGCGCCGTTGCGCACCGTAAGAAATTGAACGCCGGCGCAGTTCAGAGCCTAGAATGAGAGCAAGGGTTCCTGCCACCGCAAGGAGGCTATCGTGATCGAGCAAGTCATACTCGGCATTTTCCTCGTGCTGCCGCTGGTCATCGTGGCTGCGCTCTTTTCCGACGAACTCTGGCAGGAGCATCGCCGCCAGCATCCGCGCGACGAGAACGCACCGCACATCGACTGGAAGCATCCGTGGCGCCGCGTGCGACGCGGGCATTGACTTCGATCCTCGTCGATCCGCAGCACGCGTCGGCCGGGCCACCCTGGGCCGGATAACATGCGGTGCACGATTCTTGCGCTTCGATCCGATTCCCGCTCAACCCGCGAGACCCCGACGTGAACGACAAGCCCGCCCTTCCTCCGCACGATATCCCGAACGAAACGATCGACCTGCAGATCGCCGATGTGCTGGCGGCCGTCCGCTATCCGGCGAACAAGGATGCGATCGTCGATGCCGCACGCGATGCCGGCGCCAGTAACGAAGTGCTGTCGATGCTCGACGGTCTGCCCGAACAGGATTACGCGGACGTCGACGCCGTCACGCGCTGCGTCGCCGGCAACTTCGGCCCGGGGCTCGGCATTTGAGCGGATGCCAATAACGGGATAGGATCGGACCGCACCGGTCGCGCCGCGATCGGATGCGTGCCGCCCGGCGCAAGACCGGGCGCTCGAGCACGCATGCCCGGGGGAATCCATGGAAGGCATCCTGATCCAGCACACGACGCGACGTCAGCTGTGGTTCGGCGCGCTGACGGCACTCGTCATCCTGCTTGCGCTCGGGATCGCCGCGCCGCACGCGAACGTCGCGCTGCCGGCCGTCGAGCCATTCATGCCGATGTGCGCGCTCACCGTGTTCACGACCGCGAGCATCGCGGCGTTCTTCCTCGGCGCGCAGTTCACCGTGACGCGCCAGCCCGTGCTCGGTGCGCTCGGCGGCGCCTATGCGTTCACCGCGCTCGCCGTCGCGCTGCAACTGCTCACCTTTCCCGGCGTGTTCACGCCGCACGGCCTGCTCGGCGCGCGCCCGCAGAGCGCCGCATGGATGTGGATCTTCTGGCATGCCGGCTTTCCGTGCTTCGTGATGGCCGCGCTGTTCGCACGCGAGCGGCTCACGCGCGCCCCGGTCGGCGCGAAAGAGACGCGCCGCTGGACGATCGCGCTCGTCGGCGGCCCGGCCGTCGCGGCGGCACTCCTGTGCGCGCTCGCGCTGAACGTGTCGCTGCCGCCCGTGTTCCATCCGCCTCGCGACGCAGCCGTGCTGCCCGTCAACGGCATCGCGCTCGTCGTATGGATCCTCAACGTGCTCGCGCTCGCGGCCGTGCTCGTCGCGGGCCGGCTGCGCACGACGCTCGACCTGTGGCTCGCGATCGCGGTGCTCGCGTGCCTGACCGACACGACGCTGAACCTGCTGACCACGAACCGCTTCACGGTCGGCTGGTATGTCGCGCGCGTGTTCAGCATGTTCACGCCCGGCGTGCTCGTGTGCGTGCTCGCGTGGGAAGTGACGATGCTGTATCAGCAGTTGTTCGAAGCGCATGCGACGCTGATCCGTTCTTCCGCGCGCGACGGGCTCACGGGCGCGTTCAACCGCAGCCACTTCAACGACCATTTCCACGCGCTGTTCCTGCAGGCGCGACGGCAGGGCGAACCGCTGTCGCTGCTGATGGTCGACGTCGATCACTTCAAGGCGTACAACGACGCGTTCGGTCACGTGAAGGGCGATGCGTGCCTGATCGCCGTCGCGAACGCACTGGCCGGCGCCGTACGGCGGCCGGCCGATATCGTCGCGCGCTACGGCGGGGAGGAATTCGCGATCGTGCTGCCGAACACCGGCGCGCGCGGTGCGCGGGTGGTGGCCGACGAAGCGCGCGAAGCCGTGCTGCGGCTCGACCTCGCGATGCCCGATTCGCCGGCCGGACGCGTGAGCGTCAGCGTCGGCTGCGCGACCGTGGCGGCCGATGATCTGTCGACACCCGACGCGTTGATCGAAGCCGCCGATGCCGCGCTGTACCGGGCGAAGGATATGGGGCGAAACCGGGTCGTCGTCGCCTGAAAACGTCTGCTGTTTGGCTAATTGTTACGGTCATTGTGACCGGAATAATCCGCCGTTACGGATTGCGTGACCGGGATACCAACGCTTACAGCCGGTGTTGTGGGCGCTCGCTATGCTGGGTTCCATATCGAACCCGAGCAGGTGAACGCGATGAAGAAGACCCTTTTGCTGATTGCCGGCGTCGCCGTGTTGTTGAGCGGCTGTATCGTGGTGCCTGACGGTGGTGGGTATTACGGGGACGGCGGGTATTACCATCATCATCGTCATTGGGATTGAATGTCCGGACTCGTATCGACGGGCACCCAGGTTCATCGTGAGGCTTGAGACCCGACGCAGGATCTGCCTGACGACAGCGGGGATAAAAGCCCCTTCCGCCTGTGTTAACATGCCCCGCTGCATACCGATTCAAGGGCCCTTCACCGTGGCGAAATTTTCAAACGGCAATCAAACGCCTCGTATCGCAACACGCGATCGCGACGTTCGAACCGCCGTCATGAAAAAGGTCCTTGCAGAGCCGCTGTCGAACCCCAACGTGCTCGTCGTAGAAGAGCTTGGGCTTGAGCACGGTGCATGCAGGGTCGATATCGCGGTGATCAATGGCGTCATTCACGGGTATGAGCTCAAAAGTGACACCGACACACTGCACCGTCTTCCGCTGCAGATCGACGCCTACTCGCGAGCGCTCGACAAGGCGACGCTTGTCGTGAGCGAACGGCACTTCGTCGAAGCGGCGAATCTGCTTCCTCCGTGGTGGGGCATCAAGGTATCGCATGTCGGTCCTCGCGGAGCGGTTCACATCGAGACCGAGCGCGCCGCGTCGATGAACCCCGACATCTCCCCCTTCCATGTCGCCCACCTTTTGTGGCGTGACGAAGCGCTGGCTATTCTGGAAGCCCTCGAAACCGACAAGAAGGCGCTGCGCGGCAGCAGGCAAGCGCTGTATACGCTACTCACGCAACACCTTTCCCCTTCGTCGCTTCGCGCGCAGGTCAGGGAAGCGTTGAAACGCCGAACAAGGTGGCGACGTCCCTCACAACCTTCGTGACATGATGGTTGCTCCCCACCATCGGCCAGGTTGACGCACCGCCGGTACTTCCAGTGCCGCTCGCGCAGTCCTCGATGAATTGATCACCGTGTGAATAAGCGCCGCCCATGAAGATCGGCGGCTTGGCGGATACGATGCTCCTGCAAATGTCGGCGTACTGTGCGCGCCCATGTTTCTTGACCTGCACGCCCATCGCGATGAACCACTCATCGTCGATGGTGTACTTCACCCTTGCATTCGGATCGAGCATGCGCGGATCGATGAGCTCGGTCTCCGGATGCGCCACGGCGTAGTCGCCGAAAGTCGGCACACGCGTGCCGGCAGGCAGCATTCCGACAAGCGATTTGTAGCCAAGCCAATCGTGACGCTTGATCAGGCCCGACGGCCGATAAGACGCCGACGGCAACGTCTGCGGGAACGACGTCCCGGCAATCGTGACGGACCGCCAATCGTCGAGCTTGGGTAACTCGTCGAGCAACCCTTTCCACACCAATGCCTGCATCTTCGGGCTGGTTGCGATGTCGGCCGCGCAATCGAGTACGAGATCGCACGCGCCTTCTCTTATTCCGATCCCGTCCAGCAACGTATTCACTTCCGCACGCATCGAAATGCCGAAGTCGTCCGGTGTCAGCCGAAGGCAAGCTCCCCGCCCATCGCGATCGACAATCGCCGTTACTGCAGCCATGTAGGCTTCGGAACGCCCCAATCCAAACACCGGCACGGGCATGGCTCCAGCGGCCCGCGCGAGGTCGAAGATATGGGCCAGGTGATGCGCGCCGCTCTCGACACATGCGTCGCCGTCGATAAAAGGCGAATCGACAAAACAACGTCGCGTGTCCCATTTTTGTTTGAGTCGCACGCCAAACTTGCTCAAGTGCTCATCGAGGCTCTTGGCGGGCGCTTCAGCTTCAAAATCCCAAGCCTCCGTCGGTACCTCGAACAACGGTGTCACCCAATCCATGACGGTCGGCGTCAATCTGGACAGCGCAAGGTATTCCCCTTGACGCCATTTCAATACTGGAACGTAGTGGTTATGATCGAACATGCTTTCCTCAAAGTAGAACTCGCCAAAGTTGAGCACTCCCGCCACTCCGAGACGAATGGCGTCATTTGAGGATTCCAGTATCGATTCAATATCGCAAGAGCGCCCACGAAATTTGTCCATTTCGCACCGGATATCTCAATAAATCGACACTTCAAACTAATGCATATTTCGCATCATCCGATACATACATTGAGAAAAATTTGCGTCGTCGAAAAATCAGCTTCGCCGTCGCCCGTCCGACGGGTATTGCCCGTCAAGGAATACCGGGTACATCACGCGGATGCCGGGTAGCCGAAGACATCGATTGTTGTCTGATGAAGGATGACGAAAAATAGAGCAATCAACAGATTGCATCGGCAAATGTCATAAACCGTATATTTTTAGTGTCGACACACAGAAGCATTCTTCGCAATCGGCACAAGGAATCGCCGCTCGGGTGTTTTTTAGTTTCAAAAACAATTCGGCCTTTTATTTCCCGATACAAAACCTGCTGAAAATCACCCCCAGCAGGTCATCGGAAGTGAACTCCCCGGTAATCGAATTGAGCTGCTCCTGCGCGAGCCGAAGCTCTTCCGCAAACAGATCGAGCGACTGCGCGCGCTGCTCCGCATGATCGGCCGCCTGCGCAAGATGCGCCTGCGCAGCCCGCAGCGCGATCAAATGCCGCTCGCGCGCCAGATAAACGCCCTCGGCCCCCGCCTGCCATCCGGCGATCCGCAGCAGCTCCGCGCGCAGCATGTCGATCCCGTCGCCGCGCTTGGCCGACAGATGGATCTCGGTCAGGTCACCTTCCGCCGCCGGATGCTCGACGCACGCCGGCACGCCGGTCAGGTCCGTCTTGTTCAGCACGCGCACCACCGGCACGCCGGCCGGAAACCGCGCCGCGATCGTCCCGTCGTCCGGCGTCATCCCCGTGCGCGAATCGAGCAGATGCAGCACGACATCCGCGCGCTCGATCTCGCTCCACGTGCGCGCAATGCCGATCCGCTCGACTTCGTCCTCCGTCTCGCGCAGCCCGGCCGTATCGATGATGTGCAGCGGAATCCCTTCGACCTGGATCGTCTGCGCGACCTTGTCGCGCGTCGTTCCGGCGATCGGCGTGACGATCGCCAGCTCGGCGCCCGCCAGCGCATTCAGCAGCGACGACTTGCCGACGTTCGGCTGCCCCGCGAGCACGACCGACAGCCCTTCGCGCAACAGCGCGCCCTGCCGCGCATCGCCGAGCACGTGCGCGAGCTGCGCACGGATCTTCGCGAGCTTGCCGCGCGCGTCGGCCGCTTCGAGGAAGTCGATTTCCTCCTCCGGAAAATCGAGCGTCGCCTCGACCAGCATCCGCAGCGTGATCACGTCGTCGACGAGCGCATGGATCTGCCGCGAGAACGCGCCGTCGAGCGAACGCCCGGCCGAGCGCGCGGCCGCCTCGGTGCTCGCCTCGATCAGGTCGGCAACGGCCTCGGCCTGCGCGAGGTCGAGCTTGTCGTTCAGGAACGCGCGCCGCGTGAACTCGCCCGGCTCCGCGAGCCGCAGCCCGAAGCCGCGCCCCGCATCCAGGCAGCGCTGCAGCAGCAACTGCATCACGATCGGCCCGCCATGCCCCTGCAGTTCGAGCACGTGCTCGCCGGTATATGAATACGGCGCCGGGAAATACAGCGCGATCCCGCGGTCGAGTGGCGCGCCGTGCGCGTCGAGGAACGGCACGTAGCTCGCATGACGCGGCGCGAGCTTCTGTCCGCACAACGCGTCGATCAGCGGCAGCGCGGCCGCCTCGCCGCCGCGCCCGAACGATACGCGGACGACCCCGATGCCGCCCCGGCCGGCAGCAGTGGCAATGGCGACGATCGGATCGGAATCGGTAGCGAGCATGGGAATCGGAGAAATCGGGTAAGCAGCGAGTCAATGGCGCGCCCGCACAACAGTTCGGGCATCGGAACGCCGGCATTGTAGCGTGCCGGCTCGCCCGCCACCGGCCGCGGCGCCGGATTCGGACTCGCCCGAATTTATCCCGCCGGGGATAAGCCAAGTATTAGTCCGGCATCATCACACACCGGCCATTTCGGACGAGTATGCGTACCGGAGGGGCTCGGCACTGCGTCCCTCAATTTCATCGCCCATACTGATCAGGGCCGGGATTCGTCCGAACGAGATACGTTTATCTCATATGGTTGTCTGAGACGCGGCGATGGAATTGCACAATCTCCCCATGCCGACATCCGAAGAAAAAGCCGCGTTCTCGGAACGCCTGAAATTTGCCCTACGGCGCAGCCCGGAGAAGGTCACGGGCGCGACGGAACTGGCGAACCGATTCAATCTGCGCCATCGCGGAACGCATCCCGTTTCGCCGCAAACCGCGCACAAATGGTTGACGGGCCGCACGATCCCGACGTCGGACAAACTCGAAACGCTTGCCGAATGGTTGCGCGTCGAAGTGCACTGGCTGCATTACGGGCCGTCGCCGAGCGTGATCGAACATCCGACGCCGCAACCGCTGCCGCGCGACGAACGCTATCCGCCGACGCCCGAGACGATCGAACTCGCGTCGAAGATCGAAGCGCTATCTCCGCACCAGCGCTACCTCGTTCAGGAACTGGTCGAGCAGTTCTACGGCGATCCGAAACCCGAAGCGAAGAAAGCCTGAACGGCAGCAACCGCGCGCGCCGCCGTCGCCGGGAAACAAAAAGCCGCATGGTCACGAACCATGCGGCTTTTTTTGCGAGCATCACGGGCGGCTGGCCGCCCGCGAATGCAACGGGCGTCAGGCCGGCTTCTTCTTGACGCCGCCGAGCTTGCGCGTGATGTAGTACTGCTGCGCGATCGACAACACGTTGTTCACGACGTAGTACAGCACGAGACCGGCCGGGAAGAAGAAGAACATCACCGAGAACGCGATCGGCATGAACTTCATCATCTTCGCCTGGACCGGATCCGGCGGCGTCGGGTTCAGGCTCGTCTGCACGAACATCGACACGGCCATCAGCACCGGCAGGATGAAGAACGGATCGCGCTGCGACAGGTCGTGAATCCACAGAATCCACGGCGCGCCGCGCATTTCGACCGAGGCGAGCAGCACCCAGTACAGCGAAATGAACACCGGGATCTGGATCACGACCGGCAGGCAGCCGCCGAACGGATTGACCTTCTCGGTCTTGTACAGCTCCATCAGCGCGGCGTTCATCTTCTGCGGATCGCTCTTGAAGCGTTCGCGCAGCGCCTGCATGCGCGGCGTGATTTCCTTCATGCGCGCCATCGACTTGTAGCTCGCCGCCGACAACGGGAAGAACACGGCCTTGATCAGCACGGTCAGCAGCACGATCGCCCAACCCCAGTTGCCGACGTAGCTGTGGATCTTCTCGAGCAACCAGAACAGCGGCTTCGCGATGATCGTCACCCAACCGTAATCCTTCACGAGCTCCAGACCGGGCGCGATGCCTTCGAGCATGCGCTCTTCTTCCGGACCGGCGAACAGGCGCGCCTGCACGTCGGCCGACTGGCCCGGCGCGATCGCGGCGACCGGTTGCTCTACGCCGATGCGATAGAGCGACCCGTCCAACTTCTTCGCGTAGATCTCACGCTTCGCGCCTTGCTGCGGAATCCACGCCGACGCGAAGTAGTGCTGCACCATCGCGATCCAGCCATTGTCGGCAGAGGTCTCGAAGTTCGCCTTGTTCTTGTCGAGATCGCTGAAGTCAATCTTCTGAAAGTGCTTCGCATCCGTATAGACCGCCGGCCCGAGGAACGTATGCGAGAACATCGGCGTTTCGACCGGCGTGTTGTCGCGGACCAGCTCCATATAGAGCCTCGGCGTCACAGGCGCCGTACCGACGTTGTCGATCTTGGTGTCGACGCCGATCACGTAGCTGCCGCGCGTGAACGTGTAGGTCTTCACGACCTTCACGCCGCCCTTCACCGGCGATTCGAACGACAGCTTCAGCGTGTTCTGATCGCCCGTCAGCGACGTCGGGCCCGCATCGATCTGCGTGTAGACGTCCGTGTGATTCGGGAAATCGCCGCCGACGAGGCCCGTGCGTGCGAGATACGTGTGGCCGGCCGTGTGGTCGAACAGCGTGATGTACAGGTCGGGCTGCTTGCCGTCGCCCTGCTTCTTCAGCGTCAGCTTCGCGAGCGTGCCGCCGCGCGTGTCGATTTCGCCGTCGTACACGTCGGTCGAGAATTTCACGAGCTGCGCCTGCGCGGCCGGGGCCGTCGTCGACGGTGCGGCGCCGGCTGCGGCGGCAGGCACGTCACCTGCGTTCGTCGCGCCCGTGCCCGATGCGCCGCCGGCAGCGGCCGGGGCCGTGTGCGTGGCGCTCGGGAAGAACATCGACGGGCGTCCATGGTCCCGCTGCCAGTTGTCGTACAGCATGACAGCTGACATGAAAAAGATCACCCATAGGACGGTGCGTTTGATATCCATGCGTTGTCTCAGAGTCGATGGGACCGCGCGTCGGCTTCGCCGCGAGCGCGAGTGTCGGAGTTGGGCGGCGGGACGAGGTCGATGCCGCCCGCGGAAAACGGATGGCATCGGCACACGCGCCTGACGGCGAGATACGTGCCGCGCGCGGCGCCATGATACTGGATTGCCTCGCGCGCGTAATCCGAACAGGAAGGATAAAAACGGCAACGGTTGCCGAGCATCGGGCTCACGGCAACCTTGTAGAAGCGCAGCAAGGCGATCAATACCGTTTTCATACCTTGGGCGGCGCCGTACGACGCCGCGTCAAAACCGGCCGGGCGGGCGCGAACGCCGCACCGGGCACGGATGCGTCACTCGGACGCGGGCTTCGACGCGCGGCGGGCGATTTCCCGGGCTGCCCTGTCGAGCAGCTCGCGGATCTCGGCCGCACACATCGCCGCGAGCGGGGCGGAAGCCGCGCTCGGCAGCGCTTTCTTGTCGAAGCGCGTGTGCTGCCGCAGCAGCAGGTCGTAACCGGCGAATTCGGCCCGGCGCAAGCGAAACGCATCGCGCGCCAGCCGCTTCACGAGGTTACGGGTCACCGCTCGCGGCGCATACTTCTTGCCGATGACGAGCCCCAGACGCGCGGGCTGACCGGTCGGCTTGCCGTAAATCACGAAGTGCGCGGAACGCCGCCAGGGGCGCAAACGAAAAACGGATGAAAATTCATCCGTTTTCAGAAGTCGCGCAGCTTTCGGGAAGGCGGCTTTCGTCTGCGACGGATTCGCACCCGGCTCGACGGCACCTTCCGCAGGGCTGCGGACGGCGGACACAGCGCGCAACCTGCCTTAGATGGCGAGGCGCTTGCGGCCCTTCGCGCGGCGAGCGTTGATGACCTTGCGGCCGCCTGCCGTCTTCATGCGGACACGGAAGCCATGGGTGCGCTTGCGGCGCGTCACGGACGGTTGGTAAGTACGTTTCATGATGTTCTCACTTGTTCGAGAATGTCGAAATTCAGGGGACCGCGTGCCCTTAACCGGAGGCATTCGGGCGAACGCAATCGCCGGGAATACAGGATTGGTTTTCGCGGAACCCGCTATTTAAACCGTTTTTCTCTTGACGGTCAATACTTTAGGAGTCGTCCGCCTGTGCCGGCCCGCTCCGATCCGGCCCCGCGACCCACAATCCCAGCCTGTGGATAAGTCCCGCTGTGGCCGCGTTTGGCGTTAGAATCTCGCCTTATCTCCAAGAATCCCGCACGCCGCTTCGGCGCCCGCCTGCCCCTCCAGGACTGTGACGCAGGCGTCCGAGGCACGCTCGCACGACCGCTTCGGGCCTTGTTGCGCAACCGCGACAAGGGCGCCGGCGAGCCGCGCTGTGCATGCAAAAAACGACAGCTACTTGATGAACGATTTCTGGCAACACTGTTCCGCACTGCTGGAGCGCGAGCTGACGCCCCAGCAGTACGTGACGTGGATCAAACCCTTGGCCCCGGTGGCCTTCGATGCGTCGGCGAACACGCTGTCCATCGCCGCGCCGAACCGCTTCAAGCTGGACTGGGTCAAGAGCCAGTTTTCGGGCCGCATCTCCGATCTGGCCCGAGAATTCTGGAACACGCCGATCGAAGTCCAGTTCGTCCTCGATCCGAAGGCCGGCATGCGCAGCGCGCCCGCGGGCGCCGCACCGGCCGCCCCGCGTGCGCCGCAGGCCCCGAGCGGCCCGGCCGCGACGGTCGCCGCGATCGCAGCCAACCTGACCGCGCATGCCGCCGCGGCGCCCAGCGCGCCGGCCGACGTACCGATGACGCCGTCCGCGGCCGCCGCGCACCACCTGAACGCCGACGACGCCGACATCGACCTGCCGAGCCTGCCCGCGCACGAAGCGGCGGCCGGCCGCCGCACGTGGCGTCCGGGCCCGGGCGCCGCCCCCGCCAACGGCGGCGAAGCCGATTCGATGTACGAACGTTCGAAGCTGAACCCGGTGCTCACGTTCGACAACTTCGTGACCGGTAAAGCGAACCAGCTCGCGCGCGCCGCCGCGATCCAGGTCGCGGACAACCCCGGCATCTCGTACAACCCGCTGTTCCTGTACGGCGGCGTCGGCCTCGGCAAGACCCACCTGATCCACGCGATCGGCAATCAGCTGCTGCTCGACAAAGCCGGTGCGCGGATCCGCTACATCCACGCGGAACAGTACGTGTCGGACGTGGTGAAGGCGTACCAGCGCAAGGCGTTCGACGATTTCAAGCGCTACTATCACTCGCTCGACCTGCTGCTGATCGACGATATCCAGTTCTTCTCCGGCAAGTCGCGCACGCAAGAGGAATTCTTCTACGCGTTCGAGGCGCTCGTCGCGAACAAGGCGCAGGTGATCATCACCAGCGACACGTATCCGAAGGAGATCTCGGGCATCGACGATCGCCTGATCTCGCGCTTCGACTCCGGCCTCACCGTCGCGATCGAGCCGCCCGAGCTCGAGATGCGCGTGGCGATCCTGATGCGCAAGGCGCAATCGGAAGGCGTGAACCTGTCGGAAGACGTCGCGTTCTTCGTCGCGAAGCACCTGCGCTCGAACGTGCGCGAACTCGAAGGCGCGCTGCGCAAGATCCTCGCGTATTCCAAGTTCCATGGCCGCGAGATCTCGATCGAGCTGACCAAGGAAGCGCTGAAGGACCTGCTGACCGTGCAGAACCGGCAGATTTCGGTCGAGAACATTCAGAAGACCGTCGCCGACTTCTACAACATCAAGGTCGCTGACATGTACTCGAAGAAGCGCCCCGCGAACATCGCGCGGCCGCGGCAGATTGCGATGTACCTGGCGAAGGAACTCACGCAGAAGAGCCTGCCGGAGATCGGCGAGCTGTTCGGCGGGCGCGATCACACCACCGTGCTGCACGCGGTGCGCAAGATCGCCGACGAGCGCAGCAAGGACGCGCAGCTCAATCACGAGCTGCACGTGCTGGAACAGACACTGAAGGGCTGAACGGGCCGGCGCGCTTGATAATTCGGCCTCCGCCCCAATTTAAGGGGGGCGGTTCGGTTTTGAGGCACAATACTGGTTTGACCGCCCCGGTGGTGGCGGGCCAAGAGCCCGGCCGGCGGGGCGCTGCGTGGCTGCTGCGCTGCAGGCCGTTACTCAACGAAGGAACTCTATGCAACTGGTCAAGACCGAACGAGACACCCTCCTCAGGCCGCTGCAAACGGTCAGCGGCATCGTCGAACGCCGCCATACGTTGCCGATCCTCGCCAACCTGCTGATCACCAAGAACGGCCCGGACGTTTCATTCCTGTCGACCGACCTGGAGCTGCAGATCACCACGCGCGCCGATTTCGGCGTCGGCGGCGACCAGATCGCGACCACCGTCGCGGCCCGCAAGCTGCTCGACATCCTGCGCGCGATGCCTGACGGCCAGGTCACGCTGTCGCTCGCCGACAAGCGCCTCACCGTTCAATCGGGCAAGAGCCGTTTCGCACTGCAGACGCTGGCGGCCGACGAGTTTCCGACCGTCGCGCAGGCGAAGGATTTCGGCGCCACGCTCACCGTCCCGCAGAAGTCGTTCCGCCAGCTGCTCGGCATGGTGCACTTCGCGATGGCGCAGCAGGACATCCGCTACTACCTGAACGGCATGCTGCTCGTCGTCGACGGCGACCAGCTGATGGCCGTGGCCACCGACGGCCACCGCCTCGCGTTCTCGTCGATGAAGCTCGAAGGCGGCACGTTCGGCCGCCAGGAAGTCATCGTGCCGCGCAAGACGATTCTCGAGCTGCAGCGCCTGCTCGAGGACATCGACGACACCGTCACCATCGACATCGCGCAAACCCAGGCCAAGTTCACGTTCGGCCAGGTCGAGCTCGTGTCGAAACTCGTCGAGGGCAAGTTCCCCGACTTCCAGCGCGTGATCCCGAAGGCGCACAAGAACACGTTCGAGATCGGCCGTGAAGAACTGCAGCGTTCGCTGCAGCGCGCGGCGATCCTGACCTCGGACAAGTTCAAGGGCGTGCGCTGCATCGTCGCGCCGGGCCAGCTGAAGATCATGTCGACCAACGCCGATCAGGAAGAGGCGCAGGAAGAACTCGAAATCGCCTACCAGGGCGATACCGTCGACATCGGCTTCAACGTCACGTATCTGCTCGACGTGCTCGCGAACCTGAAGGTCGACACCGTGCAGGTGAGCCTCGGCGACGCCAGCTCGAGCGCACTGATCACCGTGCCCGAGAACGACGAGTTCAAGTATGTCGTGATGCCGATGCGCATCTGACGCGCTCGACATCGCGACACACACCAGGGGGCGGCAAGCCCCTTTGGCGTTTTTATGGCGAACCGACAACCCGCCCCTTCGGTGCCTTTTCGGCGCCCGGGGCGGGCCAGGAAACTCGAGCGGCCGGCGATTTCCCCCCGCTGAAACGCACCGCGCCGCCACGAGAGTGGCCCCGCAGAACCGGAAGATATCCATGAGTGAACAGCACAATTCGCAACCCGATAACAGCAGCTACGGCGCTTCGTCGATCCAGATCCTCGAGGGGCTGGAAGCGGTGCGCAAGCGCCCCGGGATGTACATCGGCGACACGTCGGACGGCACCGGTCTGCACCACCTCGTGTTCGAGGTGCTCGACAACTCGATCGACGAAGCGTTGGCCGGGTACTGCAACGACATCCACGTGACGATTCACGCCGACAACTCGATTTCCGTGACCGACAACGGCCGCGGGATTCCGACCGACGTGAAGATGAACGACAAGCACGAGCCGAAGCGCAGCGCCGCCGAGATCGTGATGACCGAGCTGCACGCCGGCGGCAAGTTCGACCAGAACAGCTACAAGGTGTCGGGCGGTCTGCACGGTGTGGGCGTATCCTGCGTGAACGCACTGTCGAGCTGGCTGCGCCTCACCGTGCGCCGCGACGGCAAGAAGCGCTTCATGGAGTTCCACCGCGGCGTCGCGCAGGATCGCGTGATCGAGGTGGTGGACGGCGTCGAAGTGTCGCCGATGCTCGTGACCGGCGACACCGAGAACCGCGGCACCGAAGTGCACTTCATGGCCGATCCGACCATTTTCGGCACGGTCGAGTATCACTACGACATCCTCGCGAAGCGGATGCGCGAGCTTTCGTTCCTGAACAACGGCGTGCGGATTCGTCTCACGGACCTGCGCTCGGGCAAGGAAGACGATTTCGCGTTCGCCGGCGGGGTGAAGGGCTTCGTCGAGTTCATCAACAAGACCAAGAGCACGCTGCACCCGACGGTGTTCTTCGCCAACGGCGAAAAGGACGGCGTGGGCGTCGAAGTCGCGATGCAGTGGAACGACAGCTACAACGAAAACGTGCTGTGCTTCACGAACAACATTCCGCAACGCGACGGCGGCACGCACCTGACCGGCCTGCGGGCCGCGATGACGCGCGTCATCAACAAGTACATCACCGACAACGAAATCGCGAAGAAGGCGAAGGTCGAGACGACCGGCGACGACATGCGCGAAGGGCTGTCGTGCGTGCTCTCCGTGAAGGTGCCGGAGCCGAAGTTCAGCTCGCAGACGAAGGACAAGCTGGTTTCTTCCGAGGTTCGTGCGCCGGTTGAGGAAGTTGTGGCGAAGGCGCTGGAAGAGTTCCTGCTCGAAACACCGATCGACGCGAAGATCATTTGCGGGAAGATCGTTGAGGCTGCTCGCGCGCGGGATGCTGCGCGGAAGGCGCGTGAGATGACGCGGCGCAAGGGTGTGCTCGACGGTGTTGGTCTGCCCGGCAAGCTCGCGGACTGCCAGGAGAAAGACCCGGCGAAGTGCGAAATCTACATCGTCGAGGGTGACTCGGCAGGTGGGTCGGCGAAGCAAGGGCGTGATCGGAAGTTCCAGGCGATCCTGCCGCTGCGCGGCAAGGTGCTGAACGTCGAGAAGGCGCGCTACGACAAGCTGCTGTCGTCGGAGCAGATCGTCACGCTCGTGACCGCGCTTGGGTGCGGCATCGGCAAGGACGATTACAACCTCGAGAAGCTCCGCTATCACCGCATCATCATCATGACCGACGCGGACGTCGACGGTGCACACATCCGGACGCTACTGCTCACGTTCCTCTATCGCCAGATGCCGGACATGATCGAGCGCGGGTACGTGTATATCGCACAGCCGCCGCTTTACAAGATCAAGGCGGGTAAGGACGAGCGGTATCTGAAGGATGATGTGGAGCTCAACGCGCATATGCTGCGGCTGGCGCTGCAAGGGTCGGAGCTGGTGCCGGGTGAGAATGCGGCGGCGATTTCGGGCGATGCGCTTGGGGAGCTGGCACGGTCGTATCTGCTGTCGCAGAGCGTGATCGAGCGGTTGAGCCGGTTGTATGACCCGGCCGCGCTGGAAGCGGTCATGGATGGGGTGGTGATCGATCTCTCCAGCGAAGCTTCGACCGAGGCTTCGGCTAAGGCGCTGCACGCGGCGTTGCATGATGACGCGCTGAAGAACGAAGTGCGGGTCGTGCCTTCGTATGACCCGGTTCGCGAACAGCGGGCGCTGCATGTCGAACGGACGCATCACGGTAATGTGCGCGTTTCGGTCATCGATCAGGAATTCCAGCACACGGCGGATTATCAGCAGCTCGTGACCACCGCGAATACGTTCAAGGGGCTTATTGGGGAAGGGGCGGTCATCAAGCGCGGGGAGCGCAGCATGGCTGTCGCGGACTTCAAGAGCGCGATGAAGTGGTTGCTGGCGGATGCTGAGCGGAACGTTTCGAAACAACGCTATAAGGGACTCGGCGAGATGAACCCCGAGCAGCTGTGGGAAACGACGATGGATCCGGCCGTGCGGCGTCTGCTGCGCGTGCAGATCGAAGACGCGATTGCGGCGGACGGGATCTTTACTACCCTCATGGGGGATGACGTCGAACCGCGGCGGGCGTTTATCGAGTCGAATGCGTTGCGGGCGGGGAATATTGATGTTTGATTTCTTCTCGTAACGTAGGGCGCCAGAGTAAGTGCGACTGGCGCCCCAGTTTTGCGACTGAGGGACGAAGTTGGTGCGATTGGCCTACATTGAACGGCGTGCGCCAGACACACCAGCAATCACCCTGATGCTGACAAAATTCTTACATCAAGGATGAATCTAGACGAGTGGCACCGTTTGTGAGACTAAATCTGTTCAATGCCCACCTCGGACTCGGTCCGAGCAAGACCAACAAGAAAACACGTGCTGCCCAAGCGTAACGGACGAGCGCATCAGATGTCCTGATGCGCTTAGCGCTCGGATAGCCAGTTGGCCACTATCCCGCCCAAAACAATGCTTCATAAATCTTGCTCGGGCGGAGACGCAGATTGACAAAAAATTTTATAGCGCGCCAAGGCAGCACGATCGCAGAAGGTCAGATCGAGAGAAATCGTCACCTTCGACCCGTTATGAAATCGACCAATTACTCTCTACGGTCTGTTACGCAGTGGGAAGCGATCGTTCGATACAACAATGTGCCTTCGCTGCCAGTGTCTCACATCACATCAACTGCTTAGTCCAGGAAGGCTGATGGCCCGCCAGCGGCCGTCGCAACGCCTGCCACGTCACCCCAACCCCATTCCAGTGCAACATTCGAGACCTACCGAATTCGCGCGCCTTGAACAAACTATGACCTGCAGGCAGCGTAGTCTTAGACAATTTCGCCATACGGTCATACGATTTTTGACCACCTGCCATCACTTCATATAAACTGCTTTTCATATCATCCCATTTGGCGAAGCAGAAGGCTCAAAGCGATCGCTTTGCCATGAAAAACATGGAAACCCCCAACGAGGAACAAGGAACCGTGCTCCTGCAGGAAGCGCCTCTACGCGAACTCATTTCGGCTCGGGTAATCTCTCGCGTAATCGCAGTAGGAAGCGCTGGCGGGTTCGTGCTAGAGGTTCATTTCGGTGAGCGCAAGGCGTTGCTTGCCAGTTCTCGAGGGGGCGCCAGAACATTCGCATCATTGTCGACTGTTGCGCTACTCATGCAACGGCTCGGGCAAGCTTGCTTCGAAGTGGATGCTTCGGCGTACGTTCCCGGGCGGGTGCGTGCACCACAGCCGGAACGTTCAGCGGCTATGCGGGCAGGCAATCTTCCAAAGGCCTCGCGCAGAATCACAAAGCCATCCAAGTAACTGGGAAAATTACAGGCGTGGTGCGACAACTAGGCCATGAATTCGATCTCTCTGCCAAAACAAAGAAGTACCGTGGAATTGACGCTTAACAAGACTTTGAAAGGAGACCTCGAGGCAACTGCGGAATCGGCGCATGATCACGACTGGCGCCTGCTACGTCCAGAGATCGGCGACGATGGAGCGGCGTACTCGTCGCTACGTCGCTTGGCACAATTGCCACGCTCCGATGCAATCCGCGGCCTAACCGAATTCGCTCAGTCGCAACTCAGCAAGACCGCACAGGCGCTCAAGGCCAGAGTTTCTGCCACGCTATTACGAGACCTGATGGAAATTGGCTGGGACATAAAGGTTACCGCTTCTCACATCTACGTTCGGCCGCAACGCCATACCGCAGTGGCTGAGCGAAAGAACCAGATCCGGAAGCAACTTCTCTACGGTCGAAACGACCAGTTGGGAGAGGCATCGCACCGGAAGTTCCTATTCGCTATGGAACGGCCGTCGAAGTATTCTTCGTGCCGCCCCATCACCGATCTAATCGCGGATGGTCGACGCTTGGCAGAACAACTAGCTCCGGTAGCCAAACTACCACGCGAGCAGCGACCTGCTGCATTGGGCGCAATCTGCAAACCGTACCTTCAACTTGTGAGCGACGAGCGAGATGCCTTCACGAACATTAGGTTAATCGATATCTGGAGGTACTTCCGACACAGTTGGAGCACTCGGTACAGGTCTTCGCCAGGCCGCAATCTGTTTTATCTTGTGCGTGATGCGGCCCAGCCGAATCATCCCATCATTGGTATCACAGCCCTTGGCAACACAGTCATGCAATTGACGCCACGAGATCAACGGCTTGGCTGGACCCTCGACGGACTACTCGCGCTGTGCCGCACTGGGGAGGTCAGCGAACAAGAAGTTCTTCGGGCGTTTCGTGAACGATTGGAAGAGGACTTCGATCAGATTTATCGAGAAGATCTCCCGGTCGAACGTCGAATTGACCATAGCGTCGACGACGAAACCCTCAGCCGGCTAGCTGTCATTGAGAAAGACGCGAATCAAGATCGTGAAGATGCTTTGCGTGCGGATGACGCTGCCGGTACGCGCAAGGTGGAAGATCTTACGTCGGAACAACTTCTTAAGTTCACGAAGACACCGCTCTACCGTGCGAAACGAGCAAGAGCGATTCGCGAGATTTTGCGGGCGTATCGCACCCTCGCCACTTGGCATTGCGGCATCGAAGAATTGGCCGCAACTGACTATGGTGTTTTGGCATTGAATACGGCCATCAAGCAGTTGAAGAAGCGCTTCTCCGCGACCAGCATGATGGAACTCACGGTGTGCGGAGCCGTGGCACCATACAATCATCTGCTAGGTGGCAAACTCGTTTGCCTGATGATGGCTAGTCCACGCGTCGTTAGAGACTACCGCGACCGCTATGCAGATACCGTCAGTGTTATCGCAAGCCAAATGGCGGGGAGACCCATCATAAAAGAGCCATCGCTGGCGTTCCTCGGAACCACTAGTCTCTATACCGATCACTCCTCGCAGTACAACAGGGTCAAACTTCCGCGAGGCACAGTCGAGGGGCAAGGCGCCGAAATTGAGTACCTGCACTTTGGGCGTACGGAGGGCTTCGGATCTCCAAACTTATCTGCTGAGACGGAACTCGGACTCGCAATGATTGCGGAGACGAGCAATGGCTTTCGCAACGTAAATTTCGTATTTGGAGAAGGACAGAGCCCAAAGCTTCGACAACTGCGTGAAGGGTTTGCCGCACTCGGCCTAAATCGGACAAATCTGCTGGAGCACGGTGCGCCACGTATCATCTACGGCGTACCATTAGCCCGTAACTTCAAACGGCACTTGCTCGGCATAGATGCGGCGCCGGACTATTCAATCGATCCGTCTTCTGAGCAGGCTGAAACCTCGATTGCTGACTATTGGGTTAGCCGATGGCTAGCGTCGCGGCTGGATCACTCACCGGCATTACAAGCCGTTTCACGATCTACACCACTAACAGAGAGAGTTAGTCGGCTGATTCCTGAGCGTGAGGCAGCAACGTCTCCACAACAAAATCTCGCCTTTAAGGCAACTACCGGAGAGGGGTACGACATGGCAGACGGGGTCAAGTCAGATGAGCGTTTAGAATTCATCCGGCTGCTCTATCGGAATGAGAGCGCCTTCAGCGACCACGTTCCACTCGCACGACTTAAAGAGCTCAATATCAAGACGGGCCTTGAGGACGTCGTGCGAAAAATTGTACGCACGGGGGGGTCAGTCGTGATCACCGGAAATGCTGGTGATGGGAAGACGCACGCCATCTCGCTCATGAAGAAGGAGTTGAAGGAGGCCGAGGTAATTAACGACGCTAGCGAGATATCATCCGATGAAATTACTGCTAGATGGCAATCTGCCCGGGATGCAGGCAAGCCATTTTGCATTGCCATTAACGAAGGCCCCCTTGTCGACTTGATTCGCGCACACCGCGGCCAGCATCCTTGGCTGGACGAGATCCGTGATCAACTCATGCGGTCAGTCGTTTACAAGCCCCTGGAGGCAGCACCGGACGATCGAGGCGAGAATTGGAAGCCACAGGCCAATCAGACTGTCGTGTTGGACTTAAGCTTACGACGTGTTCTGTCCGCTGACTTGATCGCAGCAATCATCGAAAAGCTGACGGACGAGCAATGGTACCAAGGGTGCTCAGCATGTGCTGCGCGTACGAAATGTGCAGTGACCTATAACCGGAAGATGTTGAGGTCCAATCAACCGAAGCGGCAAATGGTTCAAATGCTGTCTAGCCTGGGAACGGGTGGCGCGAAGGTGACGTTCCGCGAAGCTCTCGCCTATATCTCCTTCACGATCTTCGGTGGCAAGACATGTGCAGAACTTGTTGAGATTGGCACCGGCGAAAAAGCGCGGTACTACTGGAATGCATTCGAAGGGCAGGGGGCCATCTTTGAACTGCTCAACAAGGGTATCGACCCGATGAAGCAGACCAACCCTCGTGTAGACGAAGATCTTTGGCGGGGTCGATTCCAGCCTCAGGATTTCGTTGGAAATGATGTGTTGCCGGTGGAACAACGCAACCTCGACGAATTGGCCGAGCGAGAGCATCGCAACCTTGCTGACGACTTCACCGCTCTGAAGCGACGGTGGTACTTCGAGCACAGTGAAGGTGCACTTCTTGAGTTTTTAGACGCCAGTAAGTTGTTTACGGAATTGCAGAATACTTCGACTGCCATGGCAATTAGACTCGGCCGTCTGATCAGTTTGATCAATAGATGGTGGAATCGCAGCGGCGAAGCCAAACAAGAAACTCTACGACTCTGGACTCGACTTTCTTACCAACCAAGAGCCCGCAGCCACGCCATGGTCTCTGGACAAACAGTGAATCGGAACAAGTTGCGGCTGTATCGCCCAGAACTCGCGCCCGTTCTGAAGCGAGCGTACGGTGAGCAACCGCTGAACCATCTTCTGTTGGCGCCTAGCGAAGATCCAAGACTTGCGAGACTGACAATCGATACGGTTCTTCTGCAAGGCCTCCTCCACAGCTCCTTCGCGGACGGCCAGAGCGAAATCAGTCGGCGTCTGGGTCAGTTCAATGACGCCCTAGCGCCCTATGGCGACAACAACGCTGATGTCCGTACGATCGAGGTACTCGATCCGCAAAGCGAACTGCGAACCAGCGTCGTCGTCGACGTTGTTAATCGCCGATACGATTCGGCGGAGTGAGTTTCATGAGCAAGCAACTACGGAAGCCGATCACAGACGAACTCCACCGGCGCCATGGCTACAAGGTCATGGAAGTGAAGATCAAACCCGTGCACATTGCCAACGCGCTAATGCGGACCGAACATCAATGCGTCGGCCGCATGCCAGTTCTCGAGCAACTTTTTGCGGCAACGTTGCAAAAAAATAGCATCGACAAGCGGGTAGCTGCGGTCGAGTTAATGCTCGAATCACAACGTGATCGTTGGGGGGCGCTTGGTCAGACACGGGACATCAAATCATCACCGTTGATGACCAAGGTCCTCCCACTCATCCGTACGCTCCTGGGCGCGGATGGGGCTGCGTTCGGCTCATCACCTCAGTTTTCGTCGTTTTCGTCACCTACAGCGCTAACTGTGACCGGTGATCCGTCAGATGACGGCGCCGGCGCATTCATCCACACATTGTGGGGCGGCAGAGAAGGTATGGATCGGTTGCAAATTCTGGACCTCCTTGCCGAATTGACTTCTCCGAGCAAAGTGCCGGAGAAGATGGACGACCTCTCTGCTTTGCTCGTGCCACTCGTTGATTCGACTCGACCACGAACAACGCACGCATTTTCTGCGCAAGATATGTCCGATGACTTTTCGCCTATCGAGCAAGAGTTGCGGGCGGCAGCCCGGTCACTCTGTGCATATGAAATGAAGCTGAGGCCGAACCCAATCTCAAGCCTTCAACGAATCGTTGTTTTGGCTGCTCTGTCAGTTTTTAGGCACGGAGCGACTCGGGCACAAGAACGAGCTGGTGGGCCGCAGCGCCTGCTGCTGCTGGATGCCTCAAGCGACCACTATTCCGACATCGCTCGGGCAAGCACTGGATGCGTGACACGTCTCATTGGTGACGCGTGCCGTTACATGGCCTCTGTTATTAACGATCTGTTGGAGCAGCAACTGTCTGACTGGCCTAGGAATCCATTGGGCGCAATAAACGGGCTCCTTGAAAGCGCTCGACATGCACCTCTCGATGAACGCTCTCCGCTTGCGGAGCGTATTCGGGAGATTATTGCGGACTTTGAGGATTGGGAAGACATCCGTAGAGAAGTGACCGATGAACTACTTAGTCAAATCGAAGGTAATCAGCGTCAAGGACTTGACGGCTATCTGCGGCTGCTTGGTATTCGGTCTGGCTTCCTTTATCCCACACAGAAGAATCCCAACAAGCGCTTGAACCCTGCAGATAGAACTTTGGAAGTCCTCGTTGCCTCCACAGTTGACACCATGAACTCTCCGGTCGAATACCGCGATTTCCTAGAAATGTTGAAGAACCGCTGGGCAATCGTAGTTGGCGGCCGGGCTGAAGACGCATCTGACCTTGACACGTACATGGGGGTAAAGGTGCCGTTGCGATCTCTTCGCGATAACAGCGAACGCTTTCTCGACCGATTGGAATCTTTGGGCTTGGCACGTCGCCTAGCCGATAGTGTTGCAGTTGTTGGCCTTCTGGAGGCGACTCATGAGTGATATGAGCTATGAGGTGCAAAAGCGCGTTTCCGATTTGCTGTTGGCCGAATTCGACGCCGCAGTCGCCAAGGACGAATTTGGTGTCGTCGTGCAGGACACCGCGTCGTTTGATCACCAACATCTGCTAGCACGCTTACCGGATATTTTGGACCGTACTAAAGGGCGCCTCAGGCTAACTTTGGTCGGACGGCACGATGATGTGGCGGCCTTCTCAGAGATATATCCCAAGTATGGCGAGTTCGTCGCATCGGACGAAGAATCCGCTGTGCAGTGGCGCAATCAAAGAATGAGGACCATCATTGTCGTTGCCGATGGCCCTCTAAGTAAGCAAGGTTCTCTCAAAGACTTCACGACACTAGGGGAAAACAGACTGATTTCTCGCCTGTGCGAAGAGGAGAAGGAGAAAGCACAGGTTACCTCGCTGCGCACCCTTTGGGACGCGCTGAAGTCTGCTCGCGGCCCAGCTTTGTCATTGGATGCAATCGCAACATTTGCGGCGTCTCTCCAGCAAATCCCAACGCTCCAACGCTCGGTACAGGCATCGTCATTCCTATATGCGCTCGGTCTATTCCCGGACGCGCAACTCTCAGACGAGCTAACGGAGGCACGCGTCGCCAAACGCCTGAAGACCAACGCTGATAGCCTCAACATGATAATTAATGCGACGCCCGAGGACTGGGAACGCATGAAGACCTTTTGCCGCCACCTTCCGTCTAAAGAGAAAAGCCGATTCAACGCGATTCGGAAACGCTTGCAAGCAGTCAGCCAACGCACCTCCACGGATCTTCAGCATATCGAATTATCTGATGTTCTGACTCTATGGAAAGGAAAGATCGGATCGGATCGAGCCAATGTTGATGGCGGCGGCTCGACCATAAGCGGAGGAAAGGTTCCGGTCGAATCCCTTGTGGCTGAATTACTGCTTGATGGCAGCACCGAACAACTTGCGGATCTTGCCGAACGTGTTGAGCAACTCACAGACCAGGCTGAAAATGATCAGATAGATGGTGGTGACGAACCGCTGATGACATCCGATGTGGCAAGCAACGGGACAACATCAGGTGTTCA
Source organism: Burkholderia sp. MSMB1078WGS (assembly GCF_001528895.1). NCBI lineage: Bacteria > Pseudomonadati > Pseudomonadota > Betaproteobacteria > Burkholderiales > Burkholderiaceae > Burkholderia > Burkholderia sp. MSMB1078WGS. Next base: position 5,916 of record NZ_LPDI01000006.1, on the reverse strand, counting down.
ACCGGTGACGAGCGTCAGTTCTGCAGTCATTGCACTCGCTAAGTCTCGGTCCACCTCTACCGAATGGGGCGGCGTTATAGACATTGAGTCAGACAAAGTTGATGCAATGACGGAGGTATCTGCATTCAAGGCATGGGCTCCCTTCCTCCTTCAGGAGTTTAAGGAACTGCTGGCCCGGTTTGTCGAAGCAGATCTATCACCGGCCGTGTGTCTCGAGCATGCCAACCAACTTGCCGAGGCCAGATCTGCGCTTCTACGACACATCGCCGAGTTAACGGTATCACCGGTAACAGTGCTGGCCGGGAGACCTGAAGTCTTTGCTGCAGCTGAAAACTACCTGAAGGCATACGATCAACTGTTGCTGCAGTTGCAAGCCGCCTTTCAGGAAATGTACGCGCAAGCCGGTGACGAAGCAGAAACTCTCGTCCATTGGTTGCTTTCGATGGAACTGTACGTCTATCGTCGTGACGACTGCACGGAGGTTCTCCTCTCGCCTGTCCATCCCCTAAATCTGTGGCGCAGCGTTGCGATCGTCCGCGACCTGCAAACCCTGGGGAATAAACTGTCCGCGACCGAACGTCAAACTCTGGTAGCAGCCTCTGCGGAGGATCTTCAACTATTGAACGTGCTCGTTCTGCCGCACATTCCAGGACTTAATGGACAGGCATCGCTACTCGGGCATGCGGGCGCTATTGCTCACTTGCCGCTGTTCAAGGAAGCACCGCGCGGCGTACTAGAGCCAGACGGCCTCAAGAGCATCTCGGCTCTCGCGACGTTGGTAGCACATCTGCGACCTTTCGCCCGACCAGGTTTGCAGGTTGTGCTAGTAAACGCACCTCGTCCAGGACGGTTCCTCGAGGCCGTGCTGGACGAACTTGACCTCGACAATGAAAAGACAGAGGATCGATTCTGGGGCGTACATTTCCGGCTTCGATATACTTCCGACGACACACGTGGCTGGACCACGGAGATGGAAGATCTCGACGACCAGGTCAAAGACCGTATCAGGGCCGGACAGCAACGTGGACTTATCAGCGTATCCGTCGATCCTGAGATCAAAAAATGGCCCGAGTTGATCGACGAGGTCCGCACGCTACCTGCGCATCTGACAGTCGTTTTCGACCCCTTCGAAGTCAGAACCGCCTTGGTGTCACGCGCCGGCTTACATGCATTGAGCCCTTGGATGCCGAGCCGTGAATACCGCTACAACAAGTTGAAGAAGCAGATCATGATCGTCCCAGTCGCGGAAGAGGAAGTCTTCGCGACGTACTTCTCAACGGCAACACTCGTCCATCGAGAGTTAAAGCAAAGCACCGCGACACATCAACCGCAAGTGGCTTCTGTGAAAAGTTGGCTCGACCAACTCGCGGATCTGAGTACATGGACCGTTGTAGCAGACCCGCATCGCGTTCTTGTACCGCGGCTTGGGGAAGCAGAAGTAATCGATCGACGTGTCGAGAATGCTCGACAGATCACAACTTTCGGCCGAGACCTCAGTCCGTTTGTACGGCAACTCGATCAACAGCTTCGCAAGACGCACTTCGTCGCCGATCCCAATACTCTGGAAGGATTGATCCGCGATCTTGTTGCGATGGAGCCAAATGGCATCTTGGGATTGGTAGGCGGCGATAAGAGCAAGCACGTGAAAGGAGCGCTGGGGAAACTCATCGCCATGCGCTGGTACCGGCACATGGAGCCTAGCGGACTCGCTGTAAGTCTTGATACTCAAAATGCGCGTCGATGGTTGAGTGCTGGCACCCACTCAAGCGAGAAGGCCGACCTAATTGGCTTACGTGAAGAGGCCGGGGAATTGGTCATCGATGTAATCGAGGTGAAAACCCACGATGAGAACGTTCCGTACTCGATTCAAGGAGACCTCGTAACGGGACACGCGGTAGATCAAGTGCTCGCGACTATGCACGCACTATCAGAGATCTTTGGAGGAGCGAATCTCACACCACTGGCAAAGCCACGTCGCGAGGTGGTGCGTGAACATCTGTACACGGCATTGCTACGCGATCTAGACCCACAATACATTGAGCGCTGGCATGCTTTACTACAGGATCTGTTCGCTGGGGCAATCAGAGTTCGCCTTAGTGGGCGCCTGGTTCACGTGCAACTTGCTAGTGTGGCAACAACGCCACCCGTGGTGAAGAAAAGCACATCGGGCGTTCCGATTCAAATCAACACTCTCGCAGCAACAGATGTCGGCCTTGTTCTTACCGCAAGCAAGAAGATGAACGAGGTGGTTCCGTTTGCAGGATCAAAGAGTGTTGCTGGTTCACACATGCTTGAACCCGCACGCGTATTCGAATTGCTTAGTTCGGTTGGAAATTCTGATCTCCTCGAGGACCTCACTGTCGAAGTACGGGAAGAGTCACCAGTGACTACTAGCGCGGTTTCGAGCGCGAATTCGCGTTCAAGTACGCGAAAAAGTACCAAATTGGCTAATGCCCCAAAATCTGTTGCCGAGTCCAACGGAGAGCAGATAGCTACCGGACTGTTAGAGATCAACCTGGGGCAAGAAACGAACACCAATCAAAACGTAGCGTGGGCGCCGGGAAAGCAGAGCAACGGCTTCTTTCTCGTCCTCGGCGCCTCCGGATCGGGCAAGACCGAGACCCTCAAAGTGCTAGGTAAAGGCATCTCAGACTATGGAGTACCGGTGCTTGTGCTCGACTTCCACGGGGATGTTCAGTTTCCAGGCCTGCAGTCCGTTTTGCTATCGTCCGGAACATCGAGCACGATCGGCGTGAACCCAATGGAGCTTGATTCACAGAGCGCGGAGGAAACAGGTCTATACGATCAGCGCAAAGTAATTCGAGACATGATCCGCAATGCCGTGCCGGCACTGGGGCATCGCCAAGGCGCGATCCTACGAGACGCTATCGAAGAAGCCTATGTCACGGCAGGCTTTAGCGACGCCGATCCGACAACTTGGAGAAACACTCCTCCAACGTTTTCCGACGTACAAAGAATTCTGGCGGATTGGGCCGATGACGACTCTCGGAAAAGTCAGCGCACGTCTATCGAGGGTTGCCTAGCAGCTGTTCAAGAGATTTTCGAGCACCCGATTTTTCAGCGGCGAAAGCATGTATCGGTCGAAGAAATTTTGAGGAGCAACGTGAGGCTGGATCTGAGCAAACTTCCGGACGAGGTACGCTACATTGTTGCAGAGACATTGCTCCGAAAGATTTTCCGCGTGCTGCGTCTCATGGGGCCGATTCCCGTACAGCCCGTTGACGATCGCCAGCGTTTCCGCCTATTCGTTGTTATCGACGAAGCGAAAATTCTAAGCACTGGTGGGGGTGACCCAGATTCTCCAGAACGAATTCTCAATCAACTCTTTACTGAGGCGCGGAAGTTCGGTTTGGGCATGGTACTGGCATCTCAGATGAGTGACCATTTCGGGTCTGAGGTGAAAGCCAATGCGGCAAGTTGGCTTGTACTGAAACCCATGGACGTAAAGGAAGCGAAAAAGAACGCTCCAAACGTGCACATGGAACCTGATGCCCTCACGTCATTGCGAGGAAAGGGAGACGGCTACCTCCGGGATCGTTCGTCGACGAAAGCCAGGCGCATACAGGTTCAGGCACTCGCCCCTGATAACCCAAAGTAGCGAATGCACTGGGGCGACTCGATAGCCAAGATGCTCGTTCGTCTCTCGATCTGTTCGTAAGACGAACGCTCACTATGAGTGCGTCCCGCAGCCGGCACGCCCTGCGATTTCGGCTGTACCTATGGGCCCGAACATCCTTTTTTCTCCCCGAGGCGAGGAACGAAGTCGCAGAGCATCCAACGACCAGTGACCGCATGCCCGTGCTCGTGGCGTCTCGCTGCACAAATACGTTGACCGACTTTTTCTCTCGAGGGTCAGCCTTGATGCCCGTTCCTGCCCGCACTGTGGCTTGCAGCGCATCACCACGTGCAATCCTCCAGTGACCTGCCCCCGGTTTTAGTCCGAACTACAGTTAGAGTCCGAGGTTAAAAACTGCTGCTTCGCGTCGTGCGCGCGGGCGAACTGCGCAGGCGTCAGATAGCCGAGCGAACTATGAGGCCGCTCGGTGTTGTACTCGATACGCCATTCCTCAATCAGCTGCTTGGCGTGGCGCATCGAGACGAACCAGTGCTCGTTCAGGCATTCGTCGCGGAAGCGCCCGTTGAAGCTCTCGATATAGGCATTTTCCACCGGCTTGCCAGGCCGAATGAACGACAGCGTGACGCCGGCTTCGTAGGCCCATGCATCCAGCACCTTACCAGCGAACTCCGGCCCGTTGTCGACCGTGATGGATGCGGGCAAGCCTCGCATCTCCTTGAGCCGCTCGAGCACTTGCTGCACTCGTAGGCCCGGCAGCGAAGTATCGACCTCGATGGCCAAGCACTCGCGCGTGTAGTCGTCGACCACGTTCAGGCATCGAAACCGCCGACCATAGGCCAACCCGTCAGAAACGAAGTCCATCGACCAGTTCTGATTCGGGCCTGTTGGCAACGGCAGCGGCGTGCGCTCGACAGCCGCAATACGCTTGCGTCGCCGCTTGCGCACGCTCAGTCCCGCCTTGTTGTACAGGCGCCAGATGCGCTTGTGGTTGGCGAAGCAGCCATCCCGCTGCAACAACACGTGAATCCGGCGATAGCCGTAACGACGCTTCTGCGCGGCGATGGCCATCATCCGGCCAGTCAGCGCTTCGTCGTCAACTCGGCGGCGTGATTCGTAATAGAACAGCGAGCGCGAAATCCCTACCAGTTCGCAGGCCCGGGTAACACCCATGGCGCGTTCGGTCATCAAGATTCGGACCGCTTCGCGCTTGGCCTGCGGGCTTGCTACTTTCGGGCCAACAGGTCCTTCAGCGCGGCATTGTCGAGCATTGATTCGGCCAACAGACGCTTGAGCTTGCTGTTCTCCTGCTCCAGTTCCTTCAGGCGCTGCGCTTCGGAGACCGTCATCCCGCCGAACTTCGCTTTCCAGTTGTAGTAGGTCGCTTCCGAGATGCCGTACTTGCGACAAAGCTCCGCCGGCTTCAGGCCAGCCTCGGCTTCCTTCAAGATGCCGATGATCTGTTCTTCGGTGAATCGCTTTTTCATTGCCGTTCCTCTCTGGAACGGACTCTACACCGTCACCGTACTAAACGCCGGGAGCAGGTCAGGTGAGCTTAGTAAGAATACCGAAATAGTCCAAACTCCCTAAGACTCTTCGATGAAACCTATTATCCGCAAAGGCGACACAACGGATCACGGCGGCACAGTGCTCGACGGCTTCGGCCTTTCGAACTTGAACGGCCGACCGGCATCCGGTGTCGGCCATATGGTCCTGTGCCCGAAATGCCAAGGTACCTACCCGATCGTTCAGGGCTCCAGCCAGTACACGATTGAAAGCCGCGCCGTTGCGCTGGACGGGATGAAGACTGCATGTGGCGCCTCGCTGACCGCCAGCCAACAAGAATTCCTGGCAAGCGAGTGACGCCATCGGCCTTTAATTGAATCGAACCTTGTCTCTCCGCGCACATTTCGCGCCGCGCCAATGCAAAAACCCCCGCCTGATCGGGCGGGGGTTCTTGGCTTAGGGAGCCTGACGATTACCTACTTTCACACGGGAATCCGCACTATCATCGGCGTAGAGTCGTTTCACGGTCCTGTTCGGGATGGGAAGGGGTGGGACCGACTCGCTATGGTCATCAGGCAAAGAGGGTTGTTGCGTTGCTTCGCAGCGCAACCAATCTTGGAAGAAGCAGTAATTAGGTTGTGTGTATCGCACACGTACGCGGTACTTCAACCGTCGTACGTCGAGTGCCTTGCACTCGACGCTCGATGTCCGTAAGCGCTAAAGCGCTAACGGGCATCGAGACAGACTTGTTATAGGATCAAGCCTTACGGGCAATTAGTATCGGTTAGCTGAACGCATTACTGCGCTTACACACC
>NZ_LPDI01000005.1:0-92988 GCF_001528895.1 Burkholderia sp. MSMB1078WGS | reverse complement strand
CGCGCCGATCTCGGAACCCTTCTCGAGCACGCACACGCCGATCTCGGCGCCTTTCTCGGCGGCCAGTTGCTTGAGCCTGATCGCCGCCGACAACCCGGCGGGGCCGCCGCCGACGATCACGACGTCGTATTCCATCGATTCGCGCGGGCCGTATTGCTCGATGAGGCTTGCGGGGGTCATTGGCGTTCCTCTAACCGTTAGAATGCTTTTATTCGGGAGCGTATTGTCTGCGAAACGAAACGCTTGCCGCAACAACATGCAGGCAGATTAGCACGATCGTTCTATTTTTGTGCTAGGGTAATGCCGCCCGGGCTGTGCCGCCGGGGCTGGCGAAACGACATCGAAAGGGGATGGGCAAATGGGTCGATCGATCAATCTGGAAGGCAAGGTTGCGTTGGTCACGGGCGCGTCGAGCGGCCTGGGGCAGCGTTTTGCGCAGGTGCTGTCGCAGGCCGGCGCGAAGGTCGTGCTCGCGAGCCGCCGCGTCGAACGCCTGAAGGAACTGCGCGCGGAGATCGAGGCGGCGGGCGGTGCCGCGCACGTCGTGTCGCTCGACGTGACCGACGTGCAGAGCATCAAGGCGGCCGTCGCGCATGCGGAGACGGAAGCCGGCACGATCGACATCCTCGTGAACAATTCCGGCGTGTCGACGATGCAGAAGCTCGTCGACGTGACGCCGGCGGATTTCGAGTTCGTGTTCGATACGAACACGCGCGGCGCATTTTTCGTCGCGCAGGAAGTTGCGAAGCGGATGATCATGCGCGCGAACGGCGGCGGCAACGGCAAGCCGCCGTGCCGGATCATCAACATCGCGTCGGTGGCCGGGCTGCGCGTGTTCCCGCAGATCGGGCTGTACGCGATGAGCAAGGCCGCGGTCGTGCAGATGACGCGCGCGATGGCGCTGGAGTGGGGCCGCCACGGGATCAACGTGAACGCGATCTGTCCGGGCTATATCGATACCGAAATCAATCATTACCTGTGGGAAACCGAGCAGGGCCAGAAGCTGCAGTCGATGCTGCCGCGCCGGCGCGTCGGCAAGCCGCAGGATCTCGACGGGCTGTTGTTGCTGCTCGCGGCCGACGAGTCGCAGTTCATCAATGGCTCGATTATCTCCGCCGACGACGGTTTCGGCCTCGCGTGAGCGGATGACATTCCGCAACAAAGAAGACTGCAATGAGCGCAACAAGCGATTACTCACCCGTTTTTGAGATGTCGATGCCGATCCGCTGGGGCGACATGGACGCGTTCGGCCATGTGAACAACACGGTCTATTTCCGCTACATGGAGCAGGCGCGGATTTCGTGGTTCGAAGCGCTCGGCATCGCCGGCGGCAACGGCGAGGGGCAGGGCCCCGTCATCGTCACCGCGTCGATGGAATTCCTCAAGCAACTGCACTATCCGGGCGACGTGATCGCGAAGATGTCGGCCGCGAAGCCGGGCCGAAGCAGTTTCGACACCGGTTTCGAGCTCACGCGCGCGGACGATCCGCGGCATGTCTATGCACGCGGCAACGCGCGCTGCGTGTGGGTCGACTACGCGCTCGGCAAGTCGGTGCCGCTGCCGCAACTGCTGCGCGACACGATCGAGCAGGCGCTCGCGACGAAAGTCGGCTGAGCGCGGCTGCCGGCAGGCCGGCACCGGATCGCCGGTGGCGTGCCGTGCCCGGTTTTCCGATGTTCCCCCCGATCGGCCGCCATGCGCGGCCGATCGTCATCCGAGCGCCGTCATGCGATGCGCGTTCACTGCCCGAGCAGGCGCTGCAGCAGCTCCGGCGTATTGTTCGTCCCGTATTTGCGCATCAGCCGCGCGCGGTAGATGTCGACCGTGCGCGAGCTGATGTCGAGCACGCGCCCGATCTGCTTGCTGGTCTTGCCGGTCGCGAGCTGGGCGGCGATCTCGCGCTCGCGCGGGGTCAGCTCGACCGCGACGCGGCGCGTCGCGCTCAAATCCTCGAAGGTCCAGACGCCGGCCGCGAGCGGCGCGGTGCGGTCGAGTGCGCGTCCCGTCACGTGGCACCAGAACAGCTCGCCATCCGCGCGTTTCATGATTCTGTCATCCGAGTAGACGCCGTTCGCGACCATCACGCGTGCAATGCGCTCGCCGATTCGCTGGAATTCGTCCGTCGACGGGTAGAGCACCGCGTACGACTTCCCGATCAGGTCGGCCCGCGCGCAGCGGAAGATCGACGCGAGCGCGTCGTTGCAGTCCTCGATCACGCGATCGCGCGACAGCACGAGGCCGAGCGGCGCGAGGTGGAAGGCGGTCTGGTAATCGAGATCGGGCATGGCGCGGGCAGGCGGAGGCAAATGCTTATGTATTTTTGCGTATTGTGCCGCATCGGCGTCACATCGTACCCTTTCAGGCATCTCGCGGCGGTGTGTCGCGACATAAAAACAGCGTGCCCCGACGCAGGCATTGCCGCACATGCATAGAATGGTGCGGCGGGCTTGCGCCACGTGGCGCGTGAACCGGTTTTGCTGGTTTCCATAGAGGAAGGGACAACTGATGAACAAAGTCTATCCAAGCGCGGCTGCCGCGCTGGAGGGGATCGTCCGCGACGGACAGACCTTCGCGGTGGGCGGCTTCGGCCTGTGCGGGATTCCCGAGGCGCTGATCGCGGCGTTGCGCGATTCGGCGGTCAAGGGCATCACCTGCATCAGCAACAACGCGGGCGTCGACGGTTTCGGCCTCGGCCTGCTGCTGGAAACGCGCCAGATCAAGAAGATGATCTCGTCGTACGTCGGCGAGAACAAGGAGTTCGAGCGCCAATACCTGGCCGGCGAACTCGAGCTCGAATTCACGCCGCAGGGCACGCTCGCCGAAAAGCTGCGCGCGGGCGGCGCGGGCATCCCCGCGTTCTTCACGAATACCGGCTACGGCACCGTGATCGCGGAAGGCAAGGAAACGCGCCAGTTCGGCGATCGCCACTACGTGCTCGAGCCGTCGCTGACGGCAGACGTCGCGCTCGTCAAGGCGTGGAAGGCCGACAAGTCGGGCAACCTCATCTATCGCCGCACCGCGCGCAACTTCAACCCGATGTGCGCGATGGCCGGCAAGATCACCGTGGCGGAGGTCGAGGAGATCGTCGAGAACGGTACGCTCGATCCGGACCAGGTTCATACGCCGGGGATCTTCGTGCAGCGCATCGTGCTGAACGCGACGCCTGAAAAACGCATCGAACAACGCGTCGTACGCGCGAAAGGAGACTGACATGGCCTGGAATCGTGACCAGATGGCCGCGCGCGCGGCGAAGGAACTGCAGGACGGCTTCTACGTGAACCTCGGCATCGGCCTGCCGACGCTCGTCGCGAACCACGTGCCGGCAGGCGTCGAGGTGTGGCTGCAGTCGGAGAACGGCCTGCTCGGCATCGGGCCGTCGCCGACCGAAGACGAAGTCGACGCCGATCTCATCAACGCCGGCAAGCAGACCGTCACGACGCTGCCGGGTTCGTCGATCTTCTCGTCGGCCGATTCGTTCGCGATGATTCGCGGCGGCCACATCAATCTCGCGATCCTCGGCGCGATGCAGGTCAGCAAGAAGGGCGACCTCGCGAACTGGATGATCCCGGGCAAGATGATCAAGGGGATGGGCGGCGCGATGGACCTCGTCGCGGGCGTGAAGCGCGTCGTCGTGCTGATGGAGCACGTCGCGAAGGGCGACCAGCACAAGATTCTCGACGAATGCAACCTGCCGCTGACGGGTGTCGGCGTGGTCGATCTGATCATCACCGACCTCGGCGTGATCGAAGTGACGCCGGACGGGCTGAAGGTGCTCGAACTCGCCGACGGCGTGAGCGCGGAAGAGATCCAGGCGAAGACGGGCGCGCCGCTCGACCTGAGCGCGGTCGCGTAAGCGCCGACTTCTCTGCACGACCCTCGACGCCCCGCGTTCCTCATGGAACGCGGGGCGTTTTGTCATGATTGCGATGACCGTGCGTCACGCGATTGCGCCGCCGCCGTCGATCAACACCGTCGAACCGGTTGCATAACCAGTCGTCGCCAGATACACGATCGCATTCGCGACGTCTTCCGGCCGGCCCACCCGGCGCGCCGGGAGGCGCTGGGCGGCGTTCGCATACATCGTTTCGCGGGCGTCGGCGGCAAGCTTGTCCCACAGCGGCGTCGCGATCAGGCCCGGCGAAACGGTATTCACGCGTACGGGCGCCAGTTCCAGCGCAAGGCCGCGCGCCAGCGCTTCCAGCGCCGCATTGATCGCGCTCTGCAGTACCGACGACGCGCTCGGTCGCACGCTGAGATAACCCGATACGAACGTCAGCGATCCGCCGGATGCGATGTCGATCGCGCGGGCGACACGGTATGCGCCCCAGAACTTGCTGTCCATCGCGGCCTGGGCGTCCGCGAGCGGCAGCGAGCGGAGCGGGCCGGTGGCGGTCTTCGCGGCCGAGATCACGACATGGTCGAACTGACCGGCACGCGCGCAGAATGCATCGACGGCCGCCGTATCGGTGATGTCGAGCGCTTCGGTACGCACGTGCCCGCTTCGCGCGAGATCCGCGCCGGCCCTCGCCGGATCGCGCGACGCGATCGTCACGACGGCGCCACGCTGCGCGAATGCTGTCGCGGCCGCGGCGCCGATACCGGAGCTGCCGCCGACGACCAGTACTTTCTTTCCGTGTAGCGAATCATTCATGATGGTTTTCCGAAGTGAGGAAGTGAGTGGAATCCGGTCAGAGCGCTTCGGTTTCGCGTAGCGTCGACCGGCTGCGCAACGCAAAGCGTGCGATGTCGTCCTTGCGCATGAACGCGACGCCCGGATGCGAGCGGGCGTAGCGCAGAAATGCGTCCCATGCGCGGACCATCTGCGGCGTGCCGCTGATCCGGTCGTGCGCGCTGATCGACATCAATCTGCGCCGCTGCCCGGCCTCCGCGTACAACTGGTCGAAATCGAGCTTGATCTGTTCGAGGAACATCGTCGGCGAGTAGTTGCGGCCCTCGATCAGCAGGATGTCGTTGTTGCGCAGCGTGTATGGCACGACCACGAAATCGCGGCCGCCGACGGTCTCGACGAACGGCTCGTCGCGACTGACGTCATCGATGTGGTACACGTAACCGAGTTCCTGCAGCAGCGACAGCGTGTGCGGGCCACGCCGCAACCAGTTGCAGTTGTAGCCGATCGGGCGCTGCCCCGTCACCGCCTCGACCATGTCGCGGGCTTCCGTGAGGAAGCGGCGCTCGTCGTCACGGTTCATCGCGAATTGCGATCGCCATGTCGGCCCGTGCGCGGCCGCTTCATGGCCGCGCGACACGATCTCGCGTGCCAGTTCGGGATGCCGGCGGGCGGCTTCCCCGATCATGTGCGACGTCACTTTCACGCCGTGCCGGTCCCACAGGTCGAGCAGGCGCGGAATGCCTTCACGGTAGCCGTACGCGAACCACGTGGCCGACGCCGGATCGACCGGCACCGACGCCGGGAATTGGACAGGCGGAAACGGACTGTCCGCGCCCTTCGGCGGCTGTCCGCCGGCCTCGAACTGCATCGAGATCGAGATCGCGAGCCGCGTATCGTCCGGCCAGAACCCGCCGATGTCCGTCGCGGCGGCGCCCGGCATCGGCGCGGCGACCGCCGTGCGCGATGCGCCCGCGGCCATCGCGATGCCGGCAGCCACGCCGGCGCCGGCTTGCGCAAGAAAGGTGCGGCGGCCCGGCTGCATCGCGGACGAATCGTTGTCGCTGAAAGTCATCGTTCCCTCCGTCATCCGACGAGTCCGAGTTGGCGCATCAGCGTCAGGTTGTCCTCGATATGCCAGTTTTCCGCTATCCGGCCGTGATCGATCCGATAGATGTCGGTCGCGATGAAATCGACCATCTGCCCGTGTCCGGCCGTGCCATTGAACATGCCGATGAAATGGCCCCGAAAATGCAGATGCACGACGACCCGGTTGCCGGCGACGATCATTTGTTCGATGTCGCAACGCAGGTCCGGGACGGCAGCACGCATCGCTCCGGATGCCGCGATTGGCCCCGATACGCCTTGTGCGCGACCCGCCGGCAAGGTCCGATCGATGAAGTCTGGCGCGAGCGCCGCGCGCGCGAGCGCGGCATCGCCGGTATCCCAGAATGTGCCGTAACGGCGCGCGGCGAGAATCTGCTCACGGGCCTGCGAGGCCGGCACATCGGTCGCGACGGTCAGGCCGTGAGGCTCGACGAGTTCGGTAGCGCGCGATGCGGCGGGCGAAAGCGCGGCCACGCATGCCGCCGCGGCGATCATGCGGGCGATCGGGCGGGCGATTGAAGAAAGACGAATCGACATGGTTTGGAGGGTCCTGTAAGGGGCATCGTGGGACGACGCGGAACAGGTATGGTAGGTTTCTGTTCTTGATATAAATATGGGGAAAAATCGAATGGATTATTCGAAAAAAGGAAAGGTCGAGCTGAGCCGAGCGCTGCGATGCTGATCGACGATCTCGCCGCGCTCGATACCTTCGCGAGGATCGTGTCGGCCGGCAGCCTGTCGGCGGCGGCGCGTGAGCTGGACCTGTCGCTGTCCGTCGTGAGCAAACGGCTCGCGCATCTCGAGTCGCGCCTGGGCGTGCGACTGCTGCACCGGACAACCCGGCAGCAGACGCTGACCGACGACGGTGCACAGTTTCATGCGCAGGTGCTTCGCATCCTGGCGGAGGTCGAGCGCGCCGAAACGCTGATGAGCGATCGCCGCGGTACGGTCGGCGGCGTGCTGCGGGTGACGGCCCCGGGCGAGTTGGGCCGGCTGCGGATCGCGCCGCTCGTCGCGGCATTTCGGCGGCGACATCCGGAGTTGGTCGTGCATCTGATGCTGACCGATACGATCGTCGATCTGCTCGCGCAGGACATCGACGTCGCCGTGCGGATCGGTAGCCTCGCCGATTCGACGATGATCGCGCGCGAGTTGGCGCCGAATCATCGCGTGCTGTGCGCATCGCCGCGCTACCTGGCCGCGCACGGGCAGCCGGCTCATCCGGCCGAGCTTTGCGCGCACCAGTGCATCGTGCTGGGTGATCAACCCCGTACCGAGTGGCGGTTCGACGGTGCCGACGGTACGGTTGCCGTCGGCGTGACAGCGGCATTGCTGACGAATGACGGCGGTGCGGCGCGTACGCTGGCGCTCGAGGGGGCGGGCATCGCACTGAAGTCGATCTGGGACGTCGTCGAGGACCTCGATGCCGGCCGGCTCGTGCGCGTGCTGCCGGCATTCGCGGCGCCGGCGGCACCGCTGCACGCGGTCTATCCCGGCGGCCGCCATGTGCCGCTGCGCGTGCGGGCATTCGTCGATTTTCTGCGCGAGCAGCTGCGCGGTACGTAGTACCGCGATGCGAGTCGTCGCGAACGATGCGTTGGAGAGCCGTGGGCGTGTGGCGCCTCGCCGTTACGAAGCGGTTTACAATCGTTTGCACCAGGCGGCTCGTCGGTTGCAAGCGCGGCCCGCCGCGCCGCCGCCGTTCCACAGGATGCCAACGATGCCAACGACTTCAGCGAATTCCCCGGTTCCCCGTCAGCGACGCGTGCAGTGTGCGAGCGCCGCCGGCCTTCACCACGTTGCCTATACGGAATGGGGCGATCCCGCGAATCCGCGCGTGCTGGTCTGCGTGCACGGCCTGACGCGCTCGGGGCGCGATTTCGACCGGCTGGCCGCCGCGCTGTCCGATACGTATCGCGTCGTCTGCCCCGATGTCGCCGGGCGTGGCCGCTCCGACCGGCTGGCCGATCCGCGGCTCTACGCGATTCCGCAGTACGTGGCCGACATGGTGACGTTGATCGCACGGCTCGACGTGGAATCGGTCGACTGGTTCGGTACGTCGATGGGCGGCCTGATCGGCATGGCGCTCGCCGGGCTGCCCGGTTCGCCGCTGCGGCGGATGATCGTCAACGACGTCGGCCCGCGCATCGAGCCCGATTCGCTCACGCGCATCGGCGAGTACCTTGGCGTGCAGCCGCGCTTTGCGACCGAGCAGGAGGGAATCGACTATCTGACGTCGCTGTCGCTGCCGTTCGGTGCGCTGAGCGCCGACGAGTGGCGCGAGATCAACGGGCCGCTGCTGCACCAACTGCCCGAAGGCGACTGGACGATGCGCTACGATCCGCGCATCGCCGAGCCGTTCAAGGCGACGACGCCGGAGCTGGCCGCGCTCGGCGAGGCCGCGCTGTGGCGCGCGATCGAGACGACGGATGCGACGCTGCTCGTCGTGCGCGGCGAGACGTCCGACTTGCTGTCGCGCGAGACGGCGGCCGAAATGGTCCGTCGCGGCCGGCATGTGACGCAGGTCGAGATCCCGGGGGCGGGCCACGCGCCGGCGTTCGTCAGCGCCGACCAGATTGCGCTCGCGCGGCGGTTTTTCGTCGAAGGCGGCGCCTAAACGCGTCATAATATGCGGTTCGGCGGCACGCGGGCCGTGCCGCCCGATTCCTCACTCATCACGACCGGAACATTTCATGGCAGTCATTCGTCACCACGTCGGGGCCCGTCTCTCCGAAACCGCGATCCACAACGGCACCGTGTATCTGGCCGGCCAGATCGCCGAAGACACCACGCAGGACATCCGCGGCCAGACGCGCGAAGTGCTCGGCCACATCGACCGTCTGCTCGCCGAAGCGAACAGCGACAAGGCGCATCTGCTGTCGGTGCAGATCTACATCTCGGATCTCGCGAATTTCGAAGGCATGAATGCGGAGTGGGACGCATGGGTCGCGCAGGGCAACACGCCGCCGCGCGCCACCGTCGAGGCGAAGCTCGCGGATCCGGCGCTGCTCGTCGAGATCGTCGTCGTCGCCGCGCAGCGGAGTTGAGCGTTATCCGACGATGATCGTATTCCGGCAGGCCGTGCAATGACCGAATCCGTTTCCGCATCCTCCGTCGCGGCGCCGTCGTTCGACGACGTGCTCGCGTTCGTGCGCGAGCGGGCCGGCGATGCGCGCCTGTCGTCCGGCGAACTGCTCGCTGATCACTCGGCGGGCACGGCGGCGATCATGCGCACGCTGAACGTCGATCCGTCCGCGATGCAGGCCGCCGCGCTGTTCGTGCTGACGCCGCACCTGAGCGACCCCGAACGCGAGCTGACCGAGCGTTTCGGCGACGAAGTCGCGCGGCTCGTATTCGACGTGCGCAAGCTGTTGCGGCTCGGCACCGTCAGCCTGCGCGTCGCGCAGAACGCGAAGCCCGACGCCGGGCGCGACGCGGCGCAGGAGCGGCGTACGCAGATCGAGGCGCTGCGCAAGATGCTGCTCGCATTCGCGCAGGACATCCGCGTGGTGCTGATCCGGCTCGCGTCGCGGTTGCAGTCGCTGCGCCACTACGCGGCCGCGAAGATCGACCCGCCGCCGGACGTTGCGCGCGAGACGCTCGAGATCTATGCGCCGCTCGCGAATCGTCTCGGTATCTGGCAACTGAAGTGGGAACTCGAGGATCTCGCGTTCCGCTTCGAGGATCCTGTCACCTACAAGCGGATCGCGAAGCTGCTCGACGAGAAGCGCATCGAGCGCGAGGCGTACGTCACGCAGGCGATCGCGCGGCTGCAGCACGAGCTCGCGGAGGCGAACATCCAGGCCGACGTCAGCGGCCGGCCGAAGCATATCTACAGTATCTGGCGCAAGATGCGCGGCAAGGAGCTCGATTTCTCCGAGCTGTACGACGTGCGCGCGTTTCGCGTGATCGTGCCGGACATCAAGGATTGCTACGCGGTGCTCGGCATCGTGCATCACCTGTGGCAGCCGGTGCCGAAGGAGTTCGACGACTACATCTCGCGGCCGAAGCCGAACGGCTACAAGTCGCTGCATACGGTCGTGATCGGCGACGACGGCCGTGCGTTCGAAGTGCAGATCCGCACGCAGGAGATGCATCGTTTCGCCGAGTATGGCGTCGCGGCACACTGGCGCTACAAGGAGGCCGGCGCGCGCGGCTATGGCGGCCAGTTCTCGGCGAGCGACAAGTACGACGAGAAGATCGCGTGGCTGCGCCAGTTGCTCGCGTGGAAGGACGACGTCGAGGACGGCGCCGAAGTGTCGGGCGACCAGGCGTGGGCGCAACTGCGCGAAACGTCGCTCGACGACGACCACATCTACGTGCTGACGCCGCAGGCGCGCGTGATCGCGCTGCCGCAGGGCGCGACGCCGGTCGATTTCGCGTATCACCTGCACAGCGAGCTCGGCCATCGCTGCCGTGGCGCGCGCGTCGACGGCGTGATGGTGCCGCTGAACACGTCGCTCGCGAACGGCCAGACGGTCGAGATCGTCGCGGTGAAGGAAGGCGGGCCGTCGCGCGACTGGCTGAACCTCCAGCTCGGTTACCTGAAGAGCTCGCGCGCGCGGCAGAAGGTGCGTGCGTGGTTCAACTCGATCGAGCAGGAAGAAAACGTCGCGCACGGCCGCGCGCTCGTCGAAAAGACGCTGCAGCGCGAGGGCAAGACGTCGGTCAATCTGGACCATCTCGCCGCGAAGCTCGGCTTCAAGTCGCCCGAGGAGCTGTTCTCGGTCGTCGGCAAGGAAGAATTCAGCCTGCGCAACGTCGAGCACGCGCTGTCCGATGCGCCGCCGCCGGAACCGGCGTCCGAGGCCCCGGCCGATTTCGAGAAGCGCAGCAGCGGCGCGAGCGTCGCGCATGGCGCGTCGACCGGCGTGCTGGTGGTGGGCGTCGACGCGCTGCTGACGCAACTGGCGCGTTGCTGCCGTCCGGCGCCGCCCGATCCGATCAGCGGTTTCGTCACGCGCGGCAAGGGGATGTCGATCCACCGCACCGACTGCCCGACGTTTCGCCGGATGGTCGAGCGCGCGCCGGAGCGCGTGCTGCAGACGACCTGGTCGGCCGACGTGCTGGGCGGGCGCGGCGCGTCCGTCTATCCGGTCGACCTGATGATCGAGGCGAGCGACCGACAAGGGTTGCTGCGCGATATCTCCGAAGTGTTCGCGCGGGAAAAGATCAACGTCGTGGGCGTGAAGACGCAGAGCCGCCGCAATGCGGCATTCATGCAGTTCACGGTCGAGGTATCGAATTCGGCGCAGGTGCAGCGCGCATGCACGCTGCTCGGCGAGGTGCAGGGCGTCGTGCGGGCAGGACGAAAATCGTGATGGGGTTGGAACAGCGTTATTTTGCTGCAACCGCATAAAACGCTTGCCAAGCCGGTAGCAACTCCATATAATCTTAGCTTCTCTAGGCTCGTAGCTCAGCTGGTTAGAGCACCACCTTGACATGGTGGGGGTCGTTGGTTCGAGTCCAATCGAGCCTACCAACGAATTGAGAATGCCCGGCCTCCGGGCGTTCGATGCAGTACACAACTCAACGCGAACAAGGCGAATACGGTTATGACACCGCGAACGTTGACCGAAACCACTTCGGAGCGACGCTAGTCGAGGAACGTTTTCGCCCTTTCAGTTGAGTGAAGTATCGAATGCGGCCCCTCGAAAGCGGGGCCGCATTTTTTTTGTCGCGAATTTTCCCGCGTGAGTTTGACTCGCGTACCTGGTCTGCCGCCCACTGTCGGCATCACGGAGATTGCTATGGTTTCGATACGCTTGCCTGACGGCTCAGTTCGACAATACGAGCATCCGGTGACAGTTGCCGAGGTTGCGGCCTCCATCGGTCCCGGCTTGGCGAAGGCTGCGCTGGGCGGCAAGCTCGACGGCGAGCTCGTCGATACGTCGACGGTGATCGATCGCGACGCGTCGCTCGCGATCGTCACGGACAAGGATGCCGACGGCCTCGACATCATCCGCCACTCGACCGCCCACTTGCTCGCGTACGCGGTGAAGGAACTGTATCCGGACGCGCAGGTGACGATCGGCCCGGTGATCGACAACGGTTTCTATTACGACTTCTCGTACAACCGCCCGTTTACGCCGGAAGATCTGGAAAAGATCGAAAAGCGCATGCAGGAACTCGCGAAGAAGGACGAGCCGGTCACGCGCCGTGTCGTGTCGCGCGACGAGGCCGCCGGTTACTTCCGCAGCATCGGCGAGAAGTACAAGGCCGAGATCATCGAATCGATTCCGCAAAGCGACGAAATCAAGCTGTACTCGCACGGCGGCTTCACCGATCTGTGCCGCGGCCCGCACGTGCCGTCCACCGGCAAGCTGAAGGTCTTCAAGTTGATGAAGGTCGCGGGCGCGTACTGGCGCGGCGATTCGAAGAACGAGCAGCTGCAGCGCATCTACGGCACGGCCTGGACGAAGAAGGAAGACCAGGATCAGTACCTGCACATGCTCGAGGAAGCGGAAAAGCGCGACCACCGCAAGCTGGGCAAGCAGCTCGACCTGTTCCACATGCAGGAAGAGTCGCCGGGCATGGTGTTCTGGCATCCGAAGGGCTGGGCGCTGTGGCAGCAGGTCGAGCAGTACATGCGCCGCCGCGTCAACGAAGCCGGCTATCTCGAGATCAAGACGCCGATGATCATGGACCGTTCGCTGTGGGAGGCGTCGGGCCACTGGCAGAACTATCGCGAAAACATGTTCACGACGGAGTCGGAGAAGCGCGACTACGCGATCAAGCCGATGAACTGCCCGGGCCACGTCCAGGTGTTCAAGCATGGCCTGCGCTCGTACCGCGACCTGCCGCTGCGTTACGCGGAATTCGGTTCGTGCCACCGCAACGAGGCATCGGGCGCGCTGCACGGCCTGATGCGCGTGCGCGGCTTCGTGCAGGACGATGCGCACATCTTCTGTACGGAAGAGCAGTTCATCGCCGAGTCGATCGCGTTCAACACGCTGGCGATGAGCGTGTACAAGGATTTCGGGTTCGAGCACATCGACATCAAGCTGTCGCTGCGCCCCGAACAGCGTGCGGGCACCGACGAAACGTGGGATCGCGCCGAGCAGGGCTTGCGCGACGCGCTCACGGCGTGCGGTCTGTCCTGGGAGGAACTGCCGGGCGAGGGCGCGTTCTATGGCCCGAAGATCGAGTACCACATCAAGGACGCGCTCGGCCGCTCGTGGCAATGCGGCACGCTGCAGCTCGACATGGTGCTGCCGGAGCGCCTCGGCGCCGAGTACGTGGCGGAAGACAACAGCCGCCGCCGGCCGGTGATGCTGCATCGCGCGATCGTCGGGTCGATGGAGCGGTTCCTCGGCATTTTGATCGAGCACCATGCTGGTGCAATGCCGGTCTGGCTCGCGCCGTACCAGGCAATTGTGCTCAATATCGCCGAAAGTCAGGCCGAATATGCGCAGTCCCTGGCCCAATCGTTGCAAAAACAAGGGGTTAGAGTGGCGGCCGATTTGCGCAACGAGAAGATTAGCTATAAAATACGCGAGCACACGCTGGAAAAGGTGCCTTATCTCCTCGTCGTGGGCGATAAGGAGCGTGATGCACAAACGGTAGCCGTGCGTGCCCGTGGCGGCGTCGACCTTGGCGTAATGCCGGTCGAAGCCTTCGTTGAGCGTCTGCAGGAAGACCTGCGCTCGTTCAAGTAACCGCCCTGGCAGCGCGGCTCGTTTTTTTAATTTTTAGAGGAAACGTAACATCGCTACTGATAAGTCGTCGCACCGCATCAACGGTGAAATCACTGCGCCGGAAGTGCGCCTGGTCGGGATCGAGAACGAACCGCTCGGTATCGTAAAACTCGCTGATGCTTTCCGTAAATCGGAAGAACTGGATGTTGACCTGGTGGAAATCGCGCCGCAAGCGGTGCCGCCGGTTTGCCGTCTGATGGATTACGGCAAGTTCAAGTACCAGGAATCGAAGAAGCAGCACGAAGCGAAGCTGAAGCAGAAGGTCATCCAGGTGAAGGAAGTCAAGTTCCGCCCGGGTACCGATGACGGGGATTACAACGTCAAGCTCCGCAATCTCGTGCGCTTCCTCGAAGAGGGCGACAAGACGAAGATCACGTTGCGTTTCCGCGGCCGCGAAATGGCTCACCAGGAAATCGGTATGCGGATGCTCGAGCGTCTGCGCACGGATCTCGAGGAAGTCGGCCAGGTCGAGCAGATGCCGAAGATGGAAGGGCGCCAGATGATCATGGTGCTCTCGCCGAAGAAAAAGAAGTAACGAGCCCGCGCGCATCGCGCGCAGGTTCGACAGTGGTTCGGCGCGCTGCCCGGTCGGGCAGCGCGCCAACAACGACGGCGGCTGCGCAAGCGGGTCGCCGTACACAAGTGGACTGGGTTTCGAAGGGCGGGTCAAGGGCGCAAGCCAACCGCACACCCATCGCCATCTAATAAACTGGAGTTGTTCGTCATGCCTAAGATGAAGACCAAGAAGAGCGCTGCAAAGCGCTTCGTGGTGCGTCCGGGCGGTACCGTCAAGCGCGGTCAAGCCTTCAAGCGCCATATCCTGACCAAGAAAACCACGAAGAACAAGCGCCATCTGCGCGGCGCAACGGCAGTTCACGATTCCGATCTGAACTCCGTCCGCGCGATGCTCCCGTTCGCGTAACCCCTCAACTGATACTCCAAGGAGAGAAACATGCCTCGAGTCAAACGTGGGGTAACCGCACGGGCCCGCCACAAGAAGATCATCAACCTGGCCAAGGGTTATCGCGGCCGCCGCAATAACGTCTACCGCATCGCCAAGCAGGCGGTGATGCGCGCTGGTCAGTACGCGTACCGCGATCGCCGCAACAAGAAGCGTGTGTTCCGCGCACTGTGGATCACGCGTATCAACGCGGCAGTTCGCCAGCACGACATGACCTACAGCGTGTTCATCAACGGCCTGAAGAAGGCGTCGATCGAACTCGACCGTAAGGTGCTGGCCGACATGGCGGTGTTCGACAAGGCTGCTTTTGCTGCGATCGTCAAGCAGGTGAAAGCCGCCGTTGCAGCCTAATTGCGAAATTAGCACTGCGTGGTTAGTTGCAGCGAGGTTCCGGTAGTCTCGGCCGCTGCAGCGAAAACGGGGCTCTTCCGAGCCCCTTTTTTGTTTGGTGGGCGGTTTCGCTCGCCAAGACCGAATGACGTTGGAAATGATGGGATCTATGGATCTGGACCAGATTGTCGCCGACGCGCAGCAGTCCTTCGAACAGGCTGCCGACATCACCACGCTCGAAAACGAGAAAGCGCGATTTCTCGGTAAATCGGGTGCGCTGACCGAGTTGCTGAAGGGCCTCGGCAAGCTCGATCCCGAAGCACGCAAGACCGAAGGCGCACGCATCAACGTCGCGAAGCAGCAGGTCGAAGCCGCGCTCACCGCCCGTCGCCAGGCACTGGCCGACGCGCTGCTGAATCAGCGCCTCACCGCCGAAGCGATCGACGTGACGTTGCCGGGCCGTGGCGCCGGCACCGGCAGCCTGCACCCGGTGATGCGCACGTGGGAGCGTGTCGAACAGATTTTCGGCTCGATCGGTTTCGACGTGGCCGACGGCCCCGAAATCGAGACCGACTGGTACAACTTCACGTCGCTGAACAGCCCGGAGAACCATCCGGCGCGTTCGATGCAGGACACCTTCTACGTCGAAGGCAAGGATGCCGACGGCCGCCAGCTGCTGCTGCGCACGCACACGAGCCCGATGCAGGTGCGTTATGCGCGCATGAACCGTCCGCCAATCAAGGTGATCGCGCCGGGACGCACGTATCGCGTCGACAGCGATGCGACCCACTCGCCGATGTTCAATCAGGTCGAGGGGCTGTGGATCGACGAAAACATCAGCTTCGCCGATCTCAAGGGCGTCTATACCGACTTCCTGAAAAAATTCTTCGAGCGCGACGACATCCTCGTGCGCTTCCGTCCGTCGTATTTCCCGTTCACGGAACCGTCGGCCGAGATCGACATGATGTTCGAGCAAGGCAAGAACGCCGGCAAGTGGCTCGAAATTTCCGGCTCCGGGCAGGTGCATCCGACCGTGATCCGCAACATGGGCCTCGACCCCGAGCGCTACATCGGTTTCGCGTTCGGCAGCGGCCTCGAGCGCCTGACGATGCTGCGTTACGGCGTCCAGGATCTGCGGCTGTTCTTCGAGAACGACCTGCGTTTCCTGCGCCAGTTCGCATAACGCCGCTCGCCGCGCCGACCTGTGCCCGCGCACGCCCCGACGGACGTTTCCGAGGGGCCCGGGCGTCGATCTAACCTGTTTCGAACGTAGACATCCATGCAATTCCCTGAATCCTGGTTGAGAACCTTTGTCGACCCGCAGCTGACGACCGACGAACTGTCGCACGCGCTGACGATGGCGGGGCTCGAAGTCGAATCGCTGAGCAAGGCTGCGCCGCCGACGTCGAAGATCGTCGTCGGCCGCGTGCTCGAAGTCGTCAAGCATCCGGATGCGGACAAGCTCAATGTCTGCCAGGTCGACGCCGGCACCGGCGCGACGCTGAACATCGTCTGCGGCGCGCCGAACGTGGCGCCGGGCATCAAGGTGCCGGTCGCGCTGGTCGGCGCGGAACTGCCGCCGGCGGAAGAGGGCGGCAAGCCGTTCGCGATCAAGCTGTCGAAGCTGCGCGGCGTGGAAAGCCAGGGGATGCTGTGCTCGGCGCGCGAGCTGAAATTGTCCGAGGATCACAGCGGGCTGCTGATCCTGCCGGAAGACACGCCGGTCGGCCAGGACATCCGCGAAACCCTCAATCTCGACGACACGATCTTCGAAATCAAGCTGACGCCGAACAAGGCCGACTGCCTGTCGGTGTTCGGTATCGCCCGCGAGACGGCCGCGATCACCGGCGCGCCGCTGACGCCGGTCGATATTCGCCCGGTGCATGTCGAGCTCGACGAAACGCTGCCGGTGCGCATTGCCGCGCCCGATCTGTGCGGCCGCTTCTCGGGCCGCGTGATCCGCGGCGTGAACGCGCGCGCAAAGACGCCGCAATGGATGGTCGAGCGCCTCGAGCGCGCGGGCCAGCGCAGCGTGTCCGCGCTCGTCGACATCTCGAACTACGTGATGTTCGAACTCGGCCGCCCGTCGCACGTGTTCGATCTCGACAAGATCCACGGCGGCATCGAAGTGCGTTGGGGCAAGCGCGGCGAATCGCTGAAGCTGCTCAACGGAAACACGGTCGAACTCGACGAAACGGTCGGCGTGATTGCGGACGCGGCCCAAGTCGAAAGCCTGGCCGGCATCATGGGCGGCGACAGCACGGCCGTCACGCTCGATACGACCAACATCTACCTGGAAGCCGCGTTCTGGTGGCCGGACAGCATCCGCGGCCGCGCGCGCAAGTACAACTTCTCGACCGATGCGGCCCATCGCTTCGAGCGCGGCGTCGATTACGCGACGACCGTCGAGCACGTCGAGCGCATCACGCAACTGATCCTCGAGATCTGCGGCGGCAAGGCCGGCCCGGTCGACGATCAGGCGGTGAACCTGCCGCAGCGCGCGCCGGTGAAGATGCGCGTGTCGCGCGCGAACCGCATCATCGGCGTGAAGATCGACGCCGACGAGATCGCGAACATCTTCACGCGTCTCGGCTTGCCGTTCGAGCGTGAAGACGACGCGTTCCTCGTCACGCCGCCGTCGCACCGCTTCGACATCGAGATCGAGGAAGACCTGATCGAGGAAGTGGCGCGCATCTACGGCTTCGAGAAGATCCCGGCGCGGCCGCCGGTCGCGACGAGCGAAATGCGCGCGACCAACGAGACGCGGCGTTCGATCCACGATATCCGTCACGCGCTCGCCGCGCGCGACTACGCGGAAACCGTCAACTTCAGCTTCGTCGATGCGGAGTGGGAGCACGATTTCGCGGGCAACGACAACCCGATCCGGCTGCTGAACCCGATCGCGAGCCAGCTTTCGGTGATGCGCACGACGCTGTTCGGCAGCCTGATCGCCGTGCTGCGTCACAACCTGAACCGCCGCGCCGATCGTGTGCGCGTGTTCGAATCGGGGCGCGTGTTCGTCGCCGATCCGTCGGTGAAGGCCGGCGAGCTGGCGGTCGAAGGTCACGCGCAGCCGAAGCGCGTCGGCGCGCTGGCGTATGGTCCGGCACTCGACGAGCAATGGGGTGCGGCGACCCGCGCGGTCGATTTCTTCGACGTGAAGGGCGATCTCGAAGCGCTGCTCGCGCCGGCGGTTGCGCGCTTCGTGAAGGCCGAGCATCCGGCCCTTCATCCGGGCCGCAGCGCACGCATCGAGGTCGATGGCCGCGCGGTCGGCTGGATCGGTGAGCTGCATCCGCGCCTGATGCAGAAGTACGAGCTGCCGCACGCGCCGGTGATGTTCGAGATCGACGCGGACGCGTTGATTGCGCGTGCGCTGCCCGCGCCGACCGACGTGTCGAAATTCCCGCCGGTCCGTCGCGATATCGCCGTTGTCGTCGATCAGGCGGTCGAGGTTCAGGCACTTTTCGACGAAATGAAGAAGGCGCTTGCCGAAGAGGCCTGCCGATTCGTTCAGAAGGTTGTACTCTTCGACGAATTTCGTGCAAAATCAAACACTTCCGGTGGTCTTGCCGCGAACGAGAAGAGCCTTGCCTTCCGCGTGACGCTGCAGGACGCGGCTGGCACGCTGCAGGACGAGATCGTCGATCAGGCGATCCAGACGCTGGTCGAGCGGATGGCTCGTGCCGGCGCGCGCCTGCGCGGCTGAGGAGAGGGGCCGGCCCGTTCGCGGGCGGCTTGTTTCCATCGTAAGTTTTGATTCAACGCGCTGTATGGCAGATATGAACGACATGACCTCGAGTGAATTCGAAGCCCTCCTGACGGCGCAACGCAGCGCGATGAACCGCGACGCTTCGGCGCCGGCGTCCACCGAGACGCCGACGCTGACGAAGGCGGAGTTGGCGGAGCTGCTGTTCGACAGCGTCGGGCTGAACAAGCGTGAAGCGAAGGACATGGTCGAGGCGTTTTTCGAAGTGATCCGTGACGCGCTCGAAAACGGCGAAAGCGTCAAGCTGTCGGGGTTCGGCAATTTCCAGTTGCGCGACAAGCCGCAGCGTCCGGGCCGCAATCCGAAGACGGGCGAGGCGATTCCGATCGCGGCCCGCCGGGTGGTAACCTTCCACGCGAGCCAGAAGCTGAAGGCGCTGGTCGAAAACGGCGCGGAGTAATACGCGCGCCCACGCCCCGCGCGGCCGCCGCGCACCCTTTACCGACGGTTAACCGACGATGACCACCACGGTTGAGAAAGTCGTCTTGCCTCCGATTCCCGCGAAGCGCTACTTCACGATCGGCGAAGTCAGCGAACTGTGCGGGGTCAAACCACATGTGCTGCGTTACTGGGAACAGGAGTTCACTCAGTTGCGGCCGGTGAAGCGGCGCGGCAATCGTCGGTATTACCAGCATCACGAAGTGCTGCTGATCCGGCGGATTCGCGAGTTGCTGTACGAGCAGGGCTTCACGATCAACGGTGCGCGCAACCGGCTCGATTCGCCGGGCAGCGAGCGGGCCGCGGCGGAGCCGGTCGAACCCGATGCGCGGGCCGTCGATGCGCGCGGGGCGATCAAGCCGGGCGCGACCGTCGACGTCATCGCGTTGCGGCAGGCGTTGCTGGACGTGATCGACGGACTGAAACGCGATTGAGCGCACGGCGCGCAAGATGCATTGGAAAGCCCGGTTGGCGACTTGCCACCGGGCTTTTTTCATGCGTGTCCTGCACGCGGATCAGCGCGACGCGAGCGGATTCTTTAGCCCCATGTCGACGACCAGCGTGCCGTCCGGCAGCATCCGCACCGAGCCTTGCGCGACCTGGCTGCGATACCCGTACAGGTCGAACCGCATCGGGCCGGCCTCGGCCGAATTCCGGATCAGCGCGCGCACGTTCAGTTCGAGCACGTTGAACATCTTCATGTCGCCGCCTTCCATCCACATGTAGCTCGGCGCGTCGATCTGCGGCCGCTTCGGCGCGGGCGCACTTGCGGCGCGCCGGAACGTGAGCCGCAATCCGTCGCGCTCGACCGTTGCCTGGCCGAGCTTGCCGTTCAGCACGGGCGGCGGGAACACCGTGTACTGGTCGAGCACGAGCGTGTCGCCGCGCAGTTCCGCGCCGCGCCGCTGCAACGGCGTCAGCGACGCGAGCTCGATGCCGAGCGAGCGCAGCAGCGTCGCCTGCGGGATACCGAGCACCGACACCTGCGATGGCTTGAATGCGAGGTGGCGGTCGTCGAGCACCGTCAGCGAGCCCTTCATGTCGGTCGGCAGCCAGACGCCCGGCACATGATTCCACAGCTTGATGCCGCCCCGGACGCGCAGGTTCTGGCCGTCCGCGCTCAATTGCAGGTCGTTCAGCGAACGCGGCGAATAGTCGAGCAGATAGTCGTTGAAGAGCGCCGACATCGCCTTCCACGACTCGACGACCGTGCCGCCGAGAATGCGGATGTCGTACTGGTTGGGATCGTCGAGATCGACGGGTTCGCCCGGGCGCTTCGACACGAGCTCCACGTCGAGATCTTCGACATGAAAGCCGATATCGCCGGACAGGTTGAAGTCGACGTTGCGCAGGTGGATCGTCGGGTTGCGGTTCGAGACGTGCCGTTCGTTGAACGGCGTCGTCGACGTGCGCCGCATCGCAACCTTCTGCATGCCGGGCCGCGCCGCGTCCGCCGCGAGCGCGTACGCTTCCCAGTGCTGCCGCACGTCGCGCAGCGTATTCTGCTGCGCGGCGAGGAAGCTGTCGTTCAGGCGCGCCGCGGCGTTGCCGAGCAGCGCGCCGCTCGCCGGGCCCGTATACGACGGCATCCGGATCGCCATCGCGCCGCTTTCGTCGAAGTTGAAGTAGCCGGCCGACACCTGGTCTCGATAGTGATACAGGTCGAACACGAACGTCTGGTCGCGCCTCGACGAGTCGATCGGACCGATCAGGATATCCGCGTTCATCGGCATCGAGCGCATGAATTTCACGTCGCCGCCGCGGATATACATCGCCTGCTGCGGGGCATTCGCGGGCATCGCGAAGCCGGCACGCGTGCCGTCGTCGAGCTTCAGGTCGAGGCCCGCCGGCGTCACGCGCACGGCGGTGATCGTGAGTTTCAGGCGCGGCGGCGGCATCAGCTTGTCGACCGCCATCACGAGATCGTCGCCGGCGAGTTGGGCGATCGGTGTCTGCACCTTCAGCAGGTCGGCCATTTTCACGTTGGCCGCGCGCATCACCGGCTGGGCGTCGATGCCCGACACGCGCACGCCGGTCGGGTGGAACACGAGCTGGCTGCCGTCGCGGATCGCGAGCGTGCCGGTCAGCGAGAACGGTACCCAGCCGTCGCGCTGCATCTCGCCTTGCAGATGGATCACGCCGTCGCCGGCCGACACCGCGAGCTTGCGCAGCGGCGCGTTGCGATAGCCGAAGATGTAGGTGTTGAAGAGGGCGGTCAGCTTCGCGTTGTCGAGCGTGACCGTGCCTTCGTGCACGTCGATCTCGAAGCTCGTCGGGTCGTCGAACACGATCGGCGCGCCGGCCTGCGTCGGTACGAGCGTGGCGGACAACTGATGGATGAAGAAGCCGAGGTTGTTGACGACGCGGAAATCGACGTCGCGCAGGAACGTCATCGCGCCGTTCTGGCCCGAGTCGCGCAGCGTGAACGGGCGCGGTTGCGTGAGGCTGATCGATGCGAGCGACGGCACGGTACGCGCGATCTGCTGCTCGTGCGCGAGCCGCTCGGCCTTGGTGCGCTCGATCTTCGTCGACGCAATGGATGTATTGATGTCGCGTTGCGCGGCCGATTCCGCGCAGCCGGTGCAAAGCAGCGCGAGCGCCAGCGCGCTGCAGCCGAACACGCGGGATGTCGTGCGCGACCCCGCGGTGGCCGTGCGTCGCAGGCCGGAAACCCAGTCGAAAATTGCCAAAGGCGAGCGATGGCCGCGCCGGACCGCATTCCGCATCGTCTGTCTCCATGTCTTGTCTTGATCGACGGCGACGCGCTATTGCACGGCGCGGGCGTCGATGCCGTGCAGTGTGTCATAGCGTGCTAGAGCGGCGTTACCAAACAACGGGCATACCGGTGCGGCGCGCCGGCGGGCGGCCAGACAACGGATTCGCGGGGGATGGACGGCTGGTTCAAACGGTCGTTTGGTTTGTCCGGCGCGGCGGTCGGCGTCTGTCGAAGCGGCCCTGAAAACCCGCGACCGGCCTTGGCCGGCGCGGGTTTCACCCGATGCCCGAGCGGCGCGGCCCCCGGGCATCGACGGATACGATCGACGCTGGCGGCGAGGTAAGATCGGCATCAATGGCTGGTTCGGCGTCACAACACGGCAGCCATCACGGGGAAGCGCCATGGACCTGAAGGAAGTCGACGTACTGGGTGCGGGGGTGGGCGACCACTGGTACTACGCGTCGAAGGCGAGCGCAATTCGCCGGTTCCTGGGTGCGTCGGGCGCGAACCGCATACTCGACGTCGGTGCGGGTTCCGGCTTTTTCTCGCAGCATCTGCTCGAGCGCACGCAGGCGACGGAAGCATGGTGCGTCGATACGAGCTACGCCGACGACAGCGACGGCGAGGCGGCCGGCAAGCCCATCCACTTTCGGCGGTCTGTCGATCGATTCGATGCCGATCTCGTGTTGCTGATGGACGTGCTCGAACATGTCGACGACGATGTCGGGCTGCTGATGCAGTATGTGAAGGGTGCGCCTCCGGGCAGCCGGTTCCTGATCACGGTGCCGGCGTTCCAGTTCCTGTGGAGCGGCCACGACGATTTCCTCGAGCACAAGCGCAGATATACGCTCGGCGGCCTCGAGGACGTGACCCGGCGTGCGGGGCTCGACGTCGAGCACGGCGCATATTATTTCGGTCTCACGTTTCCGCTCGCGGCCGCGTTGCGGCTGGGCGAGCGCGCGCGTTCGCATCCGCGCGAGCCTGCGTCGCAATTGCGTCGTCATCATCCGTTCGTCAACGGCTTGCTCAAGACGATCTGCCGCATCGAGTTGCCGATGTTCCGCTTCAATCGCGTCGCCGGCCTGACGGTCATCTGCGTCGCACGCAAGCGGTGACGCAGGTGGGGAACCGGCGCCGCAGATTGCTTGCATCGGCCCCATCGCGCCAAAAAATTTCACGAGAACATTCACAAAATGCATGCGACCCGTTCTAAATCGAGGAACTGTCTGTTATAATTTTTTTCTTTCGGGGCGTAGCGCAGCCTGGTAGCGTACCTGCATGGGGTGCAGGTGGTCGGAGGTTCAAATCCTCTCGCCCCGACCAGACAAGAACCCGCGTCAGCTCAGGCTGACGCGGGTTTTTTCTTGGCCGTCGCTTTTTTGCACATCGCGGCGCGGCCCCGGTAAAATGCAAGGTTGATCCACGGAAAGCGCCGTGATTTAGCGGAAGAGGATTCCCCGAACATGACTGATCTTCGTCTTACCATGCGGTTCGCTGCAGTGCTCGCCACCGGCGCGCTCGTCGCCGGTTGCGGTACGTCGTCGCCCACGAAAGTGGACTACAAGAGCGATTCGAAATCGAAGGAAGCGTCGCTCGCAGTGCCGCCCAACATGCTCGACGAGACGGCCGATCAGCGTTCGCTGCCGCCCCAGGGCGGCGCGACTTCCCTGTCCGCGCTCAAGCAGGTCCAGCAGGCTGCGCCCGCGCTGGACACCGTCGCACCGGCCGTGGCCGGCATGCATATCCAGCGCGACGGCACCGAAAGCTGGCTCGTGATCGACGGCAAGCAGCCGGCCGCGATCTGGCCGCAGGTTCGCCGTTTCTGGCAGGAGCAGGGCTTCCTGCTCGTCGTCGACCAGCGCGACAAGGGCGTGATGGAAACCGACTGGAACGAAACCCATCCGCAGATCAACGACGGCCTGATCCGCAGCGTGATCTCGAAGGCGATGGGCAATTCGTACGTGACGGCCGAGCGCAACAAGTACCGCACGCGTCTCGATTCGGCGCCGAACGGCGGCACTTACGTGTTCATCAGCCAGAAGGGGATGCGCGAGGCGATCACCGGCGCGAACAACGATTCGAGCAAATGGGAACCGAAGCCGAACGATCCCGCGCTCGAGACGGAATACCTGAAGCGGCTGATGGCCGTGCTCGCGCAGAACGAGCAACGCGCGAAGAACGGCGAACCGCCGATCGCGAACATCAAGGACAACGCGGTCCCGAACGACAAGAAGGCCGACGCCGACGCGTCGTCGAAGGCTGCCGCGGCGATCGCTGCGCAGAACGTCTCGCGCACGTCGGCGCAAGGCAATGACGCGGCCGAAGCGGCCGTGCCGTCCGAAGTCACGCTCGGCGAGCCGTACGACCGGTCGTGGCTGCATGTCGGTCTCGCGCTCGATCGCGCGAACTTCACGGTCGACGATCGCGATCGCTCGAAGGGCCTGTATTTCGTGCGCTACGTCGATCCGAAGGATTTGAGCTCGGCGGAGCAGGGTTTCTGGAGCCAGCTGTTCCACGGCAAGAAGGAAAAGCAGGCGAAGCAGTATCGCGTCAACGTGAAGGCGCTCACGGCCGATCAGACGCGCGTCGCGGTCGTCGACGATTCGGGCGCGATCGATACGTCGTCGCCGGCTCGGCAGATCATGGGGTTGCTCGTGAATCAGCTCCGCTGATCCCGGCGTTTCCCGCACCCTTGAAAAGCCCGCCTTCCGGCGGGCTTTTTTCATGGTCGCTCGCTGGCGCGTGCGGCGGGAGCGTGGTTCGACCCCGCCTCGTGACGTTACGTAACATCCGGGCGTTACGACGACAAAACAAGTGTCACATTGTCGCCGATCTAAAAAATTGTCCTTATAAATCAACGGAATGTCGGGTATTCGGCGCCTGGCACGCAACCTGCTTTATAGGTTGGAATCGTTAGAACAGGGAGGATGGCGTCAGAGTCCGGGGAATGCGCCGCGAGCGCCCGAACAACGGTCTTGACGCCTTCACATGCCGACGCGACAAGCGTCGGCACAACAGATGACGATCCGCGCCAGCGTGCGGATCTCGATGGCCCCGTCGCCTATCCTCGTAGGGCGACGGTTTCGCCCGCGCTTCTCTGAAGCGCGGGCTATTTTTTTGGTGCCGTCGTCATGCAGTCTCGGCGTAGCCGATGCGCGGCGCGAGATTCGCGTATTCTCGGACTTTTTCGGAAGAGGGAGGCGGGAATGGCGGAAATTGCAGTCGTGGCGCTGATCGTGGCGAAGCCCGGCGCCGAGGAAAAACTGCGCGCCGCGCTCGAGGGAATCGTCGAGCCGACCCGCAACGAAGCCGGCGCATTGCAGTACGACCTGCACCGGGATCTGAAGGAGCCCGCGCGGTTCGTATTCATCGAGCGTTGGGAGAGCGAGGAGGCGCTGGCCGCGCATGCGCGTTCCGCGCATATTCTCGCTTATCGCGAAGCGGCCGCGGACTGGATCGAACGTTCCGAAATCCGCGTGCTGTCGAAGCTCGTCTGAGTCGAGCCGGGTGGAGCGACCGGACCTGTCCGGTCGCGGCCGCGCGTCAGTGCGACGCGCTGGGTACGTCGAGGATCAGGATGATCGTCCAGTCGGCGTCGCCGTCATGGTGATACTGGCGCTCGGCAACGATGAACGGTTGCTGCTTGCCTTGCGGGCCGAGGAACAGCACGTCGCCCTCCATCGGCAGGCACTCGATCGGCGGCAGCGCGAGAAACGCGTCGTCCGAGCCGCGGGGCATCAGTTGCTTGATCCGGCGAGTGGCGGCTTCGGTCCACTCGATGTCGAGTTGAATGTTACTCATGCTGTCCTCCGCACCGGGGTGCGCACGGGTGGAAAATTTCGGTGCGCGACTTTAGCACAGCGCGCGGGCGCCGCAACCAAAAAAGCCGAACCCGGTTGCCCGGATTCGGCTTGTCGCTGGTACGGTGCCGCCGAACTTACTGGCTGGCAGCGTCTGCAGCCTTCGCCTTCTTGCCGGCCTTCTTCGCTGCCTTGTGATGCGCAGCCTTCTTGCCGTGGTGATGCTCTTCCTGCGCCGCCGGCTGAGCCGCTTCGGCCGCTTGCTGCTGTTGCAGCGCTTGTGCACGCTGCTCGATCTCGGCGATCTTGGCCGGATCGGTGATGGTCTGGATCTGCGTGCTCTCTTGCGCATACGCTGCGCCAGTCAGCGCCGACATCGCTACCAGGATAGCCAGGGACGTCTTCTTCATTGCTTTACCTCCGCTAAGTGGTGATGAACCCGAGTGTGCCGTTTTGTCTGGCGACTGCAATCGAGTGCGTGTCGAGTGTAACAAAAGTGACGGATCAATGTGCATCGGATCGGCGCACGACGCAAGGCCCCGTTGAAGTCGCGCAACACTTCGCGCACTGCGTCACGCATCTGCCATGCGGGGTGGTGCAGCGATTTTCGCGGTATCGTCAGAACCAGCCGAGCCAGCGATACACGTGGAATTGCGAGATTCCGACCAGCTCGTGCAGCGCCTGCTCGGCGTTCGCCACATTGCGCCAGCGCGGCAACCAGCCCGTTTGCGCACGTCGGAGGTTCGCATAAACGGGCTGCGGATCGATGCCGAAACGGCGGAAATCGAGCAGCGCCCGGCGCATCTGATACGACGACGTGACGAGAACGCGCGCGTCGTCATACTGTGAGCGTAGTATAGATGCAGTGAATTTCGCGTTTTCGTAGGTTGTGCGGCTGTTCGGTTCGAGCACGAGGTCGGCCGGCGCCACGCCTTGTGCGACGAGTTGGCGCCCGTAGACGGCCGCCTCGGTGTCGCCGTGATGCTGTGGGTCGCCGCCCGACATCACCACGGTGCAGCGTTCGGCCTGCTGCCGGCACGTGCGATAGAGCGCAGCAACCTTGTGGATGCGCGCGACGCCGTCGGGCGGCGGCTGCAATCCCGAGTCGGTGCGGCGCGTGCCGGCGCCAAGGAGGATCAGCGTGGTTCGCCCGTGCATGTCGGGGTGCTCGACCGGCGTGACGCCCGCCTCGGTCCAGGCGATGAGCGGCGCCGCGAGCCAGCCCGTCGCCAGTAGCCAGAACAGCGCGGCGGCGGCGATGGAAATGGTTCGACGCTGCTTGCGGCAGAGCATGAAACCGATGAAGAGAAGTACAAATGAATCGAACAGAATCAATTTGATTGGGGTATGGTGTCTTTTTATGGACGGCTGACGATACGGCCCTGACGCGACGCCGAACAACGTCGGCCTCCAGAATCGGTGGCGGTTTCGGCGGGCGGAGACCCCGCCCGGCTCGCCGCTTCGCATTGTCGCTGCACTTTAAGAAAGAATCGAGATGGCCACGTATTCCAACGAAGCGGTGCTCGACGCATTGAGACGAGTGCAGTACCGCCAGGTACCGTGGGCACGCCGCCCGGGCGTGTTCGAGTATCTCCGTTCGCTCGGCCTGATGGACACGGTCAGGCAGAAAACCGTTGCCCCCGCACCGGGCTTTCATGCACCGGTCGACATCGCCGTACTGACCGACAGCGGCCGCGCCGAATTCTCGCGCCTCGAGCGCGACGAGAAATTACTTTCCTGGACTGATCGCCGTATGGACGACTACGCATTGAGCGAAGCGAGCGCCGTGGCGATTCTTGAAAGTCGTCTTTAGCGGCTCTCCATCCCGTTCCGTGCATCGCCGCACGGGACGGCGATGCAAAAAAAAGCCCGTATCGCGAGGATACGGGCGTACCGGATACTTTTGCTGCTGCCACGCTGTGCTCATGGCAACGATGTGACTCGTCGCATGCGGCGCAGTTCCCGGATGCGGGCATTTTCTTTGGCGAAATCTCGAAATCGGCAGGGCTAAGGATGACGCGGCACGCCCGGCGGCTGTGAGCCGATTCGCGCCCGCGCATTGCTGGCGATGTCGCCGCGCAAGTCGCCGCGCGGCACGGTTTGCCGGCTGGACGGGTTCGCGGACGGCGGCTGTCGAAAGGTGTTCCTGTGATCCTGCTGGCGGTGGGGTGGCTTCGCGCGGTCGTCGGCATGGACGGGAGTGCTCAGCGCCACGGAAACGACAATGCCGCATGCAACGAGCAGTGACATTGTTTTCATGGCGGGGCTCCCTTCAAGCCGTCAGTGCGGCCTGTTGATATGTCGCTAAGGTAAGCGTGGGAGTGCAGGCTTGCTGTAAATATTGGTAAATAGTTGTTTCGCAGCACGACAACGGTAATCGACGGCAAGGCATGCGTCGCGAAAGGTCGCGTCGCAGAAAGAAACCGGGCGGCCGAAGCCGCCCGATCGAGCATTCGTTACGCCATCTTGACGGGTGCGCGCCAGGATTCCGGATTGGTCCAGAAGGCGCCGCGCAGCCGGTCGCGGCTCGGCGGGGCGGGCGGCTTCGCCGCGCTTGCGCCGATGCGTCCGCGCAGCGAGATCTGCCGGCCGCTCGTGCCGAGTCGCTTCACGATTTCGGCGAGCGTACCGTCCGCCTGCCATTCGTCGAAGCGGCGGCGGCAGGTCGGCGGGGACGGATAGCGGCCCGGCAGTTTCGACCAGCCTTCCCCCGTCGACAGCACCCACAGCACGGCGTTGACCACCGAGCGGGCTTCCACGCGGGGACGGCCGCGCCGCTCACTCCGTGCGGGCTCCGAGCAAAACAAACCCTCGACCAGCGCCCATTCGTTATCTCTCAAATCGTCGAACAGCATCATGTCCTCACCTCAGCGAAGCTAACTCCGGTGCGCTGCCCTGCGCCGCGCACTCTTCAAGCACTCGATCGTCGAGTGCCGGGTGGGGGCGTCCGGTTGGCCGGCAGCGGCGTTTCTGCTCTTCCGTCCGACGAAACCTGCACCCTGTGCGCAAGGTAATGCACGAAGCGTGCCATGTCGGAGGTGAATCCCTCGAGAGCCGCTTGGCAGCGAGCTAACGGCTAAGTCAGCTAGGGGCGTATAAGACGCCAAAATAACCCGTGAGCAAATCGGGACAATCACCAATCTTGTGCAATTCGCCCATGTCACGTGCGTTTGCGAATGTATTGCACCGCAGCGAAACATGGGCGGCGGGTGCCGATTCGTTCGCCGAAGCCGGTTTCGCACATTAGAATCCCGCATCGATATCGATGATTGATGAGGTCGGGACATGAACGTTACGCTGCGCCAGCTTCGCGTATTCATCGAAGTCGCGCGGCTCAAGAGCTTCAGCCGGGCGGGTGACGAGATCGGGCTCACCCAGTCCGCCGTCAGCCGTTGCGTGCGAGAGCTCGAGGCCGAACTCGGGCTGAAGCTGATCGACCGCACGACGCGCGACGTGCAACTGACCGACGTCGGTGCGAACCTGATCGCGAGCGTGTCGCGCTTGCTCGACGATCTCGACGACACGCTGCGCGAGATTCGCGAGATCGGCGAGCAGCGCCGCGGGCGCGTGGTCGTCGCGGCAAGCCCGACGATCGCATGCAGGCTGATGCCGCGCGTGGTGGCGTCGTGCGAGCGCCAGTTCCCGTTCGTCACGCTCGGCCTGCGCGACGACGTGCAGAGCGACGTGCTGCGCAAGGTGAAATCGAGCGAAGTCGACTTCGGCGTCGTGATCGGGCCGCTGACGGTCGCCGATCTCGTCTGCGAGCCGCTGATGACCGATTCGTTCTGCCTTGTCGCGCGCGCCGACCATCCGCTCGCGGCACGGGCCGAGGTGCCGTGGACTGCGCTGGACGGCGAGCGCCTCGTATTGCTCGATCACGCATCGGGCAGCCGGCCGCTGATCGATGCGGCGCTGGCCACGCATCGCGTCAACGCGACGGTCATGCAGGAACTCGGGCATTCGGCGACCGTGTTCGGGCTGGTCGAGGCCGGTGTCGGCGTGAGCGTGCAGCCGTGGCTGTCGCTGCCGCTGCCGGCCGGCTCGACGCTCGTCGCGCGGCCGCTCACGCCGCGTACCGAACGCACCGTCGAACTGGTGCGCCGCCGCGACCGGTCGTTGTCGCCCGCCGCGCAGGCGATCTGGGAGCTCGTGCGGCAGATGCCGGCGAGGGCCGAGGATCTCGACTGACGTTGCGCCGGTCCGGCTTGCCGGCCGGTACACTACGCGGACCGTGTTCCTGGGGCGATGGTTCTCGATGACGCATTCCGCAGGTTTTTTCCCGGCGAACGATGAGCCGGCGGCGCGCGCCACGGTGCACGCGCTGCGTCCGTCGCTGATCCGCGAGGTCGCAAACGCCGGCTTCGGCGTGCCGGACATGCTGCCGTTCTGGTTCGGCGAATCCGACCGCGTGACACCGGACTTCATCCGCGACGCCGCGGCGGCGGCGCTGCGCGACGGTGCGACCTTCTACACGCACAATCTCGGCACGGCGGCGCTGCGCGACGCGATCGCCGCCTATGTCGGCGCGCGTCACGGTGCGACGGCGGCCGATACGGTGGCCGTGACGAGTTCGGGCGTGAGTGCGCTGATGCTGACTGCCCAGATGCTGGTCGGGCCGGGCGAGCGTGTCGTCGCGGTCACGCCGCTGTGGCCGAATCTCGTCGAGATTCCGAAGATCCTCGGCGCGCCGGTCGAGTGCGTGCCGCTCGGCTACGGCGATGCGGGATGGCGGCTCGATGTCGGACGGTTGCTCGCGGCGCTGACGCCCGATACGCGGATGCTGCTGATCAATTCGCCGAACAACCCGACCGGCTGGACGATGTCGCGCGACGATCAGCGGGCCGTGCTCGCCCATTGCCGTCGTCACGGCATCTGGCTGGTCGCCGACGAGGTGTACGAGCGGCTTGCATTCGACGAGGGCGGCGCGCCGTCGTTCCTCGATATCGCGTCTCGCGACGAGCGCGTCGTGGTCGTGAATTCATTCTCGAAGGCGTGGGCGATGACGGGCTGGCGGCTCGGATGGCTGGTTGCGCCGGCATCGGTGATGGCCGACCTGTCGAAGCTCGTCGAATACAACACGTCGTGTGCGCCGGGCTTCGTTCAGGCTGCGGCCGAGGTCGCGTTGCGAGACGGCGAGCCGTTCGTGCGGTCGTTCGTCACGGCGCTGCGCGACGCGCGCGATCACCTGGTCGCCGCGCTGCGGACGCTGCCGGGCGTCGACGTGCCGCCTCCGCCGGGCGCGATGTACCTGTTCCTGCGACTGCCGGGCGCGGCCGACAGCCTGGCGTTCTGCAAGACGCTGGTGCGCGACGCGGGGCTCGGCCTTGCGCCCGGTCGTGCGTTCGGCCCGGAGGGAGAGGGGTTCGTGCGCTGGTGTTATGCGTGCGATCCGGCGCGGCTCGACGCGGGCGTCGAGCGGCTACGCCGGTTCCTTGCGCACGGCGCGGGCGCCCGCTGAAGCAGGGACGGAGCGGGCGCCGCGCCGTGCGGCGGCCTGTTCCGCTCATCTTTACGCACCGGGCAATTTTGCGTAATATGGCGTTCAGTCACGCGGTTCCGTCGTTGAGCCGTGCTGTTCCGTCCGGTTTGGGCCTGGCCTGAAGTTGGTTCGCCGCCCCCGGTTCGTGCTCCCATCAATATGACCGATCAGAATCGGGCGAGCGCGTCTTCCGTTCCTTTCGTCTGTTTGTTGATCCGGTTCGTTTGACCACAGGGTCTGGCCTAGCTGCATGAATACCCAAGAGGCGAAGATCGTCCTCGAGACTGCTTTGATCTGTGCGCAGGAACCGCTGAAGCTCGGCGATTTGCGCAAGCTCTTTGCCGACGGCGTGTCGGCTGACACGGTCCGCACGTTGCTCGAAGATCTGAAACAGGATTGGTCCGGTCGCGGTGTCGAACTGGTGGCGCTGGCGACCGGATGGCGCTTTCAGAGCAAGCCGGCGATGCGTCATTATCTGGATCGCCTGCATCCTGAGAAGCCGCCGAAATATTCGCGCGCGGTGCTCGAAACGCTCGCGATCATTGCGTACCGGCAGCCCGTCACGCGCGGCGACATCGAGGAGATTCGCGGCGTCACGGTCAACACGCAGGTGGTCAAGCAGCTCGAGGATCGCGGCTGGATCGAGGTGATCGGTCATCGCGACGTGCCGGGGCGTCCGGCGCTGTATGCGACGACCAAGCAGTTTCTCGACGATCTCGGCCTGAAGGCGCTCGACGACCTGCCGGCGCTCGAAGAGCCGGCCGCGAACATCGAGGCCGCGCTGCTCGCGCAGCAGGCGATGGATTTCGACGGTGACATGCCGGTGGCCAGCGATGCGGCGGCCGACATGCCGCAGGCGCTCACGGATGAAGCGCCCGACGGCCAGTCGGCCGAGGTGCCGGCCGACGTCGCGTCGACGCATGAAATTCCGAGTCGCGATACGCTCGACGCTGATCGCGGGCAAACGGAACATACGGAGCAGGTCGGCGCCGAAGCAGTGCCGGCCGGTGTGCAGCCCGAGCCGCAGCGTGCGGATTGGAGCGAGGAAGATCGCAAGCCGGCCGCCGAAGCGGCTGCCGGAGACGGAGCGGAAGCGGCCGGCGACATGCCCGGCGAGGCCGATCGGGCCGACGCCTCCCGTTCCGGTCCCGCGGACGACGAGACGCTGGACGACACGTCCGACAGTCTCGCGGATGCCGTACGAAGCGCCAGTGCGCCCATCGGCGCCGACGCGCTGCCGGACGACGAAGCAGAACCCAAACAGCGTCGCGCCTGATCGCGGCCAACTTCTTGCCGCGCCCGCGCCGGGCGCGAGACCTGACATTTTGAGGTTGTTTTGACAGATATCCACGATATTGAATCGTCCGCGCCTGCCGTGCAGGCAGCGCGTGCCGTGCAGGCAGCGCGTGCCGACGATGCGCCGGAGCAGGATGCTTCGGCCGCGGGTGGCGACGAGCGTCCCCGCCGCGGTCTGCGGCGCGGCCCGCGCAGCCTGATCGCGCGGCGTCGCGCGGCGGCCAAGTCGAAGGGCGCCGAAGGCGAGCAGCAGGGCGCCGAGGGCGCGGATGCGCAGCCGGCCGACGCTGCCGACGCGCAGCCGGCGCGTGCGCCGCGCAAGGAAGGCGCGGCCAAGGGCGGCCGCAAGCCCGCCGGCAAGCGTGAAGGCGCGGCCAAGGGCGGCCAGGGCGGCCAGGGCCGTCGCGGTGCATCGAAGGCCGAAGGTGGCTCGGCGAAAGCCATGGAAGGCGATGCGTCCGAGGACGAACTGTTCGCGTACGTGACGTCGCCCGCGTTCGACGCGGACAACTCCGCGGGAGGTAGCGGCGTGCGAGCGCCGATGCTGCGCCGTGGCCGCAATCAGCCTGCGAACAAGCGTGTGCTGTCTCCGGACGACGATGCGCCGAAGCTCCACAAGGTGCTGGCGGAAGCCGGCATGGGTTCGCGCCGGGAAATGGAAGAACTGATCGTCGCCGGCCGCGTGTCGGTGAACGGCGAACCGGCGCACATCGGCCAGCGGATCATGCCGACCGACCAGGTGCGGATCAACGGCAAGCCGGTCAAGCGCAAGCTGCCGAACAAGCCGCCGCGCGTGCTGCTGTATCACAAGCCGACGGGCGAAATCGTCAGCCACGCGGACCCGGAAGGCCGTCCGTCGGTGTTCGACCGTCTGCCGCCGATGAAGACGGCGAAATGGCTTGCGGTGGGCCGTCTCGACTTCAATACCGAAGGTCTGCTGATGCTGACGACCTCCGGCGACCTCGCGAACCGCTTCATGCATCCGCGTTACAGCGTCGAGCGCGAGTATGCGGTGCGCGTCGTCGGCGAGCTGTCCGAAGGGATGCGGCAGAAGCTGCTGCACGGCGTCGAGCTCGACGACGGTCCGGCGAATTTCCTGCGCATCCGCGATGGCGGTGGCGAAGGCACGAACCACTGGTATCACGTCGCGCTGGCCGAAGGCCGCAACCGCGAAGTGCGCCGGATGTTCGAGGCGGTCGGCCTGATGGTGAGCCGGCTGATCCGTACGCGTCACGGCCCGATTCCGCTGCCGCGCGGCCTGAAGCGTGGCCGTTGGGAAGAGCTCGACGACGCGCAGGTGCGCAAGCTGATGGCGACCGTCGGCCTGAAGGCGCCGTCCGAGGAGAAGGGCAAGCGCGGCGGCGCCGGTCCGACCGAGCGTCGCCAGCCCGATCCGATGCAGACGTCGATGGGCTTCATCAGCCGCGAGCCGGTGCTGACGACGCACGGGCAACTCGACCAGCCGCGTCGCGGCGGTGGCCGACGCGGCGCGCCGGGCCTGCCGGGCTTGAGCGGCTACGGTAGCCTGCCGGTTGCGCCGTCGGGCTACGGTAGTCGTCCGGGCGGCGGCCGTGATGGCAATCGCGTAGGTGGCGGGCGCGACGGCAATCGCACCGGTGGCGGTCGCGATGTCGACGGCAATCGCATGTCGTATGGCGCCGGCCCCAAGCGCGATGGCGCGGGCGGCAAGCGCGGCGGCAGCAAGGGTGGCGGCAATCGCAATCCGAACGGCAATCGCGCCGACGGCGGCAACGGCGGCGGCCCGCGCGGCGGTCAGCGTCCGCAGCGCAGTCGTACGCGTAGCCGCTAAGCGTCTATTGACTGGATTGGCGTGCGGCGGCGCGAGGCTGCCGGCTCGCCGGTCCGACCGGCGTTCGGCCGGTTTTGTCGACGCGACGCATTGCATTGATGGATTTCGGCTGCATCTATGATGTCGCGTACCGCGACAACGGCGATCACCGGTTCGATAGTTGGTTTCGGTCGATCGGGCAGCCCGATTTCGCATTTTCGGTCCGTAAAGGCGGCCGGCGCGCTGCTTTTACCGGCTGGCTTGGCGTTTGCGCCAAAAATCGCTATAATCGCGGAGTCGCTGGGCGTACGGATTCAATGTGCGGCTCAGGTGCGACCACCAGTAAGAAGATGGGCGTTCCGCCCATTTTTTTTTGCTGAAACGGTTAGGCATCTCGGGTAGCGCTTCCTGCGCCGGCTAAGGCGCGCGCCCGCGGGTGAATCGCGAGCGGCGGGCGCGAACACCTGAGAGGACACTGTGCAACTGACGGAACTGATAGAAACCACGGTCACCGGGCTCGGCTACGAGCTGGTGGATCTCGAGCGCACCGGGCGCGGCATGCTTTGCATCTATATCGATCAGCCTGCCGGCATCTCGCTCGAAGATTGCGAAAAGGTCACGCGTCAGCTCCAGCACGTCTTGACGGTCGAAAACATCGATTACGAACGGCTCGAAGTCTCGTCCCCGGGGCTCGACCGCCCGTTGAAGAAGCTGGCCGACTTCGAGCGCTTCGCCGGCAGCGAAGTTTCCGTGACCTTGAAAAAGCCGCTGGACGGGCGCAAGACGTACCGGGGCATTCTGCACGCGCCGAATGGCGAAACGATCGGTTTGGAATTTGAGGGGAAGAAGGGCGAGGCAGCCATGCTGGATTTCACGCTGGCCGATATCGACAAAGCCCGCCTGATTCCGCAAGTTGACTTTAGGAGCCGCAAATAATGAGTCGCGAAGTGTTGATGCTGGTGGATGCGCTGGCGCGCGAGAAAAACGTCGACAAGGATGTGGTGCTGGGCGCCCTCGAGGCTGCGCTCGCGTCCGCTTCCAAGAAGCTGTTCGACGAAGGCGCCGAAATCCGCGTCCATATCGATCGCGAAAGCGGCGAGCACGAAACCTTCCGTCGCTGGCTCGTCGTGCCCGACGAGGCAGGCTTGCAGGAGCCGGATCGCGAGATCCTGCTGTTCGAGGCTCGTGAGCAGAACCCCGACGTCGAAGTCGGCGAGTATGTCGAGGAACCCGTTCCGTCGATCGAGTTCGGTCGCATCGGCGCGCAGGCCGCGAAGCAGGTGATCCTGCAGAAGGTGCGCGACGCGGAGCGCGAGCAGATCCTGAACGACTACCTCGAGCGTGGCGAAAAGATCATGACGGGTACGGTGAAACGCCTCGACAAGGGCAACTTCATCGTCGAATCGGGCCGTGTCGAGGCGCTGCTGCGCCGCGATCAACTGATCCCGAAGGAAAACCTGCGCGTGGGCGACCGCGTGCGCGCCTACATCGCGAAGGTCGACCGCACCGCGCGCGGCCCGCAGATCGAGCTGTCGCGCACGGCGCCCGAATTTCTGATGAAGCTGTTCGAGATGGAAGTGCCGGAAATCGAGCAGGGCCTGCTCGAGATCAAGGCGGCTGCCCGCGACCCGGGCGTGCGCGCGAAGATCGGCGTCATCGCATACGACAAGCGGATCGATCCGATCGGCACCTGCGTCGGCATCCGCGGCTCGCGCGTGCAGGCCGTGCGCAACGAGCTCGGTGGCGAAAACATCGACATCGTGCTATGGTCGGAAGATCCCGCCCAGTTCGTGATCGGCGCGCTCGCGCCGGCTGCCGTCCAGTCGATCGTCGTCGATGAAGAAAAGCATTCGATGGACGTCGTCGTCGACGAAAACGAACTGGCTGTCGCGATCGGCCGCAGCGGTCAGAACGTTCGCCTTGCCGGCGAGCTGACCGGCTGGCAGATCAACATCATGACGCCGGACGAATCCGCCCTGAAGCAGGGCGAAGAGCGCGACCGGCTGCGTGCACTGTTCATGGCGCGTCTCGACGTCGACGAGGAAGTTGCCGACATCCTGATCGACGAAGGCTTCACGAGCCTCGAAGAAATCGCGTACGTGCCGCTCAACGAAATGCTCGAAATCGAAGCGTTCGACGAGGACACCGTGCACGAACTGCGCAACCGCGCACGCGACGCGCTGTTGACGATGGCCATCGCGAACGAAGAAAAGGTCGAGAACGCAGCGCTGGATCTCAAGAGCCTCGACGGCATCACGCCGGAGCTGCTCGCGAAGCTGGCCGAACACGGCGTGCAGACGCGCGACGATCTCGCCGAGCTGGCTGTAGATGAACTGGTCGACATGACCGGGATGGAAGAGGATGCCGCTAAGGCGTTGATCATGAAAGCACGTGAACATTGGTTCCAGTGAGAAATGACCATGGCGCACTGATTTGATGGCGGCCGTATGGCCTGACCCGATGCTAACCGCAAGGAATCGGTCCTTGCACTAAGAGGAATGAATGGCGAGTAACAACGTAGCCCAATTTGCCGCGGAACTGAAAATGCCTGCTGGTGTGCTGCTCGAACAGCTGCAGGCAGCGGGCGTCCAGAAAGCGAGTGAAGACGATGCGCTGTCCGAAACGGACAAGGCGCGTCTGCTCGATCATTTGCGCAAGTCGCACGGCGCAACCGACGGCGACAAGCGCAAGATCACGCTGACCCGCAAGCATACGTCGGAGATCAAGCAATCTGACGCGACGGGCAAGGCTCGCACCATTCAGGTCGAGGTTCGCAAGAAGCGTACGTTCGTCAAGCGCGACGACGTGAGCGAAGGTGCGGAACAGGGTCAGGCGCAGGTCGCCGAAGCGGACGACGATGCGGAACTGAAGCGTCGCGAGGAAGAAGCGCGCCGCGAGGCCGAGTTGCTCGAGAAGCAGGCGCAGGAGCTGCGCGAGCGTCAGGAGCGCCTCGAGCGCGAGGAAGCCGAACGTCGCGCCCGCGAGGAAGCGGCGGAAGCCGAGCGCCGTCGCGCCGAGGAAGAAGCGGCGGCGAAGCGTGCCGCGGCGGAAGCCGCTGCGGCACGGCAGCAGGCGGCCGCGCAACAGGCCGCCGCAGCCGAGTCGGAAGCACCGAGTGCGCAGTCCGCGCAGGACGAAGCGCGCGCGGCCGCCGAACGTGCGGCGCAGCGCGAAGCGGCGAAGAAGGCCGAGGATGCTGCCCGCGAGGCGGCCGACAAGGCGCGCGCCGAGCAGGAAGAGATCAGCAAGCGTCGCGCGGCGGCGGAAGCCGAAGCACGCGCGATTCGCGAAATGATGAACACGCCGCGCAAGGCCGTGGTCAAGGCACCCGAACCGCCGAAGCCGGTCGAGGCGCCGAAGCCGGCCGAAGCGAAGGGCACGCTGCACAAGCCGGCGAAGCCGGAGGGTGCGCAGGCGCGTCCGGCCGTGAAGAAGCCGGTCGGTGCCGCGGCACCAGCCACGACGCAGGCGCCGGCAGGCGCGGGCGACCGCAACAAGAAGCCGGGCGCAGGCAAGGGCGGCTGGCAGGATGACGCATCGAAGCGTCGCGGCATCAAGACGCGCGGCGACTCGAGCGGCGGTGTCGACCGCGGCTGGCGCGGTGGCCCGAAGGGTCGCGGCCGTCACCAGGACAGCGCATCGTCGTTCCAGGCGCCGACCGAACCGATCGTCCGTGAAGTGCACGTGCCGGAAACCGTGTCGGTTGCGGATCTCGCGCACAAGATGTCGATCAAGGCCTCCGAAGTCATCAAGGTGATGATGAAGATGGGCCAGATGGTCACGATCAACCAGGTGCTGGACCAGGAAACGGCGATGATCATCGTCGAGGAGCTGGGCCACCGCGCGGTTGCCGCGAAGCTGGACGATCCGGAAGCGCTGCTCGTCGAAGGCGAAACCGGTACCGATGCGGAGCAACTGCCGCGTCCGCCGGTCGTCACGGTGATGGGTCACGTCGACCACGGCAAGACCTCGTTGCTCGACCACATCCGCCGCGCGAAGGTTGCCGCGGGCGAAGCGGGCGGCATTACGCAGCACATCGGCGCGTATCACGTCGACACGCCGCGTGGCGTCATCACGTTCCTCGACACGCCGGGTCACGAAGCGTTCACGGCAATGCGTGCGCGCGGCGCGAAGGCGACCGACATCGTCGTGCTGGTGGTGGCGGCCGACGACGGCGTGATGCCGCAGACGAAGGAAGCCATCGCCCACGCGAAGGCGGGTGGCGTGCCGATCGTCGTCGCGATCAACAAGATCGACAAGCCGGAAGCGAACCCCGATCGCGTGAAGCAGGAACTGGTCGCGGAAGGCGTCGTGCCGGAAGAATACGGTGGCGATTCGCCGTTCGTGCCGGTGTCGGCAAAGACGGGCGCAGGTATCGACGATCTGCTCGAGAACGTGCTGCTGCAGGCCGAAGTGCTGGAACTGAAGGCACCGGTCGAAGCGCCGGCCAAAGGCATCGTGATCGAAGCGAAGCTCGACAAGGGTAAAGGCCCGGTCGCGACGATCCTCGTGCAGTCCGGTACGCTGAACCGCGGTGACATCGTGCTGGCGGGTACGGCCTACGGCCGCGTCCGTGCGATGCTCGACGAGAACGGCAAGCCGACGAAGGAAGCCGGCCCGTCGATCCCGGTCGAAATCCAGGGTCTGTCGGAAGTGCCAGGTGCGGGCGAGGAAGTGATCGTGCTGCCGGACGAGCGCAAGGCGCGTGAAATCGCGCTGTTCCGTCAGGGCAAGTTCCGCGAC
Source organism: Burkholderia sp. MSMB1078WGS (assembly GCF_001528895.1). Classification (NCBI taxonomy): domain Bacteria; kingdom Pseudomonadati; phylum Pseudomonadota; class Betaproteobacteria; order Burkholderiales; family Burkholderiaceae; genus Burkholderia; species Burkholderia sp. MSMB1078WGS. The sequence goes on along the minus strand of NZ_LPDI01000005.1, from coordinate 54,236 downwards.
GTGAAGCTCGCGAAGCAGCAGGCCGCGAAGCTCGAAAGCATGCTCGAGCAGATGGGCGAAGGCGAAGTGCAGAACCTGCCGCTCATCATCAAGGCAGACGTGCAGGGTTCGCAGGAAGCGCTCGTGCAGTCGCTGCTCAAGCTGTCGACCGACGAAGTGCGCGTGCAGATCGTGCACAGCGCGGTGGGCGGCATCAGCGAAAACGACGTCAACCTCGCGACGGCATCGAAGGCGGTCATCATCGGCTTCAACACGCGTGCGGATGCTCAGGCACGCAAGCTGGCCGAGGCGAACGGCATCGATATCCGCTACTACAACATCATCTACGACGCAGTGGACGAGGTGAAGGCGGCGATGTCGGGCATGCTGGCGCCGGAGAAGCGCGAAGTCGTCACCGGCATGGTCGAGGTGCGCCAGGTCTTCAAGGTACCGAAGGTCGGCACGGTCGCAGGCTGTATGGTCACGGACGGCATCGTCAAGCGCTCGTCGTCGGTGCGCGTGCTGCGCAACAACGTCGTGATCTTCACGGGCGAACTCGAATCGCTGAAGCGCTTCAAGGACGACGTGAAGGAAGTGAAGCAAGGCTTCGAGTGCGGTATGTCGGTGAAGAACTTCAACGACATCATCGAAGGCGACCAGTTCGAAGTCTTCGAAGTGACCGAAGTCGCACGTACGCTGTAATCGTCGCGTATCGGCTCATGGGCGGGGCAGGCTTGGGCTTGCCCCGCCCATTTTCATGGTGGCGTGCCGAAAATGGCCGCCGCTTCATCCTGATAAACGGATCACGGATCGATCATGTCCAGGAAACGTACTTCCCCCAATCGCAACGTTCAGATCGCCGATCAGATTCAGCGCGATCTGTCCGAACTCATCATGCGCGAGGTCAAAGATCCGCGCATCGGCATCGTGACCATCCAGAGCGTGGAACTCACGCCGGACTATGCGCACGCGAAGGTCTACTTCACGGCGCTCACCGGCGATCCGGAGAAGACGCAGGAGGCGCTGAACCATGCGTCGGGTCACCTGCACAACCTGCTGTTCAAGCGCCTGCACATTCATACGGTGCCGACGCTGCATTTCCATTACGACCAGACGATCGAGAAGGCCGTCGAAATGTCGCGCCTGATCAAGGAAGCGAACTCCACGCGCGCGAAGGACGACGACGAGGCCGACGTGCCTGCCAAGGACGACTGAGCTCGACCGGCCTATGACGAATGCTGCACCCCAACGTCCGCGCGTGCCCCGGCGCGTGCTGGACGGCGTTCTTCTGCTCGACAAGCCGGTCGGCCTGTCGAGCAACGATGCGCTGATTCGTGCGAAGCGCCTGCTGCTCGCGAAGAAGGCCGGTCACACCGGCACGCTCGATCCGTTGGCCTCGGGCCTGCTGCCGCTGTGTTTCGGCGAAGCGACCAAGTTCTCGCAGGACTTGCTCGACGCCGACAAGACCTACGAAGCGACGATGCGTCTCGGCCAGCGCACGGCCACCGGCGACGCCGAAGGTGACGTGATCGACACACGCCCCGTCGAATGCGATCGTGCGGCGGTGGAAGCCGCGCTCGTGCGTTTCACCGGCGATATCGTGCAGGTGCCGCCGATGTATTCGGCGCTCAAGCGCGATGGCAAGCCGCTGTACGAATATGCGCGGGCCGGCCAGACCGTCGAGCGGGAAGGCCGCAACGTGACGATCCACGCGCTGGAACTGCTAGCCTGCGAGCTGCCCGACGTGACGTTTCGCGTGACCTGCAGCAAGGGCACGTATGTACGCACGCTGGCGGAGGATATCGGCGAGGCGCTGGGTTGCGGCGCGCATCTGACGATGCTGCGTCGCACGGGCGTCGGTGCGCTGACGCTCGAGCACGCGGTGACGCTCGATGCACTGTCGGACGCTGCCGAATCGGCGCGCGATGCATGGCTTCAGCCGGTCGACGCGTTGCTGTCGACGTTTCCGGCCATTCGGCTCGACGACGCGTCCGCGAAGCGGTTCTTGCACGGCCAGCGCCTGCCGCTGTCGGCGCTCGAGCCGATCGACGCGGCCGACGGCGAGCGCGTGCGGGTGTACGACGCAACCCGATTGCTCGGCGTGGCACGCAAGGCGAATGGCGTGCTCGCACCGGAACGGCTCGTCGTGACGGCGCAATGACGCAGCGACGCACGCACGTGCACGCAGCGGAATGAAAAAGGCCCGGTCATTTTCGACCGGGCCTTTTGTTTGGCGTGATCGCGCCGTGATGCTGCTGCCGGGTGGCGCTCAGTGTGCCGCTGACGCCGCCGCACCGGCATCGCCGCCGCCCGCGCGTTCGGGCTTGGTGATCCAGATCAATCCGATCAGCAGCACGAAGATCGCGGCGGAAATGTAGAACAGATCGTTCACGCCGAGCTGCGCAGCCTGCTGCGTGGCCATGTTGTTGATCAGGCCGTGTGCCTGTTCCTGCGTGAGCCCGAGATTACCCATCTGAGTGACGGCCTGATTGAACGTCGGGTTGTACGGATTCGTCTGTTCGACCAGTTGCGCATGGTGGAAGTTGTTCCGATGGTCCCACGCGGTCTGGAAGATCGACGTACCGATGCCGCCGCACATGATCCGCACGAAGTTCGACAGGCCGGACGCCGCTGGAATGCGGTGGCCGGGCAGCCCGGACAACGTGATCGACACGAGCGGGATGAAGAAGCCCGCCATCGCGATACCCTGCACGAGCGTCGGCAGCGTCAGCGACCATTCGTCGACGCCGGTCGTGTAGCGCGAACGCATCCAGAAGCACAGCGCGAACGTGAGGAATGACGCCGTCGAGATGAAGCGCGGATCGGTGCGCGGCAGGTACTTCCCGGTGAGTGGCGACAACAGGATGGCGAACAACCCGACCGGCGCCATCACGAGGCCGGCGTCGGTCGCGGTGTAGCCGATTTGCGTCTGCAGCCACAGCGGTAACAGCACGAGATTGCCGAAGTACAGGCCGTAGCCGATCGACAGCGCGACCGTGCCGCCGGTGAAGTTTCGTATGCGGAACAGCGACAGGTCGACGACCGGGTGCTCGGCGGTCAGCTCCCAGATCACGAAGAACGCGAACGCGATGACGGCGGTCAGCGCGAGCACGACGATCGTCGTCGACGCGAACCAGTCCAGATCCTTGCCCTTGTCGAGCATGATCTGCAGCGAGCCGACCCAGACGACCAGCAGCGCGAGGCCCACGCCGTCGATCGGCGCACGGCGCACGGCCGACTCCCGATTCCGGTAGATCACCCACGTCGCGGCGGCGGCGGCGATGCCAACCGGGATGTTGACGTAGAAGATCCACGGCCACGAATAGTTGTCCGAGATCCAGCCGCCGAGAATCGGGCCCGCGACGGGGGCGATCAGCGTCGTCATCGCCCATAGTGCGAGCGCCATCGGCGCTTTCGCGCGTGGATAGCTCGACAGCAGGAGCGCTTGCGACAGCGGAATCATCGGGCCCGCGACGGCACCCTGGAGCACGCGTGACGCGAGCAGGAATGGCAGGCTCGGCGCCAGCCCGCACATCCACGACGAGATGACGAACAGGATGATCGACGCGAGGAACAGGCGGACTTGCCCGAAACGGTCGGTCAGCCAGCCGGTCAGCGGCACCGAGATTGCGTTCGCGACCGCGAACGACGTGATGACCCACGTGCCCTGATCGGACGACACGCCGAGGTCGCCCGAGATGGTCGGGATCGCGACGTTCGCGATGGACGTGTCGAGCACGTTCATGAACACCGCGAGCGATACCGCGATCGTCCCGAGCAGGAGTTGTCCGCCCTGCAGGGGCGGATGGGAGACAGGAGCCTGTGCCATGTCGGTTGTCTTTCCGGAGTCGGAACGGTTACATCATTTTCGCGGCGCTGCTCTGCTTCGCCGCGACCGGCGCCGACGCGTTGCCGCCTGCGTTTTCGGCGATGATGCGCGCGATTTCGGCATCGGCTTCGTCGCCGTATTTCGCGAACACGTTGGTTTCGTAGACGGTGTTCGGTGCGTTGACGAGCTGGTCGCCGCGTTCGTCCTTGATGTCCACGTCGACCTGCATCGACAGGCCGATGCGCAGCGGGTGCTTCTCGAGATCCTTCGGGTCGAGCTCGATCCGTACGGGCAGGCGCTGCACGACCTTGATCCAGTTGCCGGTCGCGTTCTGCGCGGGCAAGAGCGAGAACGCCGAGCCCGTGCCGGCCGAGAAGCCGACGACCTTGCCGTGGTACGTGACCGACGAGCCGTAGATGTCGGCCGTCATCTCGACCGGCTGGCCGATGCGCATGTGCTTCAACTGGACTTCCTTGAAGTTCGCGTCGACCCACACGGCATTGAGCGGCACCACCGACATCAGCGGGTTGCCGGGCGACACGCGCTGGCCGACCTGCACCGAGCGCTTCGCGACGTAGCCGGTGACCGGCGCCGGCAGCACGTTACGCGCGTTCGCGAGGTACGCGTCGCGCACCTTCGCGGCGGCGGCCATCACGTTCGGGTGCGACGCGATCGTCGTGTTCGCGGTCAATGCGCGATTCGATGCGAGCTGCTGTTGTGCTGCGTCGACCGATGCCTGCGCGGCCTTCACCGCGTCGCGGGCGTGCGAGATTTCTTCCTGCGATACGGCGCCCGTCTGCGCGACGGCCAGGCGGCGACGCAGGTCGTCCTGGGCTTTCGACAGGTCCGACTGGCGCAGCGCGACTTGCGCGCGGTACTGGTCGTCGTTGACGAACAGGCCGCGCACCTGGCGCACCGTCTGCGCGAGGTTGGCTTCCGCCTGCTGCAGCGCGACCTGCGAATCGGCCGGGTCGAGCACGACGAGCGGATCGCCGGCCTTGACCGTTTGCGTGTCGTCCGCCTTCACGGCGATCACGGTGCCGGTGACCTGCGGCGTGATCTGCACGACGTTGCCGTTTACGTATGCATCGTCGGTGTCTTCATGGAAGCGGGCGACGAGGAAGTAGTACAGGCCGTATGCGATGGCCGCGATCACGATGACCGCGACGAGCAGCGTCATCATTCGTTTGCGCTTGCCGTTGTTCTGCGGCTGCGCGCTGGCGGCGTTTTGTTGGTCGCTCATGGCGATTTTCTCCGTCCTTTATTTCGAGTGTCTGCGTAGTGGTGGCGCCGGATCAGTTGGCGGCCTGTTTGGTCGGCGTGGCCGCATCGGGCGCGGCGAGCGGCGTGCCGGTCGCGTCGAACCCGCCGCCGAGCGCCTTGATCAGGGCAAGCTGCATGTCGCGCCGGCGCATTTTCAGGTTGGTCACCGTCTGCTCCGATGCGAGGCGGTTGCTGTCCGCCGTCAGCACCTGCAGTTGCGGCGACAGGCCGGCCTTGTAGCGGATGACCGCGAGATCGTACGCACGCGTCGAGGCGTCGAGCGCACGCTGGGCGTCGCCCATCTGGCGATCGATCGCGCGGATCGACGCGACTTGCGTCGCGACGTCGTTCAGCGCGCTGATCAGCGTCTGGTTGTAGTTCGCGACCGACAGGTCGAAGTCGGCGTAGCGGCCCTTGAGCTGGGCGCGCAGCGCGCCGGCATCGAAGATCGGCAGGTGGATCGCGGGGCCGAATTGGGCCTGGCGACTCGCGAAGTTCAGGAATTTGCCCCAGCCGAACGCATCGAAGCCGAACCCGGCCGCGAGGTTCACGTCCGGGAAGAACTCGGCCTTCGCTTCCTTCACGTCGTGCATCGCGGCTTCGACCTGCCAGCGCGCGGCTACGATGTCGGGGCGGCGCGACACGAGATCGGCCGGCAGGTTGCCGGGCAGCGTGACGTTGCCGCTCGGGTTCATCACGGGCGCCGCGATCTGCAGCCCGCGATCCGGGCCCTTGCCGAGCAGCGCGGCGAGCTGGTAGCGCACCGTCGTGATCTGGCCGTCGAGGTCCGACAGAGAGGCCTGGGTGGTCGCGATGTTGCCGCGGGCCGTCTGGCGTTCGACGTTGGTATCGAGGCCGGCCGATACGCGGCCGTCGGTGATCTTGCCGACCGTCTCGCGGTTGGTGATCTCGCGTTGCGCGATGTCGCGCAGCGCATAGAGCTGTGCGAGCGAGTTGTAGGTGCGTGCGACCGACGACGCGAGCGTGATGCGCGCCTGTTGCATGTCGGCTTCGGCGGCTTTTTCCTGCGACACGGCCGTGTGCAGGCGCTCGCGGTTCTTGCCCCACAGGTCGAGTTCCCACGAGGCGCTCGCCAGCGCGTTGTTTTCGCTGTACCACTGGCCGCCGTACGGGGGCGGGAACAGGCCGTTCGACGAATACAGTTCACGTGTCCACGAATAGCTGGCTTCGGCCTTCGGCATCAGGTTCGAGCGCGACGATTCGATATACGACGACGCTTTCGCGATGCGCGCCTGCGCCTGCGCGATCGACGGGTTGCCCTGCAGCGCTTCGTCGATCAGCTTCGGCAATTGCGGATCGCCGAACTGGCTGGCCCAGTCGAGTGCCGGCCATTGGCCACCCTGGGCCGGCAGGCTCTGGGCGGATTCGAATTGCGACGCGGGGGCGATCTGCTTGTCGCTCTTGATGCCGATGTAATTCGCGCAGCCCGCCAGCGCCAGCGCGGCGATCGCGGCAGCGACGGCGGCGCGGCACGACCCGGCGCGCACGGACAACGGGGAGGATTTCATCGCGCTAACCCCTGACTCGGAATGAATGATGGACACTGCAAGGATTTCCTTACATTAATCTGTCAAAAGTAATTGTTATGGCAACTATTACGTGATGCTACCGCCGGCCGTCTCGCAATAGTTGCTGAGAATGCGGCGCAGCATGCTCTTCAGGAACCCGACTTCTTCCGGCGTAAACCCGTCCAGCACCTGGTCGAGCACGCTGCGAAAAATGGGCGGGAGCCGTTCGGCCAGCGCCCGGCCTTCGTCGGTGAGCTCGAGGCGCACGACGCGTCGGTCCTCGATGCTGCGCACGCGCGACAGCAGGCCGCGTTTCTCGACCCGGTCGAGCAAGCGCGTGACCGCGCTTGCGTCGATTCCGTATTCGCGCGCGAGTTCGGCGGCCGTCGAGCACTTGCCGACCGCGATCATGAACAGCATGCTCGCCTGTGTGCCCGTGATGCCGAGCTCTTCCTGCGTGCGCTGCGTGACGAGGTTGGTCATCACCGACTTCACGCGCGACATCAGATAACCGACGCTGTCGTTCATCTGATACGAAGACAACTGCGAAACGGGCGGAGGAGTAGGAGAATCCGACATAAAACCCTGAAGCTGCAATAGTTGACTAGGCAGCAGTATAGGCACAATTGCTTGCCGCGGCAAATGTTAATCGAACGGCAAAACCCGCGCTGTGTATCGCGAGAATCCCTTATCTCGATAAGGTTTTTGGGGCCGGCCGGCAAGGGTGAGGAAGCGGGTTCGTCTGTTCGGCAGAGGAGGGCGGAGCCGCCCGTTTTGCTGCATTGCAATGCGCGGGTCGGCTCTCGACACTCGTACGTGCTATAATTTGAGGCTTTCCAAGCTGCAACGCGCGCGCCCGTGAAAAACGAGCGCGCGCGTTTGCGCGTTCAAACGATTTCCAGGTTTCTATGACCCGCGCCCTTCGCAATATCGCCATCATCGCCCACGTCGACCACGGCAAAACCACGCTCGTCGACCAACTGCTCCGCCAGTCCGGCACCTTCCGCGAGAACCAGCAGATTGCGGAGCGGGTGATGGACTCGAACGACATCGAAAAAGAGCGCGGGATCACGATTCTCGCGAAGAACTGCGCGGTCGAATACGAAGGCACGCACATCAACATCGTCGACACGCCGGGGCACGCGGACTTCGGCGGCGAAGTCGAGCGCGTGCTGTCGATGGTCGACTCGGTGCTGCTGCTCGTCGATGCGGTCGAAGGCCCGATGCCGCAAACGCGCTTCGTCACGAAGAAGGCGCTCGCGCTCGGCCTGAAGCCGATCGTCGTCGTCAACAAGATCGATCGTCCGGGCGCGCGGATCGACTGGGTCATCAACCAGACCTTCGACCTGTTCGACAAGCTCGGCGCGACCGAAGAGCAGCTCGACTTCCCGATCGTGTACGCATCGGGCCTGAACGGCTACGCGTCGCTCGACCCGGCTGCTCGCGAAGGCGACATGCGCCCGCTGTTCGAGGCGATCCTCGCGCACGTGCCGGTTCGCCCGGCCGATCCGGAAGCGCCGCTGCAGCTCCAGATCACGTCGCTCGACTATTCGACGTACGTCGGCCGGATCGGCGTCGGTCGCATCACGCGCGGCCGCATCAAGCCGGGCCAGCCGGTCGCGATGCGTTTCGGCCCGGAAGGCGACGTGCTGAACCGCAAGATCAACCAGGTGCTGTCGTTCAAGGGGCTGGAGCGCGTGCAGGTCGAGTCGGCCGAGGCGGGCGACATCGTGCTGATCAACGGTATTGAAGACGTCGGCATCGGCGCGACGATCTGCGCGGTCGACACGCCGGAAGCGCTGCCGATGATCACCGTCGACGAGCCGACGCTGACGATGAACTTCCTCGTCAACTCGTCGCCGCTCGCCGGCCGCGAAGGCAAGTTCGTGACGAGCCGCCAGATCCGCGACCGCCTGATGAAGGAACTGAACCACAACGTCGCACTGCGCGTGAAGGATACCGGCGACGAAACGGTGTTCGAAGTGTCGGGTCGCGGCGAACTGCATCTGACGATTCTCGTCGAGAACATGCGCCGCGAAGGCTACGAACTGGCCGTGTCGCGTCCGCGCGTCGTGATGCAGGAGATCGACGGCGTGCGTCACGAGCCGTACGAGCTGTTGACGGTGGACGTCGAGGACGAACACCAGGGCGGCGTGATGGAAGAGCTGGGCCGCCGCAAGGGCGAGATGCTCGACATGGCGTCGGACGGCCGCGGCCGCACGCGTCTGGAGTACAGGATCTCGGCGCGTGGCCTGATCGGCTTCCAGAGCGAATTCCTGACGCTCACGCGCGGCACGGGCCTGATGAGCCACATCTTCGACTCGTACGCACCGGTCAAGGACGGTTCGGTCTTCGAGCGCCGCAACGGCGTGCTGATCTCGCAGGACGATGGCGCCGCGGTGGCGTACGCACTGTGGAAGCTGCAGGATCGCGGCCGCATGTTCGTGAAGCCGGGCGACGCGCTGTATGAGGGCATGATCATCGGCATCCATAGCCGCGACAACGACCTCGTCGTGAACCCGATCAAGGGCAAGCAGTTGACCAACGTGCGCGCGTCGGGTACCGACGAAGCCGTGCGTCTCGTGCCGCCGGTCCAGATGTCGCTGGAGTACGCGGTCGAATTCATCGACGACGACGAACTCGTCGAAGTGACGCCGCAGTCGATCCGCCTGCGCAAGCGCTTCCTGAAGGAGCACGAGCGTCGCCGCGCGAGCCGCGAAGGCGCGGTCGACTAAGCATCGATCGTTCCCGCATCACGGAAAAGGCCGCCTTCGGGCGGCCTTTTTTGCATTCGCGCGACCGGCAACCGGGCCGGTTGCAAAACACTGTTCCCGCAGGCCGCGGCAATCCGGCAAAACCCCGCCGCGCGGTGCTTTCGCGCGCATTGCGCCGTGAACTCCGGTATCGGTTCTGTGATATGCTGCGCGCACGCAAGTTTTAGGTCCTTCCAAGCAAGACTTGATTCGCAATCCGCTAAACGGTCAGGCCGTGTCGCGGAAGGTTGAGTAACCCGCTATTTCTCGAGAAGCTCGAAGAAAGGTGAGCGTAAAATGTCAGATGTAATGAAGCAGTTTCAGCTGAACTCCTATCTGTTCGGCGGCAATGCTTCGTACGTTGAAGAACTGTACGATGCATACCTCAACAATCCGGCATCGGTGCCGGAGAACTGGCGAGAGTATTTCGACGCGCTGCAGAACGTGCCTGCGACGGACGGCTCGAATGCCAATGACGTCGCTCACTTCCCGATCGTCGAATCGTTCGCCGAGCGTGCGAAGGCCAATGCCTTCATTCCGCGCGAAAGCACCAGCAATCTCGCGACCGCACGCAAGCAGGTGCACGTCCAGTCGCTCATCAGCGCCTATCGCTTCCTCGGCTCGCAATGGGCCAACCTCGATCCGCTGAAGCGTCGCGAGCGTCCGGCCATTCCCGAGCTCGAACCCGCGTTCTACGATTTCTCCGAAGGCGACCTCGACCAGACGTACAGCGCAAGCAACCTGTACTTCGGTTTCGACCAGGCTTCGCTGCGCGACATCGTCAAGGGCCTGCGCGACACGTACTGCGGCACGATCGGCGCCGAGTACATGTACATCAGCGATCCTGAGCAGAAGCGCTGGTGGCAGGAGCGCCTGGAATCGACCCGCGCGACGCCGGCCTTCTCGGCCGACAAGAAGAAACACATTCTGAATCGCCTGACGGCCGCCGAAGGCCTCGAGCGCTACCTGCACACCAAGTACGTCGGCCAGAAGCGCTTCTCGCTCGAAGGCGGCGAAAGCTTCATCGCGGCGATGGACGAAGTCGTCCAGCACGCGGGCAAGCGCGGCGTGCAGGAAATCATCATCGGCATGGCTCACCGCGGCCGCCTGAACGTGCTGGTCAACACGCTGGGCAAGATGCCGGCCGACCTGTTCGCCGAATTCGAAGGCAAGCACGTCGACGACCTGCCGGCCGGCGACGTGAAATACCACAAGGGCTTCTCGTCGGACGTGTCGACGGAAGGTGGCCCGGTCCACCTGTCGCTCGCGTTCAACCCGTCGCACCTCGAAATCGTGAACCCGGTGGTCGAAGGTTCCGCGAAGGCGCGGATGGACCGTCGCGGCGACGAAGACGGCCTGCAAGTGCTGCCGGTGCAGATCCACGGCGACGCGGCGTTCGCCGGCCAGGGCGTCGTGATGGAAACGCTGAACCTCGCGCAGACGCGCGGTTACGGCACGCACGGCACGCTGCACATCGTGATCAACAACCAGATCGGCTTCACGACGTCCGACCCGCGCGACGCGCGCTCGACGCTGTACTGTACCGACGTCGTCAAGATGATCGAAGCGCCGGTGCTGCACGTGAACGGCGACGATCCGGAAGCCGTCGTGCTCGCGATCCAGATCGCGATCGACTACCGGATGCAGTTCCACAAGGATGTCGTGATCGACATCGTCTGCTTCCGCAAGCTGGGTCACAACGAGCAGGACACGCCGGCCGTCACGCAGCCGCTGATGTACAAGAAGATCGCGCAGCACCCGGGCACCCGTGCGCTGTATGCCGAGAAGCTCGTGCAGCAGGGCGTGATCACCGCGGAAGACGCCGACAACTACGTGAAGGCGTACCGCAAGGCGATGGACGACGGCCACCACACCGTCGATCCGGTGCTGTCGAACTACAAGAGCAAGTACGCGGTCGACTGGGTGCCGTTCCTGAACCGCAAGTGGACGGACGCAGCCGACACGGCCGTGCCGCTCGCCGAACTGAAGCGCCTGGGCGAACGCATCACGACGGTTCCGGAAAACTTCAAGGTTCACCCGCTCGTCGAGCGCGTGATCAACGACCGCCGCAACATGGCGCGCGGCGACCAGCCGCTCGACTGGGGCATGGGCGAACACCTCGCATTCGCGTCGCTCGTCGCATCGGGCTACTCGGTGCGCCTGACGGGCCAGGACTCGGGTCGCGGCACGTTCACGCACCGTCACGCGGTGCTGCACGACCAGAACCGCGAGCGCTGGAACGACGGCACGTACGTGCCGCTGCAGAACATCGCCGAAGGTCAGGCGAAGTTCACGGTGATCGACTCGGTGCTGTCGGAAGAAGCGGTGCTGGGCTTCGAATACGGTTACTCGACTGCCGAGCCGAACACGCTCGTGCTGTGGGAAGCGCAGTTCGGCGACTTCGTCAACGGCGCGCAGGTCGTGATCGACCAGTTCATCTCGTCGGGCGAAGTGAAGTGGGGCCGCGTGTCGGGTCTCACGATGCTGCTGCCGCACGGCTACGAAGGCCAGGGTCCGGAACACTCGTCCACGCGTATCGAGCGTTTCCTGCAACTGTGTGCCGACCACAACATGCAGGTCGTCCAGCCGACGACGCCGGCGCAGATCTTCCACCTGCTGCGTCGCCAGATGATCCGCCTGTTCCGCAAGCCGCTGATCGTCGCCACGCCGAAGTCGCTGCTGCGCCACAAGGAAGCGGTGTCGGACCTGTCGGAACTCGCGAAGGGTTCGTTCCAGCCGGTACTGGGCGAAACCGACGGCGGCATCGACGCGAAGAAGGTCAAGCGCGTGCTGGTGTGCTCGGGCCGCGTGTATTACGACCTCGTCGCGCATCGCCGCGAAGCGAAGGCGAACGACGTCGCGATCATCCGTATCGAGCAGCTGTATCCGTTCGCGCACAAGCAGTTCGAAGCCGAAATGAAGAAGTACGAGAACGCGACTGAAGTGGTCTGGGTGCAGGACGAGCCGCAGAACCAGGGCCCCTGGTTCTACGTCGAGCACCACCTGAAGGAAGGCATGAAGGAAGGGCAGAAGCTGGCATACAGCGGCCGTCCGGCTTCGGCCTCGCCGGCGGTTGGCTACTACGCGAAGCACTACGAGCAGCAGAAGGCCCTGATCGAAGGTGCATTCGGCCGCCTGAAGAGCGCATCGATCGCGAAATAATCGACGTCAAGCGAAACGGGAAGGCGCGCGGCGCTTTCCCGTTCCTTTTGGCCTGCCGGGCGCGTCGCGCGCCGCACCGGCCGAAGGAATCGCACGAACCTCGTCATACCCCAGATTAAGCATCCAGGAAAATCACATGGCTATCGTAGAAGTCAAAGTCCCCCAGCTTTCGGAGTCGGTGTCGGAAGCCACCATGCTGCAGTGGAAGAAGAAGCCGGGCGAAGCAGTCGCGCAGGACGAAATCCTGATCGAACTCGAGACCGACAAGGTCGTCCTCGAAGTGCCGGCGCCGGCCGCGGGCGTGCTCGCGCAAGTGCTGCAGAACGACGGCGACACGGTGGTCGCCGATCAGGTGATCGCGACGATCGACACCGAAGCGAAGGCAGGTGCTGCCGAAGCAGCTGCAGGCGCCGCCGAAGTCAAGCCGGCGGCAGCGCCTGCTGCAGCCGCACCGGCCGCACAGCCGGCCGCCGCGACCGCATCGAGCTCGGCCGCCGCATCGCCGGCCGCAGCGAAGCTGCTGGCCGAGAAGGGCCTGTCGACGGGCGACGTCGCAGGTTCGGGCCGCGACGGCCGCGTCACGAAGGGCGACGCGCTGGCCGCAGGCAGCGCACCGAAGGCCGCTCCGGCCGCCGCGCCGGCGAAGACCGCCGCTGCGAAGCCGGCGCTGCCGGAAGTGAAGGTGCCGGCGTCGGCGGCGACGTGGCTGAACGACCGTCCGGAGCAGCGCGTGCCGATGTCGCGCCTGCGCGCGCGTATCGCCGAGCGCCTGCTCGAATCGCAGCAGACCAACGCGATCCTGACGACGTTCAACGAAGTGAACATGGCTCCGGTCATGGAACTGCGCAACAAGTACAAGGACAAGTTCGAGAAGGAACACGGCGTGAAGCTCGGCTTCATGTCGTTCTTCGTGAAGGCGGCCGTCCATGCGCTGAAGAAGTTCCCGCTCGTGAACGCGTCGATCGACGGTAACGACATCGTCTACCACGGCTACTTCGACATCGGTATCGCGGTCGGTTCGCCGCGCGGCCTGGTCGTGCCGATCCTGCGCAACGCGGATCAGCTGAGCCTCGCCGAAATCGAGAAGAAGATTGCCGAATTCGGCCAGAAGGCGAAGGACGGCAAGCTGTCGATCGAGGAAATGACGGGCGGTACGTTCTCGATCTCGAACGGCGGCGTGTTCGGTTCGATGCTGTCGACCCCGATCATCAACCCGCCGCAGTCGGCCATTCTCGGCGTGCACGCGACGAAGGAGCGCCCGGTCGTCGAAAACGGCCAGATCGTGATCCGCCCGATCAACTACCTGGCGCTGTCGTACGACCACCGCATCATCGACGGCCGCGAAGCCGTGCTGTCGCTCGTCGCGATGAAGGATGCGCTGGAAGATCCGGCACGCCTGCTGCTCGACCTGTAAGCCGAGTCTCACTGCATCGACCCGTTCGCAGGTTCGCGCGCACGCGTGAACCTGCGGGCGTACAAGTAGAAAGGATTGTCATGTCCAAGGAATTTGACGTCGTCGTGATCGGCGCCGGCCCCGGCGGCTACATTGCCGCGATTCGCGCTGCGCAGCTCGGCAAGACCGTTGCCTGTATCGAGAAGTGGAAGAACCCGGCCGGCGCGCTGAAGCTCGGCGGCACCTGCCTGAACGTCGGCTGCATCCCGTCGAAGGCGCTGCTCGCGTCGTCGGAAGAGTTCGAGAACACGTCGCATCACCTGGCCGACCACGGCATCACGGTCGACGGCGTGAAGATCGACGTCGCGAAGATGCTCGGCCGCAAAGACGCGATCGTCGAGAAGATGACGAGCGGGATCGAGTTCCTGTTCAAGAAGAACAAGATCACCTGGCTGAAGGGCCATGGCAAGTTCACCGGCAAGACCGATGCCGGCGTGCAGATCGAAGTGAGCGGCGAGGGTGAAACCGAAGTCGTCACCGCGAAGAACGTGATCATCGCGACGGGTTCGAAGGCGCGTCACTTGCCGAACATCCCGGTCGACAACAAGATCGTGTCGGACAACGAGGGTGCGCTGACGTTCGATTCGGTGCCGAAGAAGCTCGCCGTGATCGGCGCGGGCGTGATCGGCCTCGAGCTCGGCTCGGTGTGGCGCCGCCTCGGCGCCGACGTGACGGTGCTCGAAGCGCTGCCGGCATTCCTCGGCGCAGCCGACGAAGCGCTTGCGAAGGAAGCGGCGAAGCTGTTCAAGAAGCAGGGCCTCGACATCCATCTCGGCGTGAAGATCGGCGACGTGAAGACGACCGCGAACGGCGTGTCGATCGCTTACACGGACAAGGACGGCAACGCGCAGACGCTCGACGCCGACCGCCTGATCGTGTCGGTCGGCCGCGTGCCGAACACCGACAACCTCGGCCTCGAGGCCATCGGCCTGAAGGCGAACGAGCGCGGCTTCATCGACGTGGACGACCACTGCCGCACCGCAGTGCCGAACGTGTACGCGATCGGCGACGTGGTGCGCGGCCCGATGCTCGCGCACAAGGCGGAAGACGAAGGCGTGCTGGTTGCGGAAGTGATCGACGGGCAGAAGCCGCACATCGACTACAACTGCATTCCTTGGGTGATCTACACGTACCCGGAAATCGCATGGGTCGGCAAGACGGAGCAGCAGCTGAAGGCCGAAGGCCGCGAGATCAAGACGGGCAAGTTCCCGTTCTCGATCAACGGCCGCGCGCTCGGCATGAATGCGCCGGACGGTTTCGTGAAGATGATCGCGGACGCGAAGACCGACGAACTGCTCGGCGTGCACGTGATCGCCGCGAACGCGTCGGACCTGATCGCGGAGGCCGTGGTGGCGATGGAGTTCAAGGCGGCGTCGGAAGACATCGCCCGCATCTGCCATCCGCACCCGTCGATGTCGGAAGTGATGCGCGAAGCGGCGCTCGCGGTCGACAAGCGCTCGCTGAACAGCTGAGCACGGTGTAGCGCCTGCCGGCCGTCGGCCGGCGCAGCCGTCTCATGACGAAGGCGGGCGGGGTTTCCCGCTCGCCTTCGTTCTTTCCGGTTTGCCCGATGAACGTCACCGAATACTACACGCGCGAACTGACCACGCGCGGCTATCAGTCCGATCCCGCTCAGCGCGCGGCCGTCGATCGCCTGCAGCGCTGTTTCGACGAATGGGTCGACTACAAGGCGCGCCGCTCGAACGCTTTCAAGAAGCTCATCAATCACCCGGATCTCCCGCGCGGCGTCTACATGTGGGGCGGTGTCGGTCGCGGCAAGAGCTTCCTGATGGACAGCTTCTACGCAGTCGTACCCGTGCAGCGCAAGACGCGCCTGCATTTCCACGAATTCATGCGCGAAGTGCACCGCGAGCTCGAGGAACTGAAAGGGCAGGCCGATCCGCTCGACGAACTCGCGCGACGCATCGCGAAGCGTTACCGGCTGATCTGCTTCGACGAGTTCCACGTGTCGGACATCGCCGACGCGATGATCCTGTATCGCTTGCTCGATCGCCTGTTCAACAACGGCGTGCAGTTCGTGATGACGTCCAATTACGATCCCGACGACCTGTATCCGGACGGCCTGCATCGCGACCGCATGCTGCCGGCGATCGCGCTGATCAAGGAAAAGCTCGACGTGCTCAACGTCGACGCAGGGGTCGACTATCGCCAGCGCACGCTCGCGCAGGTGAAGATGTATCACACGCCGCTCGGCGCGGAAGCCGATCGCGAGCTGCGCCATGCATTCGGCAAGCTGGCGGCCGTGCCCGACGAGAGCCCGATCCTGCATATCGAGAAGCGCGAACTGAAGGCGCTGCGCAAGGCGGACGGCGTCGTGTGGTTCGATTTCGCGACGCTGTGCGGCGGCCCGCGTTCGCAGAACGACTACCTCGAACTGGCGAGCCGTTTTCATGCGATCGTGCTGTCCGAGGTGCCGCAGATGTCGCCGCGGATGGCGTCCGAAGCGCGCCGCTTCACATGGCTCATCGACGTGCTCTACGATCACAAGGTCAAGCTGCTGATGTCCGCGGCGGTGCCGGCCGAAGCGTTGTACGTCGAAGGCCCGATGGCCAACGAATTCGCGCGGACGGTCTCGCGCATCGTCGAGATGCAGTCGAAGGAGTATCTCGAAACGCCGCGTCGCATCGTCGATACGTCGTTGACCTGAGCGGATGGCGGGTGCTCGCAACCGGCGTAATTTAAACGTCAATTTCGGTTAGATTCAGGCAATCTTCGGGTATTTTCGGATTTGTCTTATATTCATCGTTGAGGTGAGCCGATATTGTGGTGTCATGGTTATTAAGGCTGGAGATGTCCATGACACCGTATCGCGATTTGACCGACCACGAATGGCGCTGCGTCGCGCCGCTTCTGCCCGAAATGCAGCCGCGCACCGAATTGCGCGGCCGGCCGTTAGCCAATACGCGGGCCGTGCTGAACGGTGTGCTTTGGGTGATCTACAGTGGCGCAACATGGTCGGCCATGCCGCGCCGTTACCCGTCGTATCAGACATGCCATCGCCGCTTCAAGGTGTGGCACGAAACGGGCACGCTGATGAACGTGATGCGTGAGCTTTACGGCGACGCCGGCATGAATCTGTGCAACGAACTGTCCGCGCGGATGCGCAAGCATACGCAATCGAAGGCGGCAGAGGCGCGTAGCAACGCGGCGCCCGCGTATCGTGCACCGGGTAGCTATGCATCGGATGCGATGAAGCACGCGGCGTGAAGTCCCTCGGTTTTCGTTGCGCACGCCCCAAAGGAAATCGGCCTGACGACGTCGTCGCAGGCCGATTTTTTTATTGAGCCGCCCGTTTCGGCGCGTGCTGCGTTATTGCTGGCGCACCCACGTCTGCGACCGGCCCAGCAGCGACACGCCGATGTACCCGCGCACCACGAGCTTCTGGCCGCCGTCTTCAAGCGTCATCTTGCACTTGTAGACCTTGCCGTTCTCCGGGTCGAGAATGTTGCCGCCGTCCCAGTGGTCGCCGTCCTTCTTCATCGCCTTGATGATCGTCATGCCCTTGATGAACTGGTCTTTGCGCTCGTCCGTGCACGCGGTGCAGCGGCGATCGGGCGTATCGTTCGCACCGAGGCCCTTGACGACCTTGCCCGTCAGCGAGCCGTCGCCGTCCTCGGCGATCTGCACGAGTGCCTTCGGTTGATGGGTGTTGTCGTCGATCGTCTGCCACATGCCGACGGGGCTGTCGGCTTGCGCGAACGTGGGAGCTGCACACGCGAGCAGGGCGCCGGCAATGGCGATCGCACGCAACGGGCGGGTCAGTTGAATCATTGTCATCCTCCTTGTTTTGCATGTCTGTTCGATTTGCCGCACGACCGTCTACATGGGGCGGGCCTGTTGCGAGCCTCGCCAGAATACGTGAAACCGTGCGCCACGTTTGATAGAGGGGACTCTAATCGAAACAGCCCGCGTGACGCGGGCTGTGAGGCGGCTTTGGTGACCGATCAGTTGAGCTGATACGAGAACGCGGCGTTGATGCGCGGGCTGCGTGACGCGCTTTCGACCGGTGCGTCGCCCACCGGTTTGGCGACGTTCAGGTCGAGACTGTAGTAGCGGCTGTCCGTGAGCCGCACGCCGATGCCGACCGACGACATGCGGTTCGGCGATGGCGTGCCCGAGTGCAGATACACGCGCGCCATGTCGTACGCGATGTACGGCGTGATCGATTTCAGATACGTCCAGCCCGGTGTGAAACCGCGGTTGACTTCGAGCGACATCCCCCAGCCCGAGTCGCCCGACGTTTCGCCCGGCTGGTAGCCGAGCGCGTAACGGGTCGAGCCGAACGAGATCTGTTCGGATGTCGGCAGCGAGTCGGGACTGTATTGCCCGGTCAGCGAAACCGACGTGCCGATCCGGAACGGCCATTCGTTCGTCTGCGTGAACGTTGCGCCGGTGCGGACGAAGGTCAGCGAGATCGGGCTGTCTATCGAGGTCGTCGCCGTGCCGACGGTGATGTCTTGCGCTTTCGACGCGCCGAGGATGTTGAAGCCCTTTGCAACGTTGACGCTCAGCTTCTGTACCTGTTTCGGCTGGACACTCGTGTAGTCGAGCTGCATTTGCAGCACGCGGACCTGCGAGCGCGTGTCGATACTGTTGCCGTTGAGCTTGCTCTGATAGCGGTCTTCGTTGTGCGACGCATAGCCCGACACGGTACCGAGCAGGCTGCGCTGGTTGTTCAACAGTATCGGATAGGATGCCGAAAGACCGAGTTTCTCGTTCTTGACGGTGCGCTCGACGGTCGATGGCAACCCCGGGTTATCGGTCGGTTTGCCGCGATACGTGCTGGCATCGAGGCGCGTGATCAGGCCGCTGCTGCCGACGGGCACCGCGCCGCTGAACGCGAAGTAGGTCTGCTTGTCGCGTCCCGGCGGCGCGAGCGCCGAGATGCTCAGTTGCTCGCCGAACCGCGTCAGGCCGTTTTCGGTTGCGGTGATGAGGCCCTGGACGCCCGGGTGGTTGAAGTCGATACCCGTGCTGACGTTGAACGGCTTGCGATCCACCGCAAGTTCGAGCGTCGTCGCGCCGTCGGTGGTTTGCGGCGGCGGGACATTCGCTTTCACCGTAAGGCCGGGCAGCAGGCCGAACGTGTTCACGTAGCGCTCGAACGTCGCGCGGCGCAGCGGTCGGTCTGCCGTGATGTGCGCGGCGATCGCGCGAATCTTCGGTTCCATCGCGCCGGGTTTGCCGGTGACCTTGACGTCCGCCACGTAGCCTTCGACCACCGTGATGCGCACGACACCGTTCTCGAACGTCTGAGCGGGAACGAACGCGAACGACAGCGCGTAGCCGCGTTCCTGGTACAGCTTCGTCACGCCGTTGGCGGTTTCGATCAGCTCGCCGATCGTGATGTCCTTGCCGACCAGCGGTGTGAAGCGGCGCGTGATTTCCTCGAACGGCACCGACTTCACGCCTTCGACCTGGAACGTCGTCGGCGTCAGGTGTCGCGACAGCAACTCCTGCAATTGCGGCGCCTGCGGTGCGACCTGAACGGTGACGTTCGGGCCCGTCTTCGGTGCGTTGATCTGGGGAAGGGAGTCGAGCGGATTGCCGCCGACGCGCGTTTGTGCCTGTGCCGTGCCTGCTGCCGCGATGGCGAGCAGCATCATCCATCTGTCGAGTCTGGATTTCATTGTTCTTCCTCGTAGGCCTTGCTTTTCGTCTTCTTGGTAATGCCGGCGCACGACACCAGGGTGTCGCGCGCCGCGTGCCGCAATGCCGGTTGTGTTTGTACGGCCGCGTCATTCGCTCCGGCTGCGATGACGCGACCGTCCTCCTTACTTGCCAACGCTACCCAACGTACCCAGCAACCCCGTGACCGGTGCCAGCAGGCCCGTCGAACCGCTGCCCGACGACGCCGTACCCGACACGCTGCCGACCAGCGACGTGACCGGCGCGAGCGGGCTCGAGCCCCCGGACCCTGCTGCACCGCCAACCGCTCCGGTGACAGTATTCAGCAAACCGGTGACGGGCGCGAGAGGGTTTGCACCGCCTGCGCCACCCGTTGCGCCGCCGAGCGTGCCGGTGACCGTCGACACGAGATTCGTGACGGGCGCGAGCGGGCCGCTGCCCGAGCCGCCCGTTGCACCGCCGAGCGCACCCGTGAGCGAGCCGAGCGGCGTCGAGCCGAGACCCGACAGCAGGCCGCCGAGCGGGTTCGTCGAACCGGAACCCGACGACGAGCCGTTCTGGACGGTTGCCGTCGAGCCGCCGACGAGGCTCGTGATCAGGCCGGGGATCGGTGCTGCGCCGTTCGGGCCGTTCGGATTGACGAGGCCGCCCGCGTTGGTCACGGTATTGCCGACCGCGGTCACGAGCTGGCCGACGTCGCCGACGAGCGGCTGGCTCGACGTGCCGCCGACCTGTTTGCCGGCCGAGCTGATTGCGCCGCCGATCTGGCCGAGCAGGCCCGAGACGGGTTGGCCGAGGCCGGTCGTCGTGCCGACCTGCTGCGTGACCTGGCCGGCGGTGATCACGAGCGGCGTGATCGCCGAGCTGATCGGTTGCGTGACCTGCTGGACGGCGCCCGACGACAGCGTCGAGCCGATCGTCGTGCCGGCGGCCGTCAGGCCGTTGGCAACCGTATCGAGCACGGTGCCGACCGGCGTCGTGACCGGCGCGAGCGGTGCCAGCGGGCCGGTGCCCAGCGCCTTGACCGTCGAGCTCAGGCCGGACACCGTGTTGCTGGTCGCGCCGACGACGTTGCCGAGACCGGCAACCGTGGTGCCGACCGGGTCCTTCGTCGAGCCGATCTGCCCCAGCCCGTTGCTCACCGCATCGGCGGCCGCGCCGACGATCGTGCCGGTGCTGGACAGCGTGCTGCCGACGCCCTTCGTCACACCGTCGCCGAGGCCCGGCAGGCTGATGTTGCCGACCGTGCTGCCGAGGTCGGTAGCCGTCTGGCCGACCGTGCTGATGACGCCCTTGGTGCCGGTCGGCGAGCCGCTGGTGCCGCTCGTGCCGGGCGTGCCGCTCGTGCTCGGGTTGTTGTTGTCGTTGCTGCTGGTCGGCGGCGAGCTGACGCCGCCACCGCCGCAGGCGGCCAGCAGGCACGCTGCGGCGAAGGCGGTGAGGGGCACGCGCCAGTGGCGCAGGGCGACCGTCGTGATGGAACGTTGCTGGGACATGATGGACTCCTCGCTGTCTTTTCGATGAATGGGTGTCGGATTACTTGCCGTGCGTGCCGCCGAGCAGGCCGCCGATCAGCGACGTGACGGGTGCAAGCAGATTCGACGACGAGCCCGAGTTCGTGACGGCACCCGTGCCGCCGCTCAGTGCCGGTACGCCGACCGTGCTCGTGACCGTGGAGACGGCATTCGTCACCGGGGCGAGCGGGCTGCTGCCGCCTGCGCCACCCGTCGCGCCGCCGAGTGCGCCCGTGACTGCGCCGAGCAGACCGGTGACCGGTGCGAGCGGGCCGCCGCTGGTACCGCCCGTTGCGCCACCGAGCGCGCCGGTGACCGTCGAGACGAGGCCCGTGACCGGTGCGAGCGGGCCGCCGCTGGCGCCTGCTGCGCCGCCGAGCGCGCCGGTGACCGTCGAGACGAGGCCGGTGACCGGTGCGAGCGGGCCGCCGCTGCCGCCCGCTGCGCCGCCGAGTGCGCCGGTGACCGTCGAGACGAGGCCGGTGACCGGTGCGAGCGGGCCGCTGCCGCCACCCGTTGCGCCGCCGAGTGTGCCGGTGACCGTCGAGACGAGACCGGTGAGCGGTGCGAGCGGGTTGGTCACGCCGCCGGTGCCGCCCGTGAGCAGGCCGCCGACGGCCTTCACGGTGTTGCCCGTCGACGAGACGGTGTTGCCGAGGCCGGTGGTGACCGGGTTGCCGCCCGTCGATGCGAGCAGGGCGCCGGCCTGGTTCAGCCCGTTGCCGACCGTGCCGAGCAGCGTGTTGACCGGCGCGCCGAGGCCGGTTGCCGTGCCGATCGTCTGGGTCGTCTGGCCGACCATCGTCGTGATCGGCGTGATGGCTGAGCTGACCGTTTGCGTGACCTGCTGAATCGGACCCGTCGACAGTGCGTTGGTGAGCGTGGTGCCGCCGTTCGATACGGCGCCGCCGAGCGTCGATACAAGGCCGCCGACCGCGCCCGTGACCGGCGCGAGCGGCGACAGCGGGCCGCTGCCGAGGCTCGTGACGAGGTTGCCCGTTTGCGTGACTGCGCCGCCGAGCTGATTGACCACGCCGCCCGTGCTGGCGACCGTGGTGCCGACCGGATCCTTCGTCGCGCCGAGTTGGCCGAGCCCGCTGCCGAGGCCGTTGCCCAGCGCGGTGACCGCGCCGCCTACGCTTTGCACGATGCCGCCCGCGGCTTGCGTGGTGGCCGGATTGACGCCCGGCAGCGTCTGGCTGCCGATGACGGAGCCGAGACCGGAGACGGTGCTGCCGGCATTCGTGATGATGTTGCTGCCGCTTGCGAGGACATTTCCCACCGGGTTCGCCGACACACCGGAGGTGCCGGACGTACCGCTCGTGCCCGAGGTTCCGCTGGTACCGGAGGTGCCGCTCGTGCCCGAGGTTCCGCTGGTGCCGGAGGTGCCGCTCGTGCCCGAGGACCCGCTCGTGCCGGAGGTGCCGCTCGTACCCGAGGTGCCGCTCGAGCCGTTGCCGCCCGACGTGGAGATCGTGTCACCGCCGCCCGAGCTGGAGCCGCCGCCGCCGAGACCCTGGCTGATGGAGCCGGAGCCGCCGCACGCGGAGAGGGAAAGCATGGCTGCAACGGTGGCCGCGATCAGAGTCGTCCGGAACACGCCATGAGGGATAACCTTAATGTCCATTTCTTCCTCGCATTAAAAATGTGTTGTGAGCTGCATTGTGTTGAGTGGTGCGAGGACTACTCTGCAACTGTCGTGCCATTTCGATACCCGATGGGGCGGCAGCGGGTTTTAAACGAGGCAATTCCTTGTCGGAGAAGGAAATTAGGGGAATCGAAAGATTGTTGAATCTGTTTAAGTGCGGGTGAATGAGAACGGTTTCGGCCGTTTCGTAACGTAACGTCACAACATTGGCGTTACGCGTGCGGCGTAACGTGGGGCTCACCCGGGCTTGGTGGACGAGGCAACGGTTTTACTGGTGGATTAGGTGTGCACATCTAACCTATCGTAAATCCTATGTGTAAGTCGTACCGAAACGCCGTACAAATATGTTGCGCTTCGGTCATTTTTTCGATCCAGGTTGGTAAAAAAGGAGTTGGAAGTTAAATCGGATCAGATATAGAATCCGGAGCAGATGTAAGCAAATGTACGGTTCGGTACACTACGTTCGAGGAGGGCCACTATCGCGAATGTTAACTTGCATCAAATCGTGAGCAATGCCCTTCGGGGCGACCTATAAAGAAAGCGCACCCGGTTGTCGTTGCAGCAGATGTGGCGAACGGCTGGGGCAAACGGCCAGATATGCGGGGACGTATACGTATAAAAGGCCAGAAAACGTAAATACAGGCACGAGGAATAAAATGAAAGCAATCATCAAGCGTTTCCTTAAGGAAAACGACGGGGTTACCGCGATCGAGTATGGACTGATCGCGGGTCTGATCGCTGTCGCGATCGTCGCAGGGGTGACGAACATCGGCAGTAGTCTCGGTAACATGTTTACCAATCTCGGCACTTGCGTGTCATCTCCTTCGTCTACGAACTGTTCTGCCACCGCCATTCGGGCAACCCCGGCGGGTTAAGTCGACCTCTTCTTTTTCGGAAGTCGTCGTAGCGCAGTAGCGGGCGGACTACTTCGGTAATCCGCCCGCCCTTGTATCTGCTGCGGGTCGTGGTGCGATGGGACATCTCATTTTTTGCGGAGTATTTCTGGCCTGGGCGGGTTTAGTCGTGGTCAGTGATATTCGTTTCCGCCGTATTTCGAATGCGCTTGTCCTGGCCGGATTAATCGGTGGGCTCGGTGCCGCATGCGTGGCCGCGAGTCCATTTGGTATTTCGGTGCATGGAGCAGTGGTCGGCATGCTGGTCGGCCTGCTCGGGCTGCTACCGTTCTTCCTTCTGCGCGTCATGGGCGCTGCCGACGTAAAGATTTTCGCCGTGCTCGGCATCTGGTGCGGTGCGCATGCGCTGCTTTGGCTCTGGATAGCGGCCAGTCTGGCTGCAGGGTTGCACGCGCTCGCCGTGATGCTGCTGTCGCGCACGTCGCTCGGGACCTTGTGGCGGCGGCGCGAGCCGGCGCTGGTACTTGGCAGATATCGAGCGACGCCCTATGCCGCATGTCTCGCGGTACCGGCTGCTGCATGGTTGCTCTATCTGATAGCAACAGGGGGCGTGCGATGAAACGACAGGACGCGTGTCAGGGACGGCGACGAGAGCGTGGCGCGACAGCGGTCGAGTTTGCGATCGTGTTCCCGCTGTTCTTCGTGATTTTTTACGCGATCCTGAGTTTCGGAATGGTTTTCGTCATTCAGCAAAGCTTGACATTGGCTGCCAGCGAGGGGGCACGAGCAGGGTTGAGCTACGCACCGGATCTCACGACACGCGTCGCGAACGCAAAGACGACTACACAGAACGTCCTTGGTTGGCTGAACAGCAGTCCGCCTAACGTGGTGGCGCAGCAATGCAACTACAACGGAACGCCCACGCCGCTGTTGTATTGCCTGACAGTCACCGTGAGCTATACGCCCGATAGCTGGATGACCATCATGCCGTTCCTCGGGACAATCATGACCCAACCGCTGACCGGTACGGCAGTGGTGCAAATCCCGCAGTCCATGCTGTGAGTTCGACATCATGAAGCGATAGGCATGTCACACGCAAATCGCACGGCAAGAAGAGAAACTAACTGGATTTTTATTCCGGCATCCATACGACAACATGGCCAATAACTTAACGAAGATCATTGCGGGGCTGCTGATTGCGATAGCCGTTCTGCTCGGAATCTATGCATGGGTGCTCGGACGCAGTGCTTCAAGTCCCTCGCCGTCCCAGCCTGTGACGGTGGCAACTGCAGTGCCGGTCGTGATTGCAACGCGTATTTTGCCTGGGGGGCAGCCGATTTCGGCCGACGCGCTGAAGATTCAATCGACTGTGTCGGCGCCGGCAGGCGCGTTCAACGACCCGGCTGCGCTTGTCGGCCGCGTGCCGACTCGGGACATTCCGGCCTCGACGCCGGTCGTTGCAGATGCACTGGTGTCGGGGCTTGCCGAGGACGTGCAGCCTGGCGAACGCGCGGTTGCGGTTCGTGTCGACGAAACGAACGCGGTCGGTAACCGGCTGCGGCCCGGGAATTTCGTCGACGTGTTCCTCAACCTGAAACGCGAAGCTGGCAGCACGATGCTTGACAGCGAGGTTTCGCAGACACAGGCGCGGCTTCTGTTGTCGAAGGTTCGGGTGCTGTCGTTCGGTGATGCGACTGCCCAGCGCGACAGCGGCAATAACAGCGGTGGTAACGGGCAGCCGAGCGGTGCCCGCATCGCGGTGCTCGCAGTACCAACAGCGCAGGTCGATGCGCTGACGCTTGGCGAGGCGAGCGGCCGGCTGACCTTTGCATTGCGTAATCCGCGTGACGACGAGCTTGCGCTACAGACGGTTGCGGTACGTACGGACAACAAGTTGTCGCCGTCGGCGCTGGCCGCGGCAGGCGTCTCGCTGCAACAATTGTCCGGTACATCGAGAACGTCGGTAACCAGCGCGAATGTGCCGCCGTTGCCATCACATCTGCCGCCTGCGCGGCCGAGCGGGGGCGGAGGCAGTATCGAAGTGATTCGCGGCGGCCGGTCGGAAACGGTTGCCTATTGAACCAGGTCGACGGCCATCGATATCAGCGACGACGAGCAAAAGGCCGCGCGACGGTCTACCAAACGATGAAAAACACACTGATTGCATTCGCGATTGCCATCTGCACCATGACTTTCACCTCGTTCGCGAGCGCGAGCGCTACGATCGAACTTGCGGTCGGCGCACAACGGCAGATTTCGGCGGGCCGTACCCTGCAGCGCGTCGCGGTTGGCGACCCGGCAATTGCCGACGTGCTGATCATGAAGAGCAGCCGCTCCGGTTCCGTGCTGCTCACTGCGAAGGCTCCCGGTGCAACCAACGTGATGCTGTGGGAGCGCGGCCGCGATGAACCAACGATCTGGAACGTCGAGGTGGTCGATGCGGCCGCACAAGCCGTGCTCGACAGTGCTACGCCGCGCGTGAATGCATACGGCGGCACGGCTGTGCTGCAAGGCTCGGCCGCGTCGCTCGAAGCGCATGCGCGTGCGGCCGCGGTCGGTAAGAACATGAGTGGAAAAGGCGCAGTGATCGACCGTTCGACGGTCCCCGGCAAGAGTGTCGTGCAAGTCGACGTGCGGGTCGTCGAATTCAGCCGTTCGGTACTCAAGCAGGTCGGATTCAATTTCTTCAAGCAAAGCAACGGTTTTTCGTTCGGATCGTTTTCTCCGGGAGGCGTGCAATCTTATAGCGGCGGTTCAGGCCCGGGGACCGGGGGGTACGTTCCGACGCTCGGATCGCCAGTGGCGTCCGCATTCAACCTGGTCGTGAACGCGGCCGGACGCGGCATCTTTGCCGACCTGTCTCTGCTGGAGGCGAACAACCTGGCACGCGTGCTGGCCGAGCCGACACTGGTCGCGCTGTCCGGGCAGAGCGCAAGTTTCCTCGCGGGCGGTGAGATTCCGGTGCCGTCGCCGCAGGGGCTCGGTTCGACGGCGATCCAGTGGAAGCAATACGGTGTCGGACTCTCGTTGACGCCGACGGTCCTGAGTCCGAGCCGGATTGCGCTAAAGGTCGCACCGGAATCGAGTCAGCTTGACTTCGTGAACAGTGTGACGATCAGCGGCGTTGCAGTACCCGGCATTACGACGCGCCGGGCGGACACGACTGTCGAGCTGGGTGATGGGGAGAGCTTCGTTATTGGCGGCCTGATCGATCGCCAGACGATGTCGAACGTGAGCAAGGTACCGTTGCTCGGCGATCTGCCGATCATTGGGACGTTCTTCAAGAATCTGAGCTATCAGCAAAACGACAAGGAACTGCTGATCATCGTGACGCCGCATCTCGTCGCGCCGATCGCGAAGGGCGCAGTGTTGCCCGCGACACCCGGTGAGTTGTCCGAGCAGCGCGACGGGCCGGTCTGGAAATCGTATCTGGGCGGAGCCGCATCGCCGGACGCTGCTCCCGGATTTTCGAAATGAGTGCAATGTCTCGCGGCTTGCGATGCATCGCCACGCCTTGTGTAATCGGGGGTGTTCGACATGAATGCGCGAATTCAATCATTGTGTGAACCTGCCGTGACTGACTATTTCGTGTGTGCGTCGCAGCATGAGGCGCATGTCCGCTGGCTGGCCGATACGCTCGTATCGGCCGGCGCGGTCGAGGTCGCGTCGCTTGAGCCGGGTATGCTGGCGCAGCGTATTACGGGCCTCAATCCGGCGCTCGTCTTCATCGATTTCACCGACGGCAGCGCGGCGGCGAGCATTGCCGCGGCTGCTATTCGCGCCACGCATCCGGGGCTGCCGATTGTCGCGTTGGGTTCGCTCGCAAAGCCTGAGAGCACGCTCGCCGCATTGCGTGCTGGCGTTCGCGATTTCATCGACGTGTCGGCACCGCCGGAGGATGCATTGCGGACGACGCGCGGGCTGCTCGCGAATGTCGGCGAACCAGCGAGCCGACACGGCAAGCTTCTCGCATTGCTGGGCGCACGTGCCGGCATGGGGGTAAGCACGCTCGCGGCGAATCTCGCCGTATGGCTACAGAAGCGCGCGGCGGCCTCGGGAGTGGATGGTGTGCCGAATGGCGGTACGCCGGCCGGCCGCCAGACCGCGCTCGTCGACTTAGGGCTACCGGCAGGCGATGGCGCCCTGTTCCTGAATACTCGCTGCGAATTCCATTTCATCGATGCGGTGCACAACCTGCGCCGCATCGATAGGACTTTTGTGAATACCGCGCTGAGTCGACACGAGAGCGGCGTGGCGTTGACGACGCTGCCAGCCGATCTCGGTGCGCTGCGCGATGTCTCGTACGCGTCGTGTGCCGGTTTGCTGAACCGTTTTCGCGCATTCTTCGATCAGCAGATCATCGATCTTGGCGGTTTCTCGAATCGCGAATTTGTGGCGCAGATCACGAACTCGGCTGACGAGGCGTGGCTTGTTTGCGATCAAGGTGTCGCGTCGATTGTATCGGCGGCCGATTTGCTCACCGGCCTGCGCGACGCGGGTGTCAATACCGATCGCGTACGGCTCGTCGTCAACCAGTACGACCCAGCGCTCGACCTGTCACCCGCGCAGATCGCGGAGCGCCTCGGCTTGTCGCTGGTCGGTACCTTGCCGTCGCGCCGTGTTGCGATCGGTCACGCGGCGAACCGGGGGCGACTCATCGTCGATACGGCGGAGCGCGACCCGTACGTGCGCGCGCTCGAGTTGCTTGCCGCGCGGCTGCCTGGTGTGTCGGTCAAATCGGCCGGTCCTCGTTCGGCGGCCGGTCTGTCCGCGCTGAAGCGCTTCATTCAACCCTCGTCCAAGCGGTCGTAAGCGATGGCACACGACATTCAATTTGCCGACGGCGCAGCGCCGTTCTCCCAGACGCAGCAATTCCATGACATCAAGAATGCCGCGCATGAACATTTGCTGACGCGCATCGAAGAGCTGGGTGCCGAGTTCGGTCGATGGTCCAGACAGGCGATCAATCAGTTCGTCGACCTCGAGATCGACAGCTTCGTGCGCCTTCGTCGCATTCCGCTCAACGAGAACGAGGTGCGGACGATCGCCGAGGCCCTGACGAAGGAACTTGCGGGCTTCGGGCCGATCGAGGACCTGCTTGCGGATCCGGCCGTCGAAGACATCCTGATAAACGGCTACAACGACGTGTACGTGTCCCGTCACGGGATCCTCGCAAAGCTGCCCGTGCGCTTCACCGACAACGCGCACCTGCTGCGGATCGTGCGCCGAATTCTCGCGCCCATCGGCCGCCGTCTCGACGAGTCGAACCCGATGGTCGACGCGCGATTGCCCGACGGCGGCCGCGTGAACGTTGTGATTGAACCGCTGTCGATCGACGGCCCAGTCGTATCGATCCGGAAGTTCCGTAAGGATCCGCTGAAACCGTCCGACTTGCTTGGCAACGGAACGTTCAACGAAGAGATCAACACGTTGCTTCAGGCGGCAGTCGAAGCGCGTTGCAACATTCTCGTATCGGGCGGTACGAGTTCCGGCAAGACATCGCTGCTCAATGCGCTCGCGTTCCATATTCCGGAGATCGAGCGTGTCGTGACGATCGAGGATACGGCCGAGTTGTCGCTGAACCACCCGCATGTCGTGCGGCTCGAGAGCCGACCTGGCGGGTTCGACGGTACCGGCGTCGTGTCGATCCGCGACTTGCTGCGCAATACGTTGCGGATGCGTCCGGACCGGATCATCGTCGGCGAAGTGCGCGGCGGCGAGGTGCTTGAAATGCTGCAGGCCATGAACACGGGGCACGACGGCTCGATGGGTACCGTGCATGCGAGTTCGCCGCGCGAGTGTTTGTACCGTCTCGAGATGCTGGCGGGTTTTGCCGGCTTCCAGGGTACCGAATCGAGCCTGCGCCGGCAGATCGCGAATGCGATCGACTTCATCGTGCAGATCGGGCGCCTGTCGAACGGGCGGCGTCGGATCCTGTCGATCACCGAAGTGACCGGGCTGTCCGACAACATCATCGCGATGCAGGAGCTTTACCGCTACGAAGCGCGCGTGACGCCGGAGGGCGAGGAAGTCGACCACTGGGAGACGCTCGGCATTCATCCGCATTCGCCGAAGCTCGCGCGCTTCCGTCAGACGTTGACGAGCGGCGGGTTCGGCGATGGCGGCTTTGGCGGTGGCGGGTTCGGCCGAGGCGGCGGGGGCTTCAATGTATAGCGCGATGGTATGGGTGCTGGCGATCGCGATGCTATGCGTCGCGGCTGCGATGATGTTGTGGCGTCACGCAGAGACCCGGCGCGTACGGACCGACGCGAAACGCTTCATCGACAGCCGGCTCGAACCGGGTGCACGCGTCGCAGCACAGACGGCACGTGCGCCGGCGGCTGGTGCCGTGCGAGCCGCGCAACAACCGGGTGCGGCACGGAAGGCGTCGTCTGACGCCTTCGGGGCGCACTGGTATGCGATCGCATCCGAATATCTGTCCAACCTTGCGAGTCGTGCGGGGATAGACGATGCGCGCGGCAAGGCGCTCGTCGCGCTTGCGGTGCTCATCGCGGCTGCATTCATCGCGGGCAGTCACGGCGGCGTGCTGGCGTGTTTTGCGGCGATCATTTGTGGCAGCGCGATACTTGGCGTCTGGCTCGCGTCACGAATTCAGCGGCGACGGTTGAAGATCGTCCGCCAGATCCCGTCGTTCCTCGACGGGATCGTGCGTCTCGTGACGCTGGGCAACAGCGTGCCGGCTGCTTTCCAGTCTGCCCTGTTGACGACCGAGGAGCCGCTGCGTGGCTGTCTCGACGTCGTGTCGCGGATGCTGCGCGGCGGTATCGAGATCGACCGCGCCATGATGCACATCGCGAAGATCTACCGGACGGAAGAGTTTGAGCTGGTCGGCTCGGTACTGCGCTTATCGGTCAAATACGGTGGTCGCGCGGATGTGATGCTTGAGCGGATGGCCGTATTCATGCGCGATCTCGAGCAAGCCGAGCGTGAATTGACCGCGATGTCGTCGGAGACGCGGCTGTCCGCGTTCGTCCTCGTCATGCTGCCGATTGCAATCGGCAGCTTCGTCGTGATGACCAATCCGAAGTATCTGTACGGGATGTGGGGCGATCCGAGCGGGCGGTCGCTGCTCATGATCGCGTTTCTGGCCCAAGTGGTCGGCAGCATATGGCTGTATCGAATGGCTCGGCTCAGGTGAGGCTATGACGGCAACTCAAATCGGAGCGATTGCGTTGGCCATGGGCGCGCTTGGGGTACTGCTGCTCGGTATGGTTGCGATGTTGCGGGCGAATGCTGCGGCGCGTGCCGAACGAGCGTTGGTCGATGCGCTGGATCGACGCATGGCTGCACGTGAGGCAGCAAAAGCGCAGCCTGCGCAGGAGGGCGATGCGCCGGCGAAAGCCAACGTGCGCGGCGGGCAACGTATCGAACGTTGGCTAGATCGCCTGTCGGCGGCAGGCATGCGCTGGCTGGATACCGGATTCGGCAAATACGCGGTCGCGGAAGAGGACCGTCGCCTGCTGGAGCAATGCGGATATGTCGATGCACGCACGCGCGGGCTATTTCTGAGTGCGCGGGTCGCGTGCGGGATTGCGTTGCCGCTGCTGTTCGCTATCTTCGCGAGCGGGCGCACGAAAGGCGGTATCTGGATGGTCGGCATGTGCGTCGCCTTCGCGCTCGGCTTCATGCTGCCGAAACTCTATGTACAGCGCCGCGCAGCATCGCGGCGACAGAGCGTCGTCGACGAACTACCGCTACTCGTAGACATGTTGCGTTTACTGCAAGGCGTCGGTCTGTCGCTCGATCAAAGCCTCCAAGTCGTGACGAACGATTTTCGCGGGATGCTGCCGGTCCTGTCGTCGGAGGTGGGAATCGCGCAGCGTCAGTTCGCTGCGGGCCGTACCCGCGAGCAGTCGCTGCAACGGCTGTCTAGTGGATTCGACAACGAGGACTTGCGCGCGATCGTACGATTGATGATTCAGGTCGACAAGCATGGCGGTGCGGTGCAGGAACCGCTCAAGCAGTTCGGCGACCGTTTGCGCGAGACGCGTCGAGCGATGCTGCGTGAACGGATCGGTAGGTTGACGGTAAAGATGACGGGCGTAATGGTGCTGACGCTGTTACCCGCCCTGCTTATCGTAACGGCAGGGCCAGGCATGCTGGCGGTGATGCGCGCGTTGTCGTCGCAGCATTGAAGGATGGAAGGACAGACGATGAAGCGAATCGGCAAAGGGGTAACCCGGGCGAGCATGCTGGCGGTGGCGCTGCTGCTCAGCGCATGCGCAACCAAGGAAAGTGGGTATGGCGTGGGCGCGCAGACCGAGCGCGCCGCACTGATGCAAGCAGCAGATCAAAAGCAGTCCGTGCCGGATACGCCGGGGATGTATCTAGGTCTGATTCAGCGAATGCAAGCGCAGGGCCTCTATTACGCTTCGCTCGCGCACATCGATGCATATGACAAGACATACGGTGTCATGCCGGAATCGATCCTGTTGCGTGCGGATGCGCTACGGATGACCGACCAGCCGGCCG
The DNA here is from genome assembly GCF_001528895.1 of Burkholderia sp. MSMB1078WGS. NCBI lineage: Bacteria > Pseudomonadati > Pseudomonadota > Betaproteobacteria > Burkholderiales > Burkholderiaceae > Burkholderia > Burkholderia sp. MSMB1078WGS. The sequence goes on along the minus strand of NZ_LPDI01000005.1, from coordinate 22,110 downwards.
CCAGCGCGGCCGCGTACGCACAGTTGCTGAAGACGCCGCTTGCCGCGCGCGGTTATCGCGGGTTGGGCTTGCTAGCCGGCGCCGCGGGCGATTTCGACCGTGCCGTCCAGGCGCTGACGCAGGCGTCGGAGCTCGCGCCGACGGATCCGTCGTTGCTGTCCGATCTTGCTTACGCGAAGTTGCGCAGTGGCGACGTCGTCGGTGCGCGAGTGCCGCTGATGAAAGCAGCCGAACTCGATCAGCGCAATCCGAAAATTGTCAGCAACCTTGCTCTGTATCTGTTTGCGGCAGGACGTGCGCAGGATGCGCAACGGTTGATGAACCAGCAGCATCTGTCGACGGAGATTCGCAAGGACATCAACGGTGACGCCGCGAAGATTGCTGCAGCAGTGCGTGCGCAGCAGCGCGCAATCGCGACGCCGCCGGTTGTGTCGCGGCGCGGTGCGACGACGTCGATCACGCCGATGGCGAACAACTTTGGTTACGACCAGACTGTGCCGCTGCTGCAACGGTTTGCACAATGAACAGATATCCGGGGAACGACATGAACGACAACACACTCAATCGAAGTGCATGCGCGGGCCGGGTTGCGACGCTGATCGCGATCATCTGCCTCGTAACGGGTTCCGGCGCCGCATACTGTCAAGACGCCGTGACACTGGGTGCGTCCGACGTCGGTCGCTCGACCAAAGATTGGCTCGCGATGCAGCGCGACAATCGCGCGGCGGCGCCGACGCAACCCATGTTCGGCGAGGTCGCGTCGCTTGCGTACCAGCGCTATCTCGATTCGTTCAAGAACAAGATTCCCGATTCGATGAGTTCGCAGCTCGGCGCAGTGGGTGGCATGTCGGGCGGCGGGCAGGGCGCGCAATAAGCTGGATGACCATGCGCGTAGATCAATCGCACGCGGCGCGGCGGGGAAACGCCGGCGGTCCCGGGAGAAGTCGCCAGCGCGGTAGCGTCGCGATCATGGCGACGATCTGGGCGCTGGTTGCGATCATTATCCTAGGCGCGATCGACGTCGGCCATTTCTATGCCGAAAGACGTCGGATGCAAGCGGCGGCCGATTTGGCCGCGCTCTCGGCGGTCTCTCAGGTTACGGCTGATTCGACTTGCCAGGCCGCGAGGACCGCAGCCAGTCAAATCGCGAACCCGGCGACGAATGCATTGCCGCAGGGTTCGAAAGTTTCCGTGTCGTGCGGTATCTGGACCGCACCTCAAGGCAGCGGCAGCGCGCAGTTCACATGGGTGTCGGGCGACCCGATCAGCGGCAACCAGTGTGCGGGTCTGTCGGTCGGAGCGATCAATGGGCAGCCGACCAACGCCGTTTGCGTCACGGTGGCCGAGCCGGTCGACGGGATTTTTCGCGGTGGCGTCACGATCAGCGGATCTGCCATTGCCAAGAGCTTACCCACCGACACTTTTACGCTGACAACGTCGGTTGCGGCGTTGAATGGAGGCTTGGCCAACCAGTTACTCAAGGCGCTGACTGGATCAAACGACAACGCGCTGAATCTCCAACTGGTTGACTATCAGGGACTCGCACAAGTCAATTTGAAGCTAGCCGGCATTCTCGCCAATCTCCCTGTCGGCACCGGTACGGGCGTGCTGAATGGCACCGTGACGCTCGGTCAACTGGCCAATGCCGCGGTACAGGCCGCGACGCAGCAAAGTGTGGCCGCGGCGAACCTGACGGTGCTGAACGCACTGGTTATCGCCCTTTGTCCGGGCGGAGTCTGTGGTGGGCCGCAGATCGCGCTCGGTCAATTGGTTTCCGCCGCGACCGCGACGGGAAGCTCTGCCGTCAATGCCAGCGTCAATGCGCTCGGCTTGCTGTCGACGGCATTGCAGATCGCGAACGGCACGAATTCGGTCGACATTCCAAGCGTCACGGTTCAGACGCCCACGGTGCTTTCACCGCTACTGAATGTGACCGTATCGGGTTCAGTCAAGTTGGGAGCCAATCCGCCGTCTATTGCGAGCGGTTCGCCCGGGCCGTCGAATTGCGGGACATCCGATTGCACAACCAACACGTCCACCGCGCAGGGCAACGTGTTCCTCAATACGTCGATCTCGCTGCTGTCGACATGCTCTAACGGCTCGCTGGTCTTTCCGGGAGGCAGTTGTCCGTCCGGCACTGCGACGCCGCTGGCAGCGGTGCAATTGCCCATCACTGCATATGTGGCGCCAGCGAGAGCAGGTCTGATGTCTGTCACCTGCACGTCGGACGGCGCGAAAAGCGCGCAGGTCAACGTGCAGACTGGGGTGGTGGCCGTCTATATCGGCGGCACGGCGAATACGCCGATCAACCTCAGTGCGCCCAGCGGTTATGTGCCCAACAGCAGCGCCACGCCGATTACGCTGGTGTCCGTCAACCTCCAGAGCCTGCTCAATTTGTTGAACCTTGGCGGCTTGGTTTCCGGGCTGACGACGTTGGTCAAAACCCTGACGCTGGGGATCGTCGACCTGACCGACGTTTCGCTCAACATCAACTTGTTGCCAGGACAGTTGACGGTTCCTGTTGCCAATCAAAGTCCGACACCGCTGGTGTTCACGTATCCCGGGCCTGGATCGTCTGCTTCGCCGAACCCGGCATCGCCGTACATGCTTGGCACGGGAACGGATCAGTTCCTGTCGCCAGCTGTTCAAGGTATCTTGAACAGCGGCTTGTCGTTGGAAGTGAAGGCCAACAGTGGCGTGCTTCAGTGGCTGAGCGTCATCGCGAATCCCATATTAAACGTTGTGACGGGGCCAATCCTGAACGCGCTGGCAACCACGCTCGTTCCGCTCCTTCTGCAACCGATCGATTCGCTCCTGACTTCCGTCACGGGCCTGCTAGGCCTGAGCTTGGGGAACGCCTATGTCACCAACACACCGGATTCGATCAAATGTGGCGATCCCATGCTGGTTCAATAAATGCCTGAACGGTCCGTTATCGAAGCGGGCAGCATCGCCGTCGTCCGCATCCAGCCACCGATCCGCAACGCCAAGCAACCCGTCAATTACTGAAGCCGCATCCGAAACATGAGAACCACGCCCGCAATCGAAGAGCTCGACCTGTACGTCTGGGAAGGCAAGGCGGACATCGTCGACCGCGTCGCCCGATGCATGGCGAGCTTCGACGTCGAAGTGATCCGCGCCGACAACGCGGCGGTCTCGCCCGAGCGCGCCGCGATGCGGCGGTCGCTGGCGATCATCAGCGTGACGATGATCGAAGGCGGCGCGGCATTCCTGCGCGACTGGCAGGCCAACATCGGCATGCCGGTGGTGTGGGTCGGCGCGGCGCGCGACCACGACGCGTCGCAGTACCCGCCCGAGTATTCGCACATCCTGCCGCTCGATTTCACGTGTGCGGAATTGCGCGGCATGATCGGCAAGCTCGTCACGCAACTGCGTGCGCACGCAGCCGAAACGTTGCAGCCATCCGAACTCGTCGCGCACTCCGAATCGATGCAGGCGCTGCTGCACGAAGTCGATACGTTCGCCGACTGCGACACCAACGTGCTGCTGCACGGCGAAACCGGCGTCGGCAAGGAGCGCATCGCGCAACTGCTGCACGAAAAGCATTCGCGCTACCGGCACGGTGAATTCGTGCCGGTGAACTGCGGCGCGATTCCGGACGGCCTGTTCGAATCGCTGTTCTTCGGCCATGCGAAAGGATCGTTCACGGGCGCGGTTGTTGCGCATAAAGGCTATTTCGAGCAGGCGGCCGGCGGCACGCTGTTCCTCGACGAAGTCGGCGATCTGCCGCTGTATCAGCAGGTCAAGCTGCTGCGGGTGCTCGAGGACGGCGCGGTGCTGCGGGTCGGCGCGACGGCGCCGGTGAAGGTGGATTTCCGTCTGGTCGCGGCGAGCAACAAGAAGCTGCCGCAGCTCGTGAAGGACGGGCTGTTCCGGGCCGATCTCTACTACCGGCTCGCGGTGATCGAGCTGAACATCCCGTCGCTGGAGGAGCGCGGCGCGGTGGACAAGATCGCGCTGTTCAAGTCGTTCGTCGCCGAGGTGGTCGGCGAGGAGCGGCTCGCCGAGCTCTCCGATCTGCCGTACTGGCTCACGGATTCGGTCGCGGACAGCTATTTCCCCGGCAACGTGCGCGAACTGCGCAACCTCGCCGAGCGCGTCGGCGTGACGGTGCGGCAGACGGGCGGCTGGGATGCCGCGCGGCTGCAGCGGCTGATCGCGCATGCACGCAGCTCGGCCCAGCCGGTGCCGGCGGAGAGCGCGGCCGAGGTGTTCGTCGATCGCAGCAAGTGGGACATGAACGAGCGCAGCCGCGTGATCGCGGCGCTCGACGCAAACGGTTGGCGTCGTCAGGACACGGCCCAGCAGCTCGGTATCAGCCGCAAGGTATTGTGGGAAAAAATGCGCAAATATCAGATCTTCGACGAAGAGCCCGAGACCCGCGAAAGCGAGTAATTAATGAGATAAAATCGCGGTGAATTACAACGACTCGGGCGGGAATAAAATTTCATGAGCCATATGACGGGGTTGGGGCGGGTGAGCGTGTTGCTCGCCATGATGGGAGGTATGCAAGGCGCGTTCGCGCAGGGGCTGGCAGGCAGCGATTCGTCGACGGTGCAGCAGGCGCCGGCGGTGCAGCAGGCGTCGGCGCCGGTGGCCGCGATTCCGGTGATCGATTCGCAGGCGCAGACGCCGGTGCAGCCGCAGGCCGGCGAGACGACGGGGCCGAGCACGGTCGACGATTTGCAGCGTCAGATCCAGGCGCATTCGCTGACGGAAATGCGCACGAGCTACAACGGCAGCTACGGCGCCAGCCTGCTGTTCAACGTCAAGGACGGTGCGTACTTCATCGCGTTGTTCCAGCAGAAGGCGTTCTGGCGCGTGATCAAGACTTACGACGAAACGCGAGCGGAAGCGATCTATCGCGATTTCTCGCATCAGGCGGAGCGGCTGGCCGTCAACGAACTGCGGGCGGCGAAGCTGGAATCGCAGAAGGCGCAGATGGACAAGCAGATCGAAGTTACGCAGGACCGCGCGCGGCGTTTGCAGGCGGATATCTCGATCGCCCGCCAGCAGCAGGCGGCGGTGGCGGATCGGCAGAAGAGCGTGCGGAGCGAAACGGCGGCGCTGCAGGCGCAACAGGCTCAGCTGCAGTCGCAACTGCGGGCGTTGCAGCAGCAGGTGCGTTCGCTGCAGCGCGAGGCCGACGCGGGCCTGCCGACGACGGCCCGCTGAACCCGGTGACGGCGGCGCGGCGACGCGCCGCATCGGTCGTACCAGTGAAAAGGGCAAGCCGGATGGCTTGCCCTTTTTGTTTTACTGGCCGTCCGGCACGATTCGCCGGCGGCGCGTCACGATGACTGGCCCATTGCCGCCGCGGGAATCCGACGGCGCGGCGTTGCCGGAGGCATCGCCGGTGTCGCGCGGCGCGCCGTAGCTTTCACGCGGCTCGCGCGGTGCGCCGTAGCCTTCGCGCGGCTCACGCGAACCGTAGCCTTCACGCGGCTCGCGGGAGCCGTAGCCGCTGTCGCCGCGCGATTCGCGCGGGCCGCCATGCGAGCCGTACGGGCTGTGACCGCCGCCTTCGCGGCCGCCGGGGCGACCACCGGTGCGCGGGCCGCGGGGGCCGCCGCCGGGGCGCGAGCCGCCGGTGTCGAGCTGGATCGTGGAAATCGCACGCTTGTAGATGCCTTGCAGACCCACGGGGGTGCGCAGCATCACCAGATACTGGTCGAACGACTCGATACACCCCGTCAGACGAATGCCGTTGACGAGATAGATTTCAACACGCTTACGTTCCTTGCGTGCCGAATTGATGAAGTCGTTTTGCGGATGGGATTCTGCGGGATTGGCCATTGAGGTGCGGCAGGAGCCTGCGTCAGAGAATATGTTGTGCGTGTGTGTGGCGTGTTCGTCCACAAGGCGTTTGGCGGAATTCTACCTTGTTCGATAGGGAAGCGCGCAGTCGTGATTGTGTCGAACCGTAACCCACTATAGACGTTCCGGCGCATTTTCGCGATTAGGCCGAACGGCCAAAGTCGTTTCGTTACGTCGCGTTACGACTCTCGCAGCCCCGTATCACCTCGGTGCAGGCGCCGCGCTTACATTAATCGCGTGAGCCGGGCGGGCCGGCTTATCAGGGATCCGGAGCATGAACAAGAGGCAAGTGGCAGGAATGATCGGGAGCATGGCGTTGCTCGCTTCCGGTAGTGCAATGGCGGGGCACGTGGATCTGTCGGTCGGCATCGGCGTACCGGTCGCGCCGGTCTATGTCGAGCCGGCGCCGGTCTATGTGGCGCCGCAGCCCGCCGTCGTCGCCTATCCGGGCTACGGATACGGCTATTACGGCGATGACGACGACGATCGCTACCGCAAGTGGCGCAAACACTATTACAAGCACTGGCATCGGCACCACGGCGACGACAATGACGATTGAGCCCGTGCTGGCCCCGCCGGCGCGTATCAGAACGCGTAGTCGGGGTTTTTCGGGTCGAATGCGGTGTCGTCGAGCGGCGTCGGTGCGATTTTCTCGATGACGATCCGCTCGAAGATCTTGCCGTCGTTGTCATAGGATTCGACGGTCCGAAAATAGGGCGCGTGCAGGTCGAGCCCCAGTACCTCCTTTTTCGCATAGAACTGCGGCCGGCCGGTCGGCGTTTCGTAGGTCAGCGCGACGACGCGCACGCCGCCGATCGTTCTGGCTTCCACGTCGGTCGGCCGCTGCACGCCGGCTTCCAGGTATTTCTTCCCTTCGGTCAGGTACAGGTTCGCAATGAACTCGGTGCCGAGATCCTTCACCTGGTGATTCGACTGGGCGCGCGCGAGCGCGCCGTCGATCGCCGTCCATAACGGAATCTTGCCGAGCAGGCCGCCGAGATGGCCGTACATTTCGTCCTTGCGCTGCGTCGTGTCGTAGATCGTCTCCTGTCCGGCATGCGCGCCGCCCGGCAGCCATTTCGCATACACGCGCAGTGGCTCGCGGGTCGTCTTCACGAGCATGCGGTCGGGCGTGTCGGACCATTTCCCGTTGATGCGCTCCTGGCGCACCATCGTGAACTGGTAAGACGGATAACCGTTGGGGCCGTTACGGATATAGAGCGGCACGGCCAGCGGATCGAGCGCCTTGAAGAGCGCCGTGAGCGTCGCATCGTCGAGTTGCGCGAGCGTGCCGCGCTGGGCCGCCGTGCGCAGCCAGCGCGCCTGCTGCGCGAGCGGCTCGCGCGTGACCTTCGCGAGATCCGCGGGGAGCGCGGCGGCCGGTGCCGCGCTCGCGGCGTCGGCCTGTTCCTGTGCATGCAAGCCCGCCTGCGCGAGCGACAGCACGCATGCGACGGCTGCCGCGGCGGCATGCCGCGCGCGGCGCTTCGTTCCTTCTTTCATCGATGGCGTCTCCCGGAGCGAGGGGGCGTTCAGTCTTGCTTCGCCGCCTGGATTTTGGCGAGTTCCTCGTCGCGCAGCGCGCGGCGCAGGATCTTGCCGACGTTCGTCTGCGGCAGTGCGTCGCGGAACTCGACGAATTTCGGCATCTTGTAGCCGGTCAGGTTCTTGCGGCAGTGCGCGAGTACATCCTCGGCCGTCAACGACGGGTCGCGACGCACGACGAACACCTTGATCCGTTCGCCCTGGACCTCGTCCGGAATGCCGATCGCCGCGGCTTCGCTGATGCCGGGATGCATCACGAGCACTTCCTCGATCTCGTTCGGATATACGTTGAAGCCCGACACGAGGATCATGTCCTTCTTGCGATCGATGAGGCGGATGAAGCCGCGCTCGTCCATCACGCCGATGTCGCCGGTGGCGAGCCAGCCGTCGGCGTCGATCACCTTGGCCGTCTCGTCGGGGCGCTGCCAGTAGCCGCGCATCACCTGCGGGCCGCGCACGCACAGCTCGCCGGGCTCGCCGATCGCGGCCCAGGTGCCGTCCTCGCGACGAAAGCGCACGACGGTCGACGGCGCGGGCAGGCCGATCGAACCGCTGAACGCGGCCATGTCGTTCAGGTCCACGGGATTCATCGTGACGATCGGCGAACACTCGGTGAGGCCGTAGCCTTCGACCACCGGGCGGCCCGTCACCTGCTGGAAGCGCTCGGCGACCGCGCGCTGCATCGCCATCCCGCCCGCCATCGCGAGCTTGAGCTTCGAGAAGTCGCGCTTGCGGAATTCGTCGTTGTCGAGGAATGCGTTGTACAGCGTGTTGATGCCGGTGATCCCCGTGAACGTCTCGTGGCGGATGATCTTCATCACCATCTTCATGTCGCGCGGGTTCGCGATCAGGATGTTGCGTCCGCCGAGCCCCATGAAGATGAACGCGTTCACCGTCAGCGAATAGATGTGATAGAGCGGCAGCGGCGTGAGCACGGTTTCGACGTCGCCCGACACCTGATCGGCGATCCAGGCCTTCGCCTGCAGCAGGTTCGCGATCAGGTTGCCGTGCGTGAGCATCGCGCCTTTCGCGACGCCGGTCGTGCCGCCCGTGTACTGCAGGAATGCGAGATCGTCGCGCGTGGTCTGCACCGGTTGCGGCTTGCCGCGCGCGCCGAGCGCGAGGGCGGAGCGCAGCCGGATCGCCTGCGGCAGGTGATAGGCCGGCACGAGCTTCTTCACGTGCTTCAGCACGAAATTGATCAGGCGTCCTTTCGCGTTGAAACCGTCGGAGAGCAAATCGCCGAGCGCGGTGACGACGATGTGTTTCACCTGCGTTTCCGGCAGCGCGTCCTGCAGCGTGCGCGCGAAGTTCTCGAACACGACGATCGTCTGCGCGCCGCTGTCCTTCAACTGGTGCGCGAGTTCGCGCACGGTGTAGAGCGGATTCACGTTGACGACGATCGCGCCGGCCTTCAGCGTGCCGAACAGCGCGACCGGATACTGGAACGTGTTCGGCAGCATGATCGCGACGCGGTCGCCGGGCTTCACGCCGAGGCTTTGCAGATACGACGCGAACGCGTCGACTTTGCGCGCGAGCGTGCGGTAGGTCATCGATGCGCCGGCGCTCACGTAGGCGACGCGGTCGGCGAAGCGGGTCGTGCATTCGTCGAAGAACTGCACGAGCGACGCGTATTGCGTGACGTCGATCTCGTGCGGGACGCCGGGCGGGTACGACGCGTACCAGATGGCATCGGTGTTCGGCGGAATGTGGGCCGAGGTGGGTGCTGCGGAAGATGACATGACGTGTCTCCGGTCTTGGCGCTCGGCGAGGGTCGGCGCGCCAGCGCCAGCCCATGCTCCGTGCTTCGCGGCCGGTTGACGCGGGCGCCTCGACGCCGCGCACGACCGCGCGTATCAATCAAATCGTGAACAGGAAGCCGCGCGTGGCCTCGCGCGCTCAGTTCGTGGAATGCAGCGGCGCCGTCTCGGCGGCGGTCGGGCCCGACTGCGGCAGTCCGAATGCTTCGCTTGCGCCGGCGTCGTCGAGCACCGCCGCGAAGATCGACAGTTGCGCGCTGTCGGGCATCGGCGCCTTCAGCGCGGCGACGATCAGCGACGACAGCCGCGCGATCATCTGCACGTCGTTCATCGTGCGGCCTTGCGAGAATTCGTCGATCAGGCTTTCCGTTTCGGCGCCCGCGAGCGCGCCGGACAGCGCGCCGATCGCGAAGTGCAGCCGCCAGCCGAGCTCGGTGCGCGGCAGATGCGGCAGCGCGCGCTGGAAGGCGTCGAAGAAGCGGCCCGCGACGCTCGCGTAGTGCGCGGTCAGGAAGTTACGCACGAACGGCGAAGGATCGGTGTAGGCGCGGCCGATCAGCCGCAGAAACCCCGGCCCGCCGCGTTCGGGATCGCGCGATGCTTTGAGCGCCGGAATGAACATCGCGCCGAGCACGTGCTCGCAGGTAATGTGCGTGCCGAGCTGCGCATCGAAGCGGTCGAGGATGCCGAGGCGCTCCTGGTTCAACTGGTCGAGCCGGCGCGACAGCATCGCGTGGATGAGCGCTTCCTTGCTGCCGAAGTGGTAGTTGACCGCGGCGAGATTGACCGCCGCGCGCGAGGTGATCTGCCGCATCGACATCGCTTCGAAGCCATGTTCGATGAACAGATCCTCGGCCGCATCGAGAATGCGCGCCTTCGTCCCGCCGGTCTGCCGCGTGCCGGATGACCGCGCCCCGGACGACCGTCCCGCAGATGGCCGCCCCTCCTGACTTACTGCCATGTTCCGCCTCCCATGCCGGTTGCCCGGCCGCGAACAGGTGATTTGATTATCTGATTCAAACAGTCGTTTTCATTAAGATAAAAAAACGCGGGCGGACCGGGCAAGCGCGGAATCTGGACCAATTCCTCTAGTTCGATGTGCAGGTGCGGAAAGCGCTGCACCCGCTCCCGGCAGGGCGGGGCGCGCGCGATGATGCGATGCCGCAACGTGCGGGTTCACACGGCGGTGGTACGCGTATTGACCGATTGCGTCATGTCGATACCGCGCCGCTCACGGCTGAACAGGATCAGCACGGCGATCGCGACGGCGACGATGCCGGCCACGAGCGCGAGCGCGAAGCCGTAATCGTTGTGGTTCGACACGGCGAGCGACGCCTGCATCGTCGCGTTGCCCGACGCGAGCAGGTTGCCGAGCTGGTAGACGACGCCGGGGAAGGTCGCGCGGATCTCGTCGGGCGAGATCTCGTTCAGGTGAACCGGTATCACGCCCCACGCGCCCTGTACCGAGATCTGCATCAGGAACGCGCCGGCGGCGAGCGCGATCGCGCCGCTCGAGAACGCCCACAGCGGCAGCACGGGCAGCGCGATCAGCGCGGCGATGAAGATCGCGCGGCGTCGGCCAATCCGCTCCGAGATCGCGCCGAACGACAGGCCGCCGACGATCGCGCCGATGTTCAGCACGATCGTGATCCACGATACGGTATGCGGATCGAAGCGATGCTGCTCGCGCAGGAACGTCGGATAGAGATCCTGCGTGCCGTGCGAGAAGAAGTTGAACGCGGTCATCAGCACGATCGCGTAGATCGTGAGCTTCCAGTTCTGCTTCAGCGTGGCGCCGAGGCTCGGGCGCGGGCGCTTCTCCATCTGTTTCCATGCCGGCGATTCGGGCACGTGCGCCCGCACGTACAGCACGAGCAGCGCGGGCAGCACGCCGACCATGAACATCCCGCGCCAGCCGATGTATTGGTAGAACAGGCCGAACACGACGGATGCGAGCAGATAGCCGCTCGGATAGCCGGCCTGCAGCAGCCCCGACACGAAGCCGCGCGCGTGGGTCGGCACGGTTTCCATCGTCAGCGCTGAGCCGACGCCCCATTCGCCGCCCATCGCGATGCCGAACAGCGCGCGCAGCAGGAGCAGCGCGGTCAGGCTCGGCGCGAAACCCGACGCCAGTTCGAGCAGCGAATAGCACGCGATGTTGACCATCAGCGTCGGGCGGCGACCGAAGCGGTCGGCAAGTCGGCCGAAGATCAATGCGCCGAGCGGGCGCATCGCGAGCGTCAGCGTGAGCGCGAACGCGACGGCGGGAATCGTCGACGAGAATTCCGCGGCGATGTCCTTCAGCACGAAAACCATCAGGAAAAAATCGAATGCATCGAGCGTCCAGCCCAGGTAGGCGGCGATCGTGACGTTGCGTTGCTCGCGGGTCCAGCTCATGTCCGGGGTCTCCTCGTTGGCTTGCGCGCTCGCGATTTGCATGCGGATGCCGGCCCGGCTCGCGCGCGGCGCGGGGGCACTGATCGAGTGTAGGCTTGCGCGCTGCGCGATGTGGAGCGCGATAACCGCGAATCGGGAATAATCCCTACGAAATGCACTGTTTCGGAAACGGAAACGGAAACGCGCGACGCACGCCACAGGTATCTGTATCCTTTCGGAAGGATTTTTGTATCAGTTCTGTAATGCGCTCGATGCGCAACGCCACCGCATCAGGAGTCCCGATGAATGACCGTTCTGCCGACACGTTGCCCGTGCTCGAAACCGCGAGGCTGTGGCTGCGGCCGCGTGTGCTGGCCGATCTCGATGCATGCATCGAGATGGATCGCGATCCCGAGGTCACGCGCCACATCGCGGGCCCGTGGCATGACCCCGACGAGCATCGGCGCTTCGTCACGCACCGGATCACGCGCGACTATCCGCCGGGCCTCGGCTACTGGTCGATCTTCGAGAAGGCCGTGCCCGAGGCGTTCATCGGCTGGATCCTGCTGATTCCCGACTATCAGGACGGGGCGCGCGACGTCGAAATCGGCTGGCGGCTCGTGCGGGCGACGTGGGGCCGCGGCCTCGCGAGCGAGGCCGCGGCGGCCGTCGTGCGGCATGCGTTCGACACCGTGCGCCTGCCGCGCGTGATCGCCGATATCGCGCAGGCCAATCATGGCTCGCTGAACGTGGCGCGCAAGCTCGGCATGCGGCGTGTCAGCGTCGTGCACGACGGCATTCCTTACATTCGTCATCGTCTCGAACGCAACGATTTGCGCGCGTAGTGCGACGTCGTGCGGCGTCGTGCGCGCGGGCAGGTGTCGGAGATCGTCAACCGGACGCACGTCGCGTGCCATGAGGGATTAACGGCTTGCGCGATCAGGAGTATCGTTGCCGGAAATTCGCAACATGGGGTACGACCATGGCACTCGGCAACGACGTTCATCTCATTCCCGTCAGGCTCGACGCGCTGCGTCCGACGCAGATGACGGTCGGCTATCGCGAAGTCAAGGCAAAGCGCAAACACTGGAAGGCGCTGAACAAGCGCGCGCGCAAGGCCGCGATCGAATCGCACTGGTTCCCGGCCGTCCTCGGCCCGGACGGGCTGCACTACATCACCGATCACCACCATCTCGGCCTCGCGCTGATCGAGGAGGGCGAGGCGCGCGTGAACGCGATGCTGCTGAAGGATCTGTCGTGGCTCGACGACACGATCTTCTGGCGGATGATGGAACACAACCAGTGGGTGCATCCGTTCGGCCCGGACGGTTCGCGGCGCGGCTATGCGCATTTGCCGAAGGCGCTGACGGGGCTCGAGGACGATCCGTACCGCAGCCTCGCCGGCGAGCTGCGCACGGCGGGCGGCTATGCGAAGGACGCGACGCCGTTCAGCGAATTCCTGTGGGCCGACTATCTGCGCCAGCACGTATCGCTCGACCAGATCCGCAAGAACTTCGCGAAGGCGCTCGATATCGCGCTGCAGCGTGCGCACGACCAGGACGCGCGCTATCTGCCCGGCTGGTCGGGCGTGATCGCCGTCAAACCCTGACCGGCGCCGACCGCCTCATGACGACCGCCCCGATCCGCCCTGACGCCGGCCCGCAGCGTCCGGACCATTTCGCGGCGCTCGACGCGCCGCCCGCACCGCGCATGCGGCGCGTCGGCCTCGATGCGCTGGCCGGCCTGTCGATTGCCGGCCTGCTGATTCCCGAGGCGGTCGCGTATGCTGGGCTCGCCAACCTGCCGCCGCAGGCGGGCCTCATCGCGCTGCTATCGGGGCTCGTCGTCTATGCGCTGACGGGCAGCAGCCGCTTTGCGATCGTGTCGTCGACGTCGTCGTCGGCCGCGGTGCTCGCCGCGACCGTGCTCGCCGAATCGGGAATGGCGCTGGATGCGCAGCTTGCGCTCGCGGCGGCGCTCGTCGCGATGACGGGCGTGCTGTTCGTCCTGGCCGGCGTCGCGCGGCTCGGCGGCATGTCGGATTTCGTCGCGCGGCCCGTGCTGCGCGGCTTCACGTTCGGTCTCGCGCTGACGATCGTCATCAAGCAGCTCCCGAAGATTCTCGCGATTGCCGTGCAGCACGGCGATGCGCCGCACGTCGCGCTCGACCTGCTCGCCGGCGCGCCGCACGCGAATCTCGCGAGCGCGGTGCTCGGCGCGACGGCGCTCGCGTTGCTGTTCGTACTCGGCCGCGGCTCGCGCGTGCCTGCGACGCTCGTCGTGATCGTGCTGTCGATCGCGGCGGGTTACGCGATCGACTGGCAGCGGTACGGAATCGCGGTCGTCGGCCATATCGATTTCCGGCACCTCGAATTCGGCTTGCCGTATCTCGACCGCAACGCATGGATGCAGACGGTCGAGCTCGCATTCGCGCTGATGCTGATCCTGTATGCGGAGTCGTACGGATCGATCCGCAATTTCGCGCTGAAGCACGGCGATACCGTGTCGCCGAACCGCGACCTCGTCGCGCTCGGCTGTGCGAACCTCGTGTCGGGCCTGCTGCACGGGATGCCGGTCGGCGCAGGCTATTCGGCGACCTCGGCGAACGAGGCGGCCGGTGCGCGGTCGCGCGTGGCCGGCCTGTGCGCGGCTGCCGTGGTCGCGCTGATCGTCTGGCTGCTGCTGCCGCAGCTCGCGCGTACGCCCGAGCCCGTGCTCGCGGCGATCGTGATCTTCGCGGTCAGCCACTCGCTGCATCCGTCCGTGTTCCGGCCGTACTGGGCCTGGCATCGCGACCGGCTCGTCGTGATCGCGTCGCTGCTCGCGGTGCTCGCGCTCGGCGTGCTGCACGGGCTGCTCGCGGCCATCGGCGTGAGCCTGCTGCTGACGCTGCGCAAGTTGTCCGAACCGAACGTCAGCGTGCTCGGCCGGCTGCGCGACAGCCACGATTTCGTCGACGTCGCGAGCCATGCCGACGCGAAGCCGGTGCCGGGCGTGCTGATCGTGCGGCCCGAGGCGCAGTTGTTCTTCGCGAATGCGGACCGGATGCTCAATCGCGTGCGTGCGCTGATGAAGGCCGCGCCGGACACACGGACCGTGATGTTGAGTCTCGAGGAAACACCGGATGTCGACGGCACGACGATCGAATCGTTGCGCACGTTCGCGGCCGAATGCGTAGCGCGCGGGCTGCGGCTCGCGCTCGTGCGGCTCAAGGTGCACGCGCTGCATGCGCTGCGCCGCGCGGCGGACGACACGCTGCACGACGTTGCGATGTCGGAACTGAGCGTCGACGAGAGCCTGCAACTGTTGCAGGCCGGCAGTCCGCCGAACGGCAGCGACGGCACGCCTGCCGCGTGACGGCGCGGCGCGTCGGCGCCGTCTATCGCGAAAGCGCGGCGCCGGCGGCGGTGCGCTCGATCATGTCGGTCACTTCCGCGGCCGTCGGCGCATAGGCGCCCGCATGCGCACAGGCGACGGCCGCGCACGCGGCCGCGTAGCGCAGATGCTCGGCGGCCGACGCTTCGGGCCGTGCAAGCTGGCTCGCGAGCCAGCCGCCGATGCTCGCGTCGCCGCAGCCGACCGTGTCGGCAACTTCGGTCGGGAACGCGGGCTGGAACAGCACGGTATCGCGATGCAGCAGTTGCATGCCGGCTGCGCCGCGCGTGACGAGCATCGTCGCGTCGGGCGCCCACGCGCGCAGCTGCGCGAGCGCGGCCGCTTCGTCGAGTTCCGGAAACAGCCCGCGCAGATCCTCGTCGGATACCTTGATCCAGTCGGCGAGCACGGTCAGCCGGCGTAGCGTGTCGCGATACGACGGCGCGGCCATCGGCGCGCGGAAGTTCGGGTCGAACGAGATTCGCTTGCCGGCCGCGCGCGCGGCCTGCGCGAGCGCGACCAGGCGCGACGCGAGCGGCTCGCGCACGACACCGAGCGAGCCGACGTGCACGATGTCGGCGGCGTCGAAGGCGCCGGCGGGCAAGTCGGCCGGATCGAACGCGAGATCGGCGCTGTTTTCGCCGATGAAGAAATAGTGGGGCGGCTGCTTCGATACGACCATCGCGAGCAGCGGTGCGCGGTCGACCTGCCGGATGAAACGCATGTCGAGCCCGGCGTCGGCGCTCTTGCGCATCAGTTCGTCGCCGAAGATGTCGCGACTCACCGTGCCGGCGAAGGCCGTCGGCGCGCCGAGTCGCGCCGCGACGCGCGCGACGTTCCAGCACGAGCCGCCTGCGATGCTGTGCCAGTGCCGTGCGTCGTCGCGGATGAAATCGGTCAGCGCTTCGCCGAAAACGATCAGGCGGGGAAACGTCGTCGTCATGTTGAAACCTCGTGCCGCGGCGTCGCGTGCGGCCGTACGGCAGTTGATCTGAATCCGAACAGGCGGGCAGTGCCGGCGCGTCGCGCGGCGACGCGGCCCGGCACCGCCCGGCCTCGCGGGCGGGTCGCCGCGATCAGCGCGGGGAACTCCAGCCCTTGTAGGTCTTCACGTTGTCGCGCGTGATGAGCGTCGGCTCGATCAGGATCATCGGGTTGGCCGGTTTCTGGCCGTTCATGATTCCGTAGCCGACGTTGACGGCCTGCTGCGCCATCGCCCACGGATCCTGGCTCGACGACGCCTGCACGAGCGTGTTCGACTTCAGTGCCGCCTCGATGTCGGGCGCGCCGTCGACCGACGTGATCACGATGTTCGGGCGGTTCAGCTGTTTCGCCGCGAGATCGCTGCCGATCGCCTGCGGGTCGTTGATCGTGAACACGCCGTCGAGCTTCGGAAAGCGCGTCAGGTAGCCCTGCATCGCGTTCATCCCGCCTTCGCGCGAGCCCTTGCCGTCCTGGTCGCTCGACAGCAGCTTGATGCCGGGATTCTTCGCGAGCACGGCCTTGCAGCCGTTCACGCGATCGATCACGGCCGACACCTGCGGGCCATTCTCGATGATCACGTTGCCCTTGCCGTTCAGCTTCTTCGCGAGGTAGTCGCACGCGAGTTCGCCGGCCTTCACGTTGTTGGTCTGCACGGTCGCGTTCGCGCCGGCCGCCGCGACGTCCACCGCGACGACCGTGATGCCGGCTGCCTGCGCCTTCTTCACCGCCGGCTCGATCGCCTTCGGATCGGTCGCGTTGAGCAGGATCATGTCGACGTGCGCGGAGATGAAGTTGTCGATCTGCGTGAACTGCTTGTTCAGGTCGTAGTCGGCCGATACGGCCGTGATCTTCGCATTGGGGTTGAGCTGCTTCGCGCGCGCTTCGGCGCCCTTCACGATCGTGACGAAGTACGGGTTGCCGAGCGACCCGACCGTGACGCCGATCGATTTCAGCGGCTTGTCGGCTGCATGGGCGGCGCCGGCGCCGAAGGCGAGTGCGCAGGCGGCGGCGGTCAGGGCGGCGGTGTGCTTGAACATGTCGTTGTGTCTCCGTGAGGTCTGTTGGCGAACGGGCGCAGGAGCACCTGCCTGCGCGCCGATGGTTGAGCGATGAGGAAAGGGTTGTCAGGTCCGGGCCGAGTCGCGCTGGCGATAGCGGTCGAGCGCGACCGCACCGATGATCACGAGCCCCTTGATGATGTACTGCCAGATGTCGGACACGCCGAGCAGCACGAGGCCGTTGGTCAGCACCGCGATGATCAGCGCGCCGATCAGCGTGCCGACGATCGAACCGACGCCGCCGACGAAGCTCGTGCCGCCGAGGATCACCGCGGCGATCGCGTCGAGCTCGTACGACTGGCCGAGCTGCAGGCCGTTGGCCGCATACAGGCGCGCGGCCGACATCACCGCGCCGAGGCCCGCGAGCAGGCCCGACGCCGCATACACGAACATCTGGATCGCCCGCACGTTGATGCCGGACAGGCGCGCGGCTTCCGGGTTGCCGCCGACCGAATAGATCCGCATCCCGAGCACCGTGCGGCGCAGGATGAACCACGAGATCGCGATCACCGCGCATGCGATCACGACGAGCCACGGCACGCCGAGGATCGAGCCGTTGCCGATGAACGCGAACGGCAGTTGCGGATTGAACACCGTCGTGTCGTTGCCGATCAGGCGCGCGACGCCGCGCACGGCCGTCATCGCGCCGAGCGTGACGATGAACGGCGGCAGGCGCAGGAACGAGATCAGCCCGCCGTTGATCGCGCCGAACACGAGGCCGACGGCGAGCGCGAACGGCACGCCGAGCCAGCCCCAGCCGGGAATGGTCGACGCGAGCAGCGCCGCGACGGCCGCGGCGGCGAGCACCGAGCCGACCGACAGATCGATGCCGCCCGTCAGGATCACGAAGGTCATGCCGGCGGCGAGCACGATGTTGATCGACGCCTGCTGCGTGACGATCGACAGGTTCTGCAGCGTGAAGAAGCCGTCGGTCAGGAAGCCGAAGCCGACGCACAGGACCAGCAGCACCGGCAGCATGCCGGCCGTGCGAATCAGCGATTGCATGCGGGCGCGATGATCGGCGCCGCGCATCAGGGGCGTGCGGTTGGCGACCGGATGGGCGGTCGCGGAAGCGAGGTTCCGCTGCTTGGTCGGGTTGATCATTTCGGTACCTTGAAAGAAGAGGGAAATGAAGGGGCCGTGGTCAATGCGCGTCGGCCAGTTCGGCCTGCGAGCCGGTGGCGAGCGCGATGATCGCTTCCTGCGTGATCGGCGTCTGCGTGTGGCCGCCGAGTTCGCCCGCGATCTCGCCTTCGCGCATCACGAGCACGCGGTCGGCGACGCCGATGATTTCCGGCAGCTCGCTCGAAATCACGATCACGCCCACACCGGCACGGGCCAGTTCGTTGATGATCCGGTAGATCTCGGATTTCGCGCCGATGTCGACGCCGCGCGTCGGTTCGTCGAGGATCAGCACGCGCGGCTTCGTTTCGAGCAGGCGCGACAGCAGCACTTTCTGCTGGTTGCCGCCCGACAGCGCGCCGACGTTGACGTTCGCGTGCGGTACGCGGATCGACAGCGATGCGATCGCGTCGCGCGCGCGTTCGGCGCCGCGGGCGAGATCGAGCGCGCCCAGCCGGGCATCGCGGTTGCACACCGAGATGTTGATGTTGTCGCGCACGCTCATGTCGAGGAACAGGCCTTGGCGTTTGCGGTCCTCGGTCAGGTAGACGAGGCCCGCGTCGATCGCGTCGCGCGGCGAGTGCGCGCCGAACGTGCGCTCGCCCAGCTTCACGTCGCCGCGCACGCGCGGCTCGGCGCCGAAGATCAGCCGCGCGAGCTCGGTGCGGCCCGCGCCGACGAGGCCCGCAATGCCGAGCACCTCGCCCGCATGCAGGTCGAGGCTGCAGCCGCGCACGCGCGTGCCGTCGGCGATGTCGCGGACCGACAGCAGCAGGTGGCCGGGGTCGTAGGGCGCATGTTCCTTCTTGTAGAAGCCGGAGATGTCGCGACCGACCATCATCGCGACGAGCCGCTCGGCCGACAGCGCCGCGCGCTCCAGCGTGCCGACGTACGCGCCGTCGCGCAGCACCGACACGCGGTCGGACAGTTCGTAGATCTCGGCCATCCGGTGGCTGATGTAGATGATCGCAAGGCCTTCCTCACGCAACTGGCGGATCAGGCGGAACAGGTGTTCGGTTTCGCGCGACGACAACGGCGTGGTCGGCTCGTCCATCACGAGGATGCGGGCGCGGGTGTGCACGGCGCGTGCGATTTCGACGAGTTGCTGTTCGGCGATCGACAGCGTGTCGACGAGCGTGTCGGGCCCGAACGGGGCGCCCAGGCGCGCGAGCACGTCCTGGCAGCCGCGCGCCATCGCCGCGCGGTCGATGGTGCCCCAGCGCCGGTTGCCGCGGCGCAGTTCGCGGCCGACGTAGATGTTTTCCGCGACGGTCAGGTTCGGCGACAGGCACAGCTCCTGGTAGATCACCGCGACGCCGGCATCGCGCGCGGCGAGCGGGCCGTCGATGTCGATGCGTTGGCCGTCGATCAGGATTTCGCCGCCGGCGTCGGCGCGATAGGCGCCCGACAGGATCTTCATCAGCGTCGATTTGCCCGCGCCGTTCTCGCCCATCAGTGAATGGATCTCGCCCGGATAGACGGTCAGGCTGACGTTGTCGAGCGCGCGCACGGCCGGGAACGTCTTGCTGATTCCGCGCATCTCGAGCAACGGACGGGGCGACTCAGATCGCGACATGGTTGACCTCCTGCGAGTCGGTGCGGGCGCCCTTGAGGATGCCGGCCCGCGGGGAGAAGTTGAAAAACATCGGCAGCGTGGCGGCGCCGATCGCGCCGGCGTCGGCGCCGAACGTGCCGCGCACGAGCACGGGTGTACCGCGTGCCTCGGGCGCGGTGGCCACGAGTGCCGCGCGCAGGCGGGTCGTGACTGCGTCGAGCAGGCCCGCGTCGGTGTCGGCGTCGATCACGACCACCGGCGCGTCGATCACGCACAGCACCGCGCGCAACGCCGGCGCGAGCGCGTCGACGCAATCGTCGATCCATTCGTCGACGGCCGGCAGGCCACGGGCGATGCATGCTTCGAGATCGGCGCGGTTCTCGACCGTCTCGCCGCGATGGCGCAGGTGGCGCACGAGCGCATGCAGCGAGGCGCGCGCGAGCAGGATGTCCCATTGGCCGCGCGGCGGCGGCGCGGACGCCAGCCGGCTCGGCGGCACCGGAATCACCGCGATGTCCCCCGCGTTGCCGGTCACGCCGCGCAGGCAGTCGCCGTCGATCGCGATCCCGCCGCCGATCGCCGGCCCGATGAACAGGTAGACGAAGTCGTCGCACTGCCGGCCGTACCCGTAGAACAGTTCGGCGATCGCCGCTGCGTTGCCGTCGTTTTCGCCGAAGACGGGCAGCGACAGCGTGCGACCGAGGTCGGCCGCGAAATCGACGTCTTCCCACGCGCGGAACGTGTCGGGCGCGAGGCCGAGCTCGCGCATCCACGCGCCGAGGTTGTACGGTTGCGCGACGCCGATGCCTGTCAGGCGGGCGCGTTCATGGTCCGGGAGCAGGGCCTGCATCGCATCGATGTCGTGACGCACGATCTCGAGCACGTCGGCGGGCGGGGGAAGCAGCGTGTCGTGCGAGCGGCGGCCGAGCACGTCGCCCGCGAAATTGACGAGCGCCGTCTCGATGCGCATCCGGTCGAGATGGACGCCGATGCCGAACGCGCCGCGCGGATCGAGCCGGATCAGCGAAGCCGGCTGGCCGCGCTGGCCTTCGGTGCGGCCGGCGAATTCGATCAGCTTCGCGTCGGCGAGCGACGCGATGATGCTGCCGACCGCCGTACCCGTCATGCTCGCGAGACGGGCGAGATCGGCCTTCGATGCGCTGCCCGCGCGGCGCAGCGTCTTCAGCAACAGGCGCTCGTTGTAACGGCGCACGTTGGCCGAATTGCTTCCCTGGCCGAAGTGCGGGCTTCTCATGGCGTCTCCTTCCATGTCGCACCGCTCGGCGGTGCATTAAATAAATCACGTTGATTTATTTAACCGCGTGAGCGAAGACCTGTCAGCCTAGGGAAATCCCGGTTCTGTTTCGTGAAGGGCGAGGGAAAGGGGCGGGCGCGGACACCCGAAATCGGGGAGGGATTGCAGATGGCCTGCGATGATTCCGGGCCGGAAATGAAAAAAGGCCGGCTAAAAGCCGACCTTTTCAAAAACAGATGGTGCCCAGGAGAGGACTCGAACCTCCACGGTGTTGCCACCGCTAGGACCTGAACCTAGTGCGTCTACCAATTCCGCCACCTGGGCACGTTTCGCTTGCTGCGATGCGAAGACCGCTATTGTAGCGTGTCTTCACGGGCTGTCAACATAATTTTAGGACGCGAACCAAAATAACGGGCACCTTGGTGGAGCCGAAGCCCGTGCCGAACATGCGCATCGATTCGGAGGCTCGAAATGAAAAAAGGTCGGCTGAAAGCCGACCTTTTCAAAAACAGATGGTGCCCAGGAGAGGACTCGAACCTCCACGGTGTTGCCACCGCTAGGACCTGAACCTAGTGCGTCTACCAATTCCGCCACCTGGGCACGTTCGCTTGCTGCGATGCGAAGACCGCTATTGTAGCGTGCCGGGAAAGTCTGTCAATACAATTTCATCCGGCCACATAAAAATATTTTGCCGCCCTGGCGGGGCGGCCCGGCCTCTCACACGCCGACCGGCTCCGCGCGATTCGCCGTGAAATTCCAGCGCTGCGCTTCTTTCGTGTCGACCCGGGTCGGCAATACCCCGGCCGCGAAGAACGTGTCGGCGATCTGCTGCTGTTCGCCGAAGTTTTGCACGATCACCGGCCGCACGAGGTAGCTGCGTCGCGCATTCGCACGTGCGATCGTCGCGGCGTCGAGGCCCCAGATCGGCGCAAGCGTGTTCGCGGCTTCCTGCTGGTGATCGCGCAGCCACGTGCCCGTCTGCGACAACCGGTCGAACAGGATCCGCACGGCGTCCGGGTGGGCGGCAGCGAAGCCGCTCGATGCGAGGTAGTAGCGCTGATACGATGCGAGTCCGCTGCCGTCGGTGAGAATCCGCACATCGGGATGCTGGTCGACCGACGCGATATAGGGATCCCACGTGATCCAGGCGTCCACGCTGTCGCGCTCGAACGCCGCGCGGCCGTCCGCGGGCGTCAGGTAATGGATCGCCGTATCGGCGGGCGCGAGCCGCGCGCGTGCGAG